>QCSN01000008.1 GCA_003211515.1 Synechococcus sp. AG-670-F04
TTCCGACAAGGTCCCACCAGAGGGGCCATGCACCGAGAAAAGGCAGTGAGGTCACGTCTTCCCCACGACTGCGGATTGTTCGGCGGATCGAAGGGATGTCATGACGAACATGGGATCCGGGCAGCAGAAACAGTGGAATCAGCCAGGAGGACTGCAATGGAGAGGAAAAATCGGAACCGGAGGTGAGAGCATCCAGCTGAACAGGCGACGCACGAACCAGCGCAAGCGTCTCGGCAACGTCAAGCAGGCAGTCCGGAACGATGCCCCCTGGACGACCATGAACAACAAGACGAAGAGCACGACAACCCTGATGGGAGACCTGTTTCCGTAACAATGGCCACGGATCAGAGGCCGTCGCAGCTGATCTCATAGTTGAATTCTGTCGTCTAAACGACTCATGCCTCATCGCCGTTATTCCCGTCGTCATCGACTGGAGAGCAAGTCGGCCAGATCTCGCGAGCCGCGTTTCCAAAGCGAGCTGGACCGAGACTTTGCTGCAATGAAGCGGGTTTGGCAAATGATCCGACAAGGCGCCGTGCGCATGGTTGGCGAGATTGGACGCCAATATTGACTCACGTGAAAGTGACTTTTAGGCGTTCGTCTCGCACACAAGATGTAGCAGCGACAACAAAAACGGCAACGCCAGCCCGGGCTGAGAGCAATTTCGAAAACTGTTCTTTTTGCTACCAATAAAAAGTTGTCATGACCTGTAAAAAGAAGACAGCGTTCCTTCTTTTTTGAAACGCTGTTAGTCCCCATTATTTTGATTGCTTATTCGTTGCTGAGCAATCAAATAAATATTTCCTCAATCTTCACATGACTACCAGCGCTTCATCAAGACCTTACTTAGAAGGCAAAAAACTCAACAAAATAGAAAAAAACAAAGCTGCCAAAGACGGCTTGCTTGTTGGTAGTGAGATTGAAAAATTTGCTGAAATCGGCTGGGAAGAAGTTGATGAAACAGATTTACAGCTACGCCTTAAATGGTACGGAATGTTTTGGCGCCCAAAAACACCTGGGAAGTTTATGCTCCGCCTGAGAATTCCAAATGGGGTGGTCACATCGATGCAACTTCGAGTAATTGCATCGATAGTTGAACGTTACGGTGATAACGGAAGCTGTGACATTACTACTCGACAAAATTTACAACTAAGGGGTGTCTTATTAGGTGATTTACCTGAAATTCTTAAACGACTTAAAGAGGCTGGTTTAAGTACAATACAGTCAGGTTTTGACAACCCTCGTAATGTCACAGGCAATCCCCTCGCAGGAATTGATCCCCATGAAATAATAGACACCCGCCCATATACGACCGAGCTACAGAATTTTCTAACTAACAATTGCGAGGGCAATCCCGAATTTTCTAATTTGCCAAGGAAATGGAATACCGCTGTTGCCGGCGCCAAAGATAATTTTTTACTGCATAATGATATTATTTTCCACCCGGTTGAATTGGATGGTGTAATGGGGTTCAGTGTTTGGATTGCAGGAGTTCTATCCTCTCAATTGAACGCCTATGCCATCCCACTAAATGCTTGGGTTAAACCAAACCAAATCTGCGAAATCACTGAAGTAGTTATCAAGATTTGGCGCGATAATGGTGAACGAGATAAACGTCCTAAAGGAAGGTTTAGATTATATTTGGACAACATAGGCCTTGAAAGTTTTAGGTCAATGGTTGAAGAGCGCTTCGGCCCTCTTACCCCTGATCCAGGATCAATTTTCGACGATCAGCCTCGTTCACATTATGGAATTCATCCTCAAAAACAAGAAGGTCAATTTTTTGCAGGCCTTCACGTACCAGTCGGTCGACTTAAAGCTGAAGATCTGCAAGATCTAGCAACAGCAAGCTTACATTATGGTTCCGGTGAAGTAAGATTGACAGAAGAACAGAATGCTATCATTGTAGGAATACCCGAACAAAAACTAGAATCTTTTAAAGTTGATCCACTCCTCAAACGTTTTCCACTTCATCCCCAAGCAATATCAGCGGGGACTGTTTCTTGCACAGGCAACACATACTGTGGATTTGCTCTCACCAATACTAAAGATCAGGCGCTTTTAGTTGCTGAAAAACTTGACTCCGAGCTTGAGTTGCCAAAACATGTGAAAATTCATTGGACTGGTTGTCCAAACAATTGTGGACAAGCAGATATGGGGTCAATTGGTTTAACTGGTACAAAGGCTAAAAACAGTGAAGGTGTTATGGGTGAAGGTTATAAGATCACTATTGGAGGCTCGCAAGGATCAAATCCAATGATGGGATCCCTTCTTCACAAAGCAATTCCTGCCGAAGACATCCATTCAGTTCTTAAGGGTTTACTTCTTGAAAAATTTGATGCCAAAATAAAATCGAAACCAAGCTTAGGAAATGAAGGTGGTACTGACTTCTTCTCTCGATTCATGAATCATATAAGCAATTAAATTACACGTAAAAATTTTGAATTCGTGGCGCTTCGTTTTGAAGCCACGGATCTACAAAACCCGACCAACCACATTCCTTTGTGATGGCTATTCACCAAAGTGCTTTTTCTCCCACTGTCAACTACTTGAGCCCCAGAGGTCGGGCTGATCCGTTTTTAACACTCGAAGCTGAGGCTCCGACCTGATTCCGTCCTTTACTTCAACATTTCCAATACAACCGATGGATTACGTTCTTCCCAATGAACTTGTCGATGGCATGATTGGTGCCGGTGGCAAGAAAGCTACTGTCAGCGTCAAAGACTTACTACTGCGAGGTTTTTATTCAGGGGCAATCCTTGGCCTTGCTGTCATTCTTGCTCTGACAGTAGGTCTCACCAGCAAAAACCCTTGGCTTGGTTCTTTCCTCTTCCCCTTCGGCTTCGCAAGCATCGTGCTGTTTGGCATGGAGCTGGTCACCGGTAACTTTGCACTTCTACCGATGGCGACATGGGCGGGCAAGACCACTTGGAAAGCGACGTGGAGAAACTGGGCTTGGGTATGGTTCGGCAATTGGATTGGCACTGCTGTTGCAGCGGGCTTAATGGCCATCAGCCTTACAAGTGGTGGAACAGTGGATCCTGCTTCAGCAGCTGATGGAGGAGGTATGTGGCAACAGGTAGCTGCAAAAATCATTGCTTTAAACAAAGCCAATGTCATTGTCAAATACGAAAATCTTGCAGGGCTTGGCTTCTTTCTTGCCATTGTTCGCGGTGTGATCGCTAACTGGCTTGTATGCCTTGGAGTGACAATGGCGTTGGTCAGTAAAAGTGTCCCAGGGAAAATTCTTGCTTGTTGGCTGCCAATCACGGCTTTCCAATCGATGGGCATGGAACACATTGTTGTCAATCAGTTTCTGCATACAGCAGGACCCCTGCTTGGTTCTGGAGTGCCCTTCTGGAAATGCATCTTCTGGAACTTTTTCCCAGTTACAATTGGAAACATCATCGGTGGGATGGTCTTCATTGGTATGCTGTTTTACAGTACACATCGCACCAAAATGGAGAATGTACTTCCTCCAGAACATGATGAAAAACTTGAGCGCGAACTCGCTGCAGAACTTGGTGCTCGCTGAGGCAGCATTTTGAAGCCTTCTGAAGAAGCTTCCCTGTGGGAGAGTTTGTCACAATCAAGGCGTAAACCATTAGACCCATTTTGGCTGGGAGAGATTTACTCTCCCAGCCTTTCTATTGATTTGAGGCTTGCGGTTTGTGAAAAGCTAGGAATGCTTGCAGAACTAGGATGGCCTCACATCAAAAAACTAATTGATCAACATGGTCCTAAACAGGAACTTATATTATCAGCAGGCCTTTGCCATCAACCAAATGCGCGTGATTGGCTTTTAAGCCAACTGAAAGCAAAGGATGAAACTATTGTCCTTACAGCTCTTGAAGCACTTGGCTGCTGGGGAGCTGATGTCCCCCAATCAATTGTGGAAGAAAGTCTGGTCCATCCGTCCCACAAGAGAAGACTTGCAGGACTCCAAATGCTCACCTTCCGTGCCCATCTCTTGAGCGATAGCCAATTGCTGCAACTCTGTGAAGAACCGCTCGCAGATTTTCGAGATGCAGTGGCGATTGCTGCAGTCAGACTCTTACAACGCCGAGATGGATCTATCATCTCAGAACGCTTGACAGCAATTAGCCTACACGGTTCAGATGCTCTCGCTAAAGCTGCTTTACTGGCATTGGGCTGCATAGCTACGCCAACAAGCCAAAAATGTCTTTTAGAATTAAGCAAAAGCTTGCCTGAAGGTGAACGTCGCGAGCAAGCATTGAAACAACTAGGACAACAATTTCGAAATTAAAAATCTGGGGTTCCCCCCAGATCAAACATCTAATCGTCAACTCCTATTACATAAGAAATTAATTACCACTTTTTATAGGGTAGGAACTTGCCACACATCGTGATCGAAACTCGATCCCCTTTGGGATCCTCAATTTTTTCAACGTCCAAGGTAAAGTCAATTGCGCTCATAATGCCATCTCCGAACTTTTCTTGAATTACATCTTTCATTGGCATCCCGTAAACCTGCATGATCTCATAAAAGCGATAGATAAGCGGGTCAGTCGGAATGACAGGATCCAAACTTCCCTTAGTGGGAAATTCTTGAATTGCTGCAGTTACATCTGGTTCAAGAGATAGCAATTCAGCAAGTTTATCAGCCTCCTCTTTTGATGCCGTGGCCTGACCGTAAAACAAAGAGGCAATCCAAACCTCGTCAAGCCCAAGCGCTGATTCTAAGTCAGCGAAACTCATACCTTTGGCTTTCTTTGCTGCCATAAGAGTTGCCGTAACATTCATGATGTTTGGTGTTTTAGCTGGTTGGTGAAAAACTGCCTTTTAAAGCAGTAATTCGAAGCTCTCGCAATCCAGGAGAACAAATTGAAGCAACAGCTACGAAATTCACTGCTTACGCGTCGTTTTTCAGCAGCAGTTGCAACTGCACGCAATTACCACAAATGCTGAAATAAGTGAAAAACAATTAATGCACAAAAATGCAATCGATGCTACAAAAATTTATGACTTTGATGGCTCGTGTCTTGTGCAGCTGGCGTCCAGATAATTCACTACTCCGAGAACGTCTCTACTACGCCGAAGGACGGCATCATCCTCACCATCCCCGTCACGGAACCCTGAAGGGTCTGGACGTCTGCGCTAACAGTTAAATTAAGGTGTAAAAATTGTTACTCAGCAGTACCGCTTGCTGCTGAACATCCGCCTAAGTGACTCAGGTCGCCGTGACTCTCAGCCCGCCAACAGGGAAGGAGCGCTTCAAACAGCATCTCCGCAAGGTTGGCAGTGGCGAACACACCAGCCGGGGTTTGTCACGGCTAGAAGCCGCTGATGCTCTTGAGCTCATCCTTCACGAAGAGGCCACTCCTGCTCAAATCGGAGCCTTCCTGATTGCCCATCGCATCCGGCGGCCAGAACCCCAGGAGCTCGCCGGGATGCTCGACACATACCGCGACTTGGGTCCGGTTCTGAAATCTGCGGCAGGTGCCACTCCTCCAGTGTGTTTTGGCATGCCGTTTGACGGCCGAACACGCACAGCACCCATCTATCCCCTCACCGCGCTCGTTCTTCTCGCAGCAGGGCAACCGGTGGTCCTGCAAGGTGGCTCCCGTATGCCGATCAAATACGGAGTCACAGCTCAGGAACTCTTCAAGACCCTTGGCCTCGATCTGTCAGGAGTAGCGATCGAAGACGTTCAAAAGGGCTTCGAGGCCCATGGTTTTGCTTTGTTGCACCAACCCGAGCATTTTCCGCTCGCGGAAAGCCTGATCAGTTACCGGGAAGACCTAGGAAAACGTCCACCAGTTGCCAGCCTGGAGCTCCTCTGGACTGCTCATCAAGGTGAGCATCTGCTGGTGAGTGGCTTTGTCCATCCCCCTACAGAGAGTCGAGCCTGGGATGCCCTGCATCAGGCAGGTGAAACCAATCTGGTCACCGTCAAAGGGCTGGAAGGCGGTACAGATCTTCCGATCGGACGAGCCTGCATCACAGCAACCGTGACCGATGGCATCCCCGAACGGAAGATCCTTCACCCTCGAGACCATGGCTGCCACGAAAAGGATGTGGAATGGACAAATCTGGAGACTTGGACCGAACAAGCTGAAAATGCGTTGGACAACAAAGGGCCTCTCTGCAGTGCCACCCGCTGGAACGCAGGGGCGTACCTCTGGCTCAGCGGGCAGGCCAGCGATTTGGCATCCGGAATCAACTCTGCGGAATCCTTGATCCAAAGCGGAGCAGCCCGTGCCGTGCTGGATCAACTCCGCAGCTGGCGCAGCACCTTCTCCATTCGATAACGCACAAAGCTCACCCCAGCGATTTCAATGGTCTCCGGGGCGATCAATTGCCAGCCCCTACCTATCAGCAAAGGGCGACTCATGGCACTGGCCTCCGTTGAGAGACGCTCAATACCGTGATCTCTGGCATCCCGCTCGATCTGTTCCAGGAGAATGGATCCATGGCCCTGACGAGCGGCACATCCGCGGCAGTACAGCAGCGCCAGACGAGCCTTTGGATAACGAATGGCAAACGCCTCGTCCCGACCGCTGATCCAGCCACGTCCCTCATGAAACGAGCGATCGAGAACCCCCGGCAACCAAGCCAGTGCCGCCCAAGCTCTCACCTGCTCTGGGGTGTAAAGCACCCCTGCCTGGCTTTCAACCGCGTCGGCATAGATCTCCCGTAAGAGGGGATGGTCGCTGGAACGAATCGGACGCAGGACCATGACCAGAGCCTGTGGGAGTGTGTGATCGATCGATACTCGCCCCGCTTTGCAGCGCTTCCGGTTCCCCACTCTGCTGAGCGCCTTTCTAACGCTGCTGAACGATCGGCTGAGCGAAAGCATTGTCTTCCCACTGCTGCCATTCCTTCTGGCGCAGTTCGCACCAGATGGTCGAACGCTTGGGCTCCTGGCGGGCAGTTATGCCCTGGCCCAGTTTCTGGTCACTCCACTGATCGGAGCCCTGAGCGATCGTCATGGGCGCCGACCTGTGATCGCCATCTGTGTGAGCGGGTCGGTGCTGGGGCTCGGTCTGTTCGCACTCACGATGAGTTTGCCCTGGCCGAACGGAGCCGTTCTGCCTTTGGTGCTGCTGTTCACGGCGCGCATCATCGACGGAATCAGTGGCGGAACCGCCGCTACTGCAGCAGCCGTGCTGGCTGACATCAGCCCCCCGGAGCAACGGGCACGAGCGTTCGGGTTGATCGGAGTGGCCTTCGGCGTCGGCTTCATTCTTGGCCCTGGCATTGGTGGCTGGCTGGCGACCTTCTCGATCGACCTGCCGGTCTGGGTGGCCACAGGCTTCGCCATCATCAATCTGCTTGTGGTTGTGTGCCTGCTGCCGGAAACCCATCCACTTCAGGCACGCAGCGGCAGTTCAATCAGCCGCGAACTCAACCCTTTCGCGCGGATCGGAGCGGTGATCGCTGACGGCAGCATTGGCCAACTCGCCGCGGGTTTCTTTCTGTTCTTCCTCGCCTTCAACGGCTTCACAGCCATCTTGGTGCTCTATTTCAAACAGCGATTCGGCTGGGGACCTGAGCTCGCAACATCCGCTTTCCTGGTTGTGGGCATCGTGGCCACCGTGGTTCAGGGAGGGCTAATAGGCCCACTGGTCAAACGGTTCGGCGAATGGCGGCTGACGATGCTCGGCCTGGGGCTGGTCATGGTCGGTTGCCTACTGATCCCAGGCATCGGTGCATCCGACCGGGTTGGCAGTGTGCTCATCTCCGTGAGCCTGCTCGCCTTGGGAACCGGCTTGGTCACACCCAACCTCCGCAGCCTAGTTTCGAGACGTCTTGGCAATCGAGGCCAAGGAACTGCTCTCGGCAACCTTCAGGCATTGCAAAGCCTGGGAAGTTTTCTTGGACCACCACTGGCTGGTCTCGCTTACGACAGCATTGATCCAACAAGCCCCTTCATAGGAGCAGCCCTGATCCTGGTGATTGTCATGGGCCTTGTCGCCAGGACTGCATCACGGGCTTAGTGGCAGTTGCTACGTTTCATAAGACGCCGCAACGCCTTCAGCTGAAGCCATGAGCGCTGACGTCACAAGCCCGGATCAATACATCAATCGCGAACTGAGTTGGATCGCCTTTAACGAACGGGTCCTCGCCCAGGCGCTCGATGAGCGCACTCCGTTGTTGGATCAGGCCAAATTCAGCGCCATTTTCAGCAACAATCTCGATGAATTTTTCATGGTGCGGGTTGCATCCTTGAAATCCCAGGTGGAAGCAGGGATCACCGCGTCGAGTGAAGACGGAAAAACACCTTTTGAACAACTGCTCAACATTCGGGAAGAATTGATTCCGCTCCTGGAAAAACAACAAGACCATTACGGAAGGACTCTCAAAGAAAGCCTTCTAAATCACGGCGTTCAACTTCTTGACTACGAACAGCTGAACTCCCGACAAAAGGAATGGATCGACGCTTACTTCACGACATCGATCTTTCCAGTTCTCACACCCTTGGCAGTGGATCCAGCCCATCCTTTTCCTTTTGTAAGCAATCTGAGCCTGAATGTTGCAGCCGTGATCCACGATCCAGACACAGGACAACGGCAGTTCGCACGCGTCAAAGTACCTCAAAAAAATCTACCGCGATTCATCGCGATCCCGGAAGATCTCAGTGACAACAATCCGGCACCAATCCATACCGCGATTCCTCTGGAGCAGTCGATTGCCTACAACCTCGACTCACTATTTCCTGGCATGACGGTTGAAGGGCATTACTTCTTCCGTGTCACCCGCGACGCAGATCTGGAACTACGTGATCTTGAAGCCGACGATCTGATGCTGGCACTCGAGCAGGGATTAAGAAAACGACGCGTGGGCGGCGAAGTGGTTCGACTCGAAGTTCCAAAAGATATGCCAGAAAACGTGGTCGAAATGTTGATGACGGGCATGACCGTTGAAGAAGAGGATGTTTACCGCATCAACGGCCCACTGGGTTTGGATGATTTGTTCTGGCTGGCGGGCCTGCCCCTTCCGAAACTGAAAAGCAAATCGCACAGCGGACAAACGCCTGCGGCATTGGCCCGCACACAACAACACCTGATCGAAGAAGGATCTGTCAAACAAGAAGAATTCGAAACAATCTTTTCAGTCATTCGCGAACAAGACATTCTTCTTCACCATCCCTATGAGTTGTTCTCAACATCAGTAGAAGAATTCATCAATCAGGCTGCTGATGATCCAAAAGCGATCGCGATCAAGATGACTCTTTATCGAACATCCAAAGATTCACCGATTATTGAGGCGCTGATTCGTGCTGCCGAGAACGGAAAGCAGGTGATGGCACTCGTGGAGCTGAAAGCACGTTTTGATGAGGACAATAATATTCAATGGGCTCGTCACCTAGAACGAGCTGGTGTTCATGTGATCTATGGGGTTCTTGGACTGAAAACACATACAAAAATTGTCCTCGTTGTACGAAAAGAAAGCTCCAAACTAAAAAGCTACGTACACATTGGGACTGGAAACTACAATTCCAAAACATCAAAACTTTACACCGATCTCGGGTTGCTCTCGAGCCGACCAGAACTTGGACAAGATCTTGTTGAGCTCTTCAATTATCTGACTGGCTTTTCCAAACAACAAAGCTTCAGGCGTCTTCTCGTCGCGCCTGTAACGTTGAGAAAGGGCACAGAAGCGCTGATTCGACGCGAAATTGAGCACGCTCAGCAAGGACGGCAAGGCCAAATCAAAGCCAAGATGAACTCATTGGTGGACCCTGAGATCATCGCCCTGCTTTACGAGGCTTCCCAGGCAGGCGTCAAGATCGACTTAATTATCCGTGGGATGTGCAGCCTTTATCCAGGTAAAAAAGGCCTTAGCGAAAACATAAGAGTGACGAGCATTATTGGTCAGTTTCTAGAGCACTCAAGAGTATTTTGGTTCGCCAATGGAGGCACACCTGAAGCCTACATTGGCAGCGCCGACTGGATGCCCCGCAACCTCGATCGGAGGGTCGAAGCAGTTTCACCGGTTGAAGAACCGGCACTACGCAAGAAGCTCGAGCGCTTACTCGATCTCTATATGAGAGACAATCGAGGCGCATGGGACATGCAAAGCGACGGTAGCTTCGTTCAACGCCATCCAAAGAAAGGCGAACAGGAATGCAACTCCCAGGTTGAACTGATTGACCTATGGCGGAAGGGCATCCCTGCCACTTAGCCAAAGGGGGAGGGATCCAAGGTGTTTTCATGTATTGACTGATACGGAAACGTGTAGCGCGTATCTCTTCCCCACGCAGAGCAAATATCAAAATCTTCTTGAAGAAAACTCCACCCTGTTCGACTCCTGAAAATCTTCGGATTCGCAACAGTTGTTCAGCAAATGCGGTGCTAAGTTCAGCCCAAATTCATTCAGGAGACCAGGGTGATGGGGATCCCTCTGGAGTCTTCCGGCTCAGCCGCTAAAGGCGGTCGGAAGCAACCTGCTCTGCCTTCAACGGCACGGCGCTCAACTTCGCGCCAAAACGGCAGGCTTGCAACCGACTCAATTGGTTATTACCTCAGCAGTATTGGTCGCGTTCCGCTCCTAACTCCGGCTGAAGAAATTGAGTTGGCTCATCACGTTCAAGCGATGAAAGAACTTCAGCAAGGGCCCGCTGAAGAATTAACAATCCGAGATAAACATAAAATACGGATGGGCAAAAGAGCTCGCGACAGAATGATGGCTGCCAATTTACGGCTGGTTGTAAGTGTCGCAAAGAAATATCAGAACCAAGGATTAGAGCTGCTTGATCTCGTGCAAGAAGGTGCCATTGGGCTGGAGCGTGCTGTTGACAAATTTGATCCAGCAATGGGATATAAGTTTTCCACCTACGCCTATTGGTGGATTCGTCAGGGCATGACCCGTGCCATTGATAACAGTGCACGAACGATTCGACTGCCTATTCATATCAGTGAAAAGCTATCAAAGATGCGTCGCATCTCCCGAGAACTCTCGCACCGTTTCGGGCGTCAGCCCAACCGGCTTGAACTGGCGAGTGCCATGGGCATCGAACTACGTGAACTCGAGGATCTCATCTCACAAAGCGCACCTTGTGCATCACTTGATGCTCACGCACGTGGAGATGAAGACAGAAGCACCCTTGGAGAACTGATTCCAGACCCCAACGGTGAAGAACCGATGGAAGGAATGGATCGAAGCATCCAAAAAGAACATCTTGGTGGCTGGTTGGCTCAACTGAATGAACGGGAACAAAAGATTCTTCGGTTGCGGTTTGGCCTGGATGGCGAAGAGCCTTTAACCCTTGCGGAAATTGGTCGACAGATCAATGTGTCTCGAGAACGGGTTCGCCAACTGGAGTCAAAAGCGATTCTCAAGCTGAGAACAATGACCAACCAGCAGCAAGCTGCTTAAACCGTCTTGCCAGTCGCAGTCACTCTGACGGTCCTGGGGCTATACCTCGGATGTTTGATCACTCTGGCTGGCTGGATCGGATCCAAGTGGGAACACTCCCATGAACTTTCACGCAAAGTCATTCATATCGGTTGCGGACTACTATTGCCAATCTCCTATTGGCTGCAACTTCCTCGCTGGATCGCTTTAACAGCAGCTCTTCTTGCTATGGGCTTGGTGCTGTTGAACTACCAGAGGAAATGGCTTGGACTGATTGAAGATGTAGACAGAAAAACTTACGGAACAATTTTCTATTGCACTTCGATCAGCACTTTGATTTTGATTTTCTGGAATCCAGATCCTGTGGCAATGATTGCTGGCTCTCTGGTGATGGCCATATCAGATGGCTTGGCTGGCTTGATCGGAAAGGGGGTCCAATCACCAACATGGAGATTTAATGACCAAACAAAGTCACTGGCTGGAACAACAACAATGCTCTTGAGTACATTTCTCATCCTGATGACTGTCTCACATCTCACAGGAAATGTACTTCCAATCAGGTTCGCTTTGCTGGTCAGTCTTATCGTTACCTTCCTTGAACAATGGAGTGTTTATGGAATCGACAATCTCACAGTTCCAATAATGACAGCTCTAATGTTTAGTCTTGCAGCAAACAGCGATCAACTACTCGCCTTCTTTTCAAACACTGTTCCATTGAAAACATTGCTGTAGCGATCAATAATGTCAGGTTGCTCCTGGAGAAGAGCTTCCAAAGCTCTAAATTTTTTACGAACAGACTCACGACCAACTTCCAGCTGATTTTCAAGATTACATTCATCAAGAAACTTTTCAAACCCTCGTTGATAATGACTATTCTTCTCAGATGAGATTTGATGACGAAAAGTTGTTCCAATTGCTTGACGCGAACCTTGCCGGCGGACATAACCAAACCGATTGTCTTTGATTGGTGCATCGTTGGCACGATGCTTGCGCCCTCGCATCAAACTTGCACAATATTCAAGATGGCTACGGTAAATTCGATGGAACACGAACCAAGGCTCAATCGTTGAAGCACAACGTTCAACATCATGATCACTCAGACGCTTTCCAAGGGCTGAGTATTGTATTGTTGCTCCATTACTTAGAACTGATTTAATTTTATGAGGCTTACGCTTGATTCCAGTAAAATTATGAACCATTGGACTGCCAAGATTAGAGCTTAAACGGCCGACAGACTTAACAACCGACATCTTCTGAAGCTCCAAAGAGTCTACAAAAAAACGGGAGAATGGCTCAACTTTTCCAGGCAAGTCTGAATACCAGAGATTAGAAAGAACGTCAAACTGCCCTGCCGAACGGAACATTTTTTTGACATTCTGATCAAAAGATTCAGAAAGAAGATATTCATCGATATCCAAAAAAGCTAAGTGAGAAAAATTTCTTTTTGACTGTTCAGTCTTCCATGCAAAGCGGTAAATAACGTGTTGAAAAGAACGCTTCGCCCGATTACTGATTCCAACCAAAGAGTCTGCATTGTAAAAATTTACGTTACTATGTCGAGCGCAAATGCGCCGCATAACCTTAAAGCTATTATCAGTAATACCATTCAAATAAACATCAATTTCATCAAAGCCAATTCTTAGATGGTGGTAAATCCATTCCGGCAAATAGGCGGCTTCGTCCTTAGCAATAGCAACTAATTTCAGGGAAGCCATGTAAAACCACTATGTCTATAAAATCTATCATATTTACCCAGTAACATGTCTATTTGACTGCTAGAGAAAAAAAAGACGATATGGCTTGACAAGCCATCGCGACATCAATCAATGAAATTCATTTAAAGGGATGCTAACCTAACGATCATGAATAAAGCGCTTGACGATCAAAATTCAAACGACAAAACATACACTGTTTCTCAGAAATCGGCACCTCAAATAAAATCATTTTCCAGGAATTTAAGCCAATGAAGATTAATCACAAAAGAATCAAAATTTACGAAATACTAATTAAATCAGAGGGGACGTTTTCAACAAAAACACTTCAAGCAACCGATCCCACGAATCAAAAAATCAAAGAGTTCAGCTGATCATCGAATTCAAACAGCCACGACCTTTCGCCCAGCAACAGCCTTGGCTAACTCGCTTAAAAGTTTGGCCGTGGTTTGGATGCTGATGCAAGCATCAGTAATGCTCTGGCCATAGGTCAGTTGAGACAAATTCGCATTGAGTTTCTGATTACCTTCAACCAAATGACTTTCGATCATCACTCCCATCACGTAGGCGGAACCTGCACGAAGCTGATCTGCAACGGCTTTCAGCACATCGGACTGGCGGCGGAAGTCCTTGTTGGAATTGGCATGGCTGCAATCAACCATCAGACGGTCCTTCAGGCCAGCTTGACTGAGTTCAGCCGCTGCAGCGTGAACCGCTTCCAGGTGATAGTTGGAACCTCTGTTACCGCCACGCAGAACAAGATGGCCATGGGGGTTGCCTGTGGTACTGACGATTGAGGCGTGACCCTCACGATTGATACCCAGGAAATGATGCGGCTTCGACGCCGCCTGCATGGCGTTGATGGCAATGGTGGCGCTTCCGTCCGTGCTGTTTTTGTAACCGATCGGCATCGACAACCCAGAAGCCATTTCTCGGTGGGTTTGGCTCTCGGTGGTGCGAGCACCGATCGCCGTCCAGCTGATCAGATCGGCGATGTACTGCGGAACGACAGGATCGAGAAGTTCAGTTGCGGCAGGCATCCCTTCACAGGCCAGATCAAACAGGAGTTTGCGAGCCCTGCGCAAGCCTGTGTTGATGTCGTAGGAGCCATCAAGATGAGGGTCATTAATCAAGCCCTTCCATCCGACGGTGGTCCGAGGCTTCTCGAAGTAAACCCTCATCACCACTTCAAGTTCATCGCGGTAGGCCTCCCGCAAAGGCGCCAGCTGCCGGGCGTAATCCCTTGCCGCCTCCACGTCATGCACAGAGCAAGGACCGACGATGACCAGCAATCGCTGGTCCTCACCACGAAGAATCGCTTGGATGCGTTGCCTCGCGCTAGCAACAGTGCGCATTGCGGCAGCGTCGATCGGCAATTCGCCATGCAGAACAGCCGGCGCAATCAGAGGACGGGTCTCCACCACATGAAGATCGGAGGTGGTGGCCATGTCCACACCAAACAGTTCTGATAAGGCTACGCACCTCTGAACAAAAGTTCAGGACCTCCTCCGTGAAGAATGGTCATCTGCCCTCCTGCACTCCTTCGCAATGCTGAGCGCCTACCGCGAGCTGGCCGCCGATCGGGAAGCCCAGGGCATTCCCCCACTGCCACTCAATCCTGAGCAGACCAAAAGCCTGACGGACTTGCTGCAAAACCCTCCCGCAGGTGAAGAGGATGTGCTCCTGAACCTTCTGAGCGAAAGGATTCCGCCTGGCGTGGATGAAGCGGCTTATGTCAAAGCAACATGGCTCAGCGCCGTCGCACAAGGTGAGGTGAGCAGCCCCCTCGTGACGCCTCTGGACGCTGTCCGACTGCTTGGCACGATGGTGGGTGGATACAACGTGGCCGCACTGATCGAGCTGCTTCAGAGCGGAGATGAGCAGCTGGCGAGCAGTGCTGCAAATGCTCTTAGCAAAACGCTGTTGGTGTATGACGCTTTTAACGAAGTGATGGACCTGGCAGCAAGCAACCGCTTTGCCCAACAGGTCGTGGACAGCTGGGCTGCAGCCGAATGGTTCACCTGTCGGCCCGAGCTCGCCACTGAAATCACCGTGACGGTGTTCAAGGTGGATGGTGAAACCAATACCGATGATCTTTCCCCTGCGACCCACGCCACCACTCGACCGGACATTCCTCTCCACGCTCTGGCGATGCTGGAGACCCGTGACCCGGAAGGCCTAGTAACTATCGCGGCCCTTAAACAGAAGGGATATCCAGTCGCCTACGTGGGAGATGTGGTAGGCACAGGCAGCTCCCGGAAGAGCGCCATCAATTCCGTGCTGTGGCACACCGGCGATGACATCCCTTTCGTCCCTAACAAGCGAGCTGGCGGCGTGATTCTCGGCGGCAAGATCGCCCCGATCTTCTTCAACACCGCTGAAGATTCCGGCGCCTTGCCGATCGAATGCGACGTCACAGAACTGAAGACCGGAGATGTCATCACCATTCGCCCCCACGCCGGAACGATTGAACGCGACGGGGCCATGGTGAGCCGGTTCGAGCTCAAGCCCACCACGATCAGCGATGAGGTGCGCGCCGGCGGACGCATTCCCCTGATGATCGGGAGGGCGCTTACAGACAAAGTGCGCGCCAAGCTTGGCCTTGATCCGACGGATCTGTTCATCCGTCCCAGCGCACCGGCGGATACCGGCAAAGGTTTCACACTGGCCCAAAAAATGGTGGGCAAAGCCTGCGGACTGGTGGGGGTACGACCCGGCACCAGCTGCGAACCGCTGATGACCACCGTCGGCTCCCAGGACACCACCGGTCCGATGACCAGGGATGAGATGAAAGAGCTCGCCTGTCTGGGCTTCTCCTCCGACCTGGTAATGCAGAGCTTCTGTCACACTGCTGCGTACCCGAAACCAGTGGACCTTCAGACCCAGAAGGATCTGCCGGACTTCTTTGCTCAAAGAGGGGGTGTCGCTTTACGCCCCGGTGACGGCATCATCCACAGCTGGCTGAACCGCATGCTGCTCCCAGACACAGTCGGCACGGGCGGCGACAGTCACACCCGATTCCCCCTCGGCATTTCCTTCCCGGGTGGTTCAGGAGTGGTGGCATTCGCAGCTGCCATCGGTGCCATGCCCCTGGACATGCCGGAGTCTGTGCTCGTGCGTTTCAGCGGGTCTCTGCAGCCTGGGGTCACCCTCCGCGATGTCGTGAATGCGATCCCCTGGGTGGCCATCCAAAAAGGCCTGCTCACTGTTGAAAAGTCCAACAAGAAAAATCTGTTCAACGGGCGAATCATGGAGATTGAGGGTCTCCCCGACCTGAAACTAGAGCAGGCCTTTGAACTCACCGATGCCAGTGCAGAGCGCTCCTGCGCCGGTTGCACGATCAAGCTCTCTGTAGAGACCGTGAGCGAGTATCTGCGCAGCAATGTGGCGTTGCTGAAAAACATGATCGCCCGGGGCTACAGCGATGCGCGAACGCTGGCGCGCCGGATCAAAGGCATGGAGGACTGGCTGGCCAAACCCCAGCTGCTGAGCGCTGATGCTGACGCCGAATACGCCGAAGTTCTAGAGATCAATCTGGATGAGCTCACCGAACCTGTGGTGGCCTGTCCCAATGATCCGGACAACGTGAAGCTGCTCAGCGAGGTGGCTGGTGACGCCGTCCAGGAGGTGTTCATCGGCTCTTGCATGACCAACATCGGCCACTACCGCGCTGCGGCGAAGGTGCTTGAAGGAGCTGGCAGCAACAAAGCACGCCTCTGGGTT
This sequence comes from Synechococcus sp. AG-670-F04, assembly GCA_003211515.1. Lineage (GTDB taxonomy): Bacteria > Cyanobacteriota > Cyanobacteriia > PCC-6307 > Cyanobiaceae > Parasynechococcus. Next base: position 16,758 of record QCSN01000008.1, read on the forward strand.
TGCCCGCCCACGCGCATGGACGAGGAGACGCTGAAGAATGAGGGGTACTACTCCACCTTCGAAGCGGCCGGTTCCCGCATGGAGATGCCGGGTTGTTCCCTTTGCATGGGTAATCAGGCCAGAGTCGACGACGACACAACCGTGTTTTCCACCAGCACCCGTAATTTCAACAACCGCCTCGGCAAAGGTGCCCAGGTGTACCTGGGGAGTGCTGAACTGGCCGCGGTCTGCGCTCTGCTGGGTCGCATCCCCACACCAGAGGATTACCGATCCATCGCCGCCGAGAAAATCGACCCCCTTTCCAGCGAGCTGTATCGGTATCTCAACTTTGATCAGATCGATGGATTTGAAGACCAGGGCCGGGTAGTGAGTGAGGAGCAAGAGGCCGAAGTCCTCGCCGAAGTCTGACAAAAGGCCATTCAGTCGAAACCGTGCCCTCTCTGAGCGAACCCAAGCAACGTCGTCACCACCTCGGCTCCAGCCGAAGCATTCGCAAGCTGCTGGAACGGAAATGGCTGGTGGTGGTTCTGGCCCTTGCCCTCACGGGCCTGGGTGCAGCGATCACGGGGCTGCTGTTCAAAAGCGGAATGAATCTGCTGCGGGATTGGCGACTCGACCTCCTCAAAGACCTACCGGCCTGGGTCGTTCTCCCCGCTCTTGGAGCCTTTGGAGGGCTGGTCTCCGGCTGGCTGGTCACCAACCTGGCTCCAGCCGCCGGCGGTGCCGGTATCACCCACATCATGGGTTTTCTGCGGCACCGGTCCGTGCCGATGGGATTACGGGTTGGACTGGTGAAACTGGTCGCCGGCATCATTGCCATCGGTTGCGGATTTCCGCTTGGTCCAGAGGGACCTTCAGTCCAAATGGGGGGGTCCGTAGCCTGGAAGATGTCCCGCTGGTTGCGGGCACCTGTGGCCTTCCGCCGTGTGATCGTTGCCGCGGGCGGCGGCGCCGGTATCGCTGCGGTGTTCAGCGCACCGATCGGCGGTTTTATCTACGCGATTGAAGAGCTGCTGCATTCGGCAAGGCCGGTGGTGCTGCTGCTCGTCCTCATCACCACGTTTTCTGCAGACACCTGGGCAGATGTCATTGGCTTCCTTGGATTGGGATCAAGCGCCGGTGGCCTCAGCAGCACCCTTGGTTTCCAGCTGGAGCGGGAATACACACCTCTGATCAGGTTCCTACCCGTTGATGTCATCTATTTGGTCGTGCTCGGTGCTGTGATCGGATTGCTGGCTGAGCTCTACTGCCGTTATGTGTTGACAATGCAACGGCAAGCCAACCGTTGGTTCGGAGACCGACTGATCCTGCGCATGACTCTGTGCGGTCTTGTGCTCGGCTGCGTGTATGCCGCGCTGCCGAACACTTTTCACAACCCCTCAGAACTTGAACATCAGATTGCCGATGGCGCAGCTGATATCTCCCTAGCGATGACCAGCTTCGTGGTGCTGTTCTTCAGCACTGGTCTGGCAGCGGCCTCAGGCGCTCCGGGTGGACTGTTCATGCCGATGCTCACCCTTGGAGGATCGATCGGTCTGGCCTGTGGAGGCTGGATGGAAGCACTCACCGGCTATGCACCCACCACCTATGTGTTCGCCGGCATGGGTGCCTTTGTGGCGGGATGCTCCCGCACACCGATCTCTGCAATGTTCCTCGCCTTTGCCCTTACCAAGGATCTTCTGATCCTCAAACCAATCCTTGTGGCATGCCTGATGAGTTTCGTTGTGGCACGGATCTTCAATCAACACTCGATCTACGAGCGCCAGATGGGAATGGAACTGGCCGTGGAAGAAACGCTTGAACGTCGTCTGGAACGCCATCGCCGGCCCTTCATACCCCCCGCACCTCCAACAGCTCCAGACCACTGAACCAGGAAACTCTGCTCTTTGATCCGGTCCTGCCGGAGCCCAACGCCCTGCAGGCGGTCCTGGCCTTCCCCAGTACCTATTCCGTAGGGATCACCAGCCTGGGCTATCAGATTATTTGGGCGACCCTTGCACGTCGCAGCGATGTGGACGTGCGCCGCTTGTTCACCGATCAGGGTGATCCACTGCCACGCCATTGCGACCTCTTCGGTCTATCCCTCAGCTGGGAACTGGATGGACCGGTGCTCCCGGAGCTGCTGCGCAACCAACGGATTCCCATCTGGGCCGTGGAACGCAAGGACAACGACCCGATCGTGTTCGGTGGCGGACCTGTGCTCACAGCAAACCCTGAACCACTCGCGCCCTTTTTTGACGCAGTGCTGCTCGGCGATGGCGAACTGCTGCTCCCCGCTTTTATCGATGCCTTGCAAGGGTGCAGGAACGAGCCACGAGCCAGACGGCTGCAAACACTCGCCAAGGTGCCGGGCGTCTATGTGCCATCGCTGTATGCCCCCCGCTACGACGCCGACGGGAGTCTCCTGGCCGTGGAACCGTTGAACTCCGAGATTCCCGCGCTGGTGGAGAAGCAGACCTGGCGTGGCAACACCCTCAGCCACTCCACGGTGGTGACGCCGGAGGCCGCCTGGCCAGACATCCACATGGTGGAGGTGGTGCGAAGCTGTCCGGAACTGTGCCGCTTCTGCCTAGCGAGCTATTTGACACTGCCCTTCCGGACCCCATCCCTTGATGACGGACTGATTCCTGCCGTTGAAAAAGGACTCACCGCAACGCGGAGGCTGGGCCTGCTCGGCGCCTCCGTGACCCAGCATCCGCAATTCAGCGATCTGCTCCATTGGCTCGACCAGGACCGGTTTGATGACACCCGCATCAGTGTCAGTTCCGTGCGCGCCGCAACAGTGACTCCAGAACTGGGACGAATTCTCGCCAAACGCGGTAGTCGATCGCTCACGATCGCGATCGAAAGTGGAAGTGAACGGATACGGGAGGTGGTGAACAAAAAGCTGACCACGGAAGCCATCCATGCAGCGGCCCGTCACGCCAAACAAGGTGGCCTCTCCGGACTGAAGCTCTACGGCATGGTCGGCCTGCCGACGGAGTCCGACGATGATGTCGAGGCAACGGGCGAGCTGCTGCTGGCCCTGAAAAAAAACACCAGTGGCCTGCGCTTCACCCTTGGTGTGAGCACGTTTGTACCGAAAGCCCAAACGCCCTTCCAATGGCAGGGGGTGCGGCCCGAAGCGGAGAAACGGCTGAAGCGCCTTGCCAAGACACTGAAACCGAAAGGGATTGAGTTCCGACCGGAAAGTTATGGCTGGAGCGTGATTCAAGCTCTGTTGTCCCGCAGCGATCGTCGTCTTGCACCGGTCATCGCTGCCGTTGGCGAGGGGCGCGAAAGCATGGGTGGCTGGAAGAAGACCTACCGCGCCGCTTTAAACGGCGAGCTGAAACCGATCCCTGGTCCGGATCTACCCGCTCCCCCGCCGTGGGCAACGGTGATCCATGAGGAATGGGATCAAAATTGCACCTTGCCCTGGATCCACCTCAGGGGTCCGCTGACTCCGGCAAAACTGCGGGAGCATCACGATCAAGCCCTGAACCAGACCAGCTCTCCTGGTTGAAGCCGCAGAGTCCAGCAAGCAAGACCCAACCGAGAATGTTCAGGCGACTGTCGAAAAACGGAAGATCGCTGGCGTGCATAGCAACCATCACCAACGTGGCCGCCCACCAGGCACGGTCCATCGTCGCGGACCGGAGGATCCCCTGACGCAATGCCAAAACGAGAAGCGCCAGCACCACGCTCACCACAAGAACAGTCACGGGCAGACCATGGCTCACACCTAACTCCAGAGGGAGGTTGTGGGAATGGCCATGCCATTTCCTCTGAGCGTGAATCGGATATAAAACACTGAATGCGGCTGCTCCCCAACCCAACCATGGACGCTGGGCAATGAGATCCAGCCCAAACCGCCACTGAGCAAGCCTGGTGAGGCTGCCAGTGGCCTGCTTTTCAAGCAACCGTTGACGAACACTGTCTGGCAAGAGGTCTGCCGCCCACTGCTGCAAGCCCGTGGGTGCCCCGGGCCAGACAATCAACCAGATCGGTGCAGTCGCCAAGAGCAGCAGGGGAAAAAGCCAACCCCACTGCAACGGCCCCAGCACCCAGGGCAGCGCCACCATCAACGCGGCCATGGCATTGCGGGAACGGGTGAGGATCACAGCAGCCACGATCAAAGCTGACAGAAGCAGCGCCAGTGCTCGACACCAGCGGGCATCACGACGATGCAGCACGGCAGCCAGCGCAAAGGGCCAGATCACACCGAGCCAAGCTCCAGCCACGTTGGCGTAATCAAACAAACCGGAGAGTCGACCTTCGGGCTGACCACCCGGACCGAGAAACCAGATGATTGCACCTCCCAGACATTGCCAGGGACCGGACCAGCCAAACAGCATTTGACCGAAACCGGTCACCAACACCGGCACCGTTCCAGCCAGCAGCCATCGAGCGGCGCGCTGCCTCCGTTCAACGCAGTCCAGGAACGGCCGAAACGCCCAAAATCCCCAAAAGAACGGAATCCAATTGGCGAGGCCAGCCCAAGCCAGGCCGCCGGTCTCCGCCATGCAAGCACCGATCACCATCAGGACCGAGGCAAGAAGCAGTGGCACCATCCAGCGGTCCTGCCAAAGACTGGGTTGACGGCCTCGACTGCCCGCAACGCAGGACACGAACAGAGGAATCGCTGCCATCAACGCGCTGGACGGCAACAAAAACAAACCCGCCTGGAACGCCAGCCAACCCGGTCCACCACTAAGGGGAGCGCGGCTGATCACGCGAAAACGGCGGTTCGGCCCCGATACACCATGACTTGACGCCGCAAGTGAAGACGCAACGCTCGCGCCAGTGCCATGCGTTCGGTGTCACGGCCTTTCCTGATCAGGTCGTCCACCTCGTCCCTGTGACTCACAGGAACAGTGGTCTGCTCAATGATCGGGCCGTCATCCAGTTCTTCGGTCACGTAATGAGCCGTGGCACCGATGAGCTTGACGCCCCGCTCCCAGGCGCGGTGGTACGGCCGAGCTCCCTTGAAGGCCGGCAGAAAGGAATGGTGAATGTTGATCACCATTGGAAAACGACTGAGGAAATCGCCGCTCAGAACCTGCATGTATTTGGCCAGAACTGCCAGCTCGACACCGTTTTCATCCAGCAACCCAAGAATCCGTTCCTCCGCCTCTTGTTTGTGATCAGGAGATGTGGGAACGCAGATGAAACGAACGCCAAAGCTGGAACACAGTGCTTCCAGATCCGGGTGATTGGAGATCACCAGAGGCACCTGCATTGGCAATTCACCGCTCTGGACGCGCCAGAGCAGATCGAACAGGCAATGACTCTGACGACTGACGAGGATGGCGACCTTAGGTAAATCATCCGAGAAATGCAGCTCGGCCTGGCCCTCAAGACGCTCCGCCAATGCACTCGCTGCAGCGGGAAGGGCTTCCCGTGGGATCCCGAAGCCATCAAGCTGCCATTCAATCCGACTGAGAAACAGACCTGCTCCGGCATCAGTGTGGTGATCGGCATGATGGATGTTGCCGCCATTGGCAGCCACCCAACCCGCCAATTCGCTCACCAATCCGGGTCGATCCGGACAGATCAGCTGAAGGATGATCGTCGCGGAGCTCACGGAAATGCTCTTAAAAACAGATTCTCCCGCGGCAGCGGAGCTGGTTAAAGTCCCTCGACATCTTCATTTCACCATGCTGAACGCCCTCCGAAAAGTTGCTGCGTTCTGCCTATGCATCGCCCTCGGACTGGGCCTGATCACGCCGGCAGCGTCCTTCGCGGATTCCTTCAAGCCTGCTGACCTCGCCGTGATCCGCCGTCAAGCTGCCGCATTCAAGGCTGCAGAGCAACGGTTACCGGAACTGGCTCGTCTTGTGAGTAATGACGACTGGACCTACACACGCAACATGATTCACGGGCCGATGCAGGAAGTCGGTCGAGAGATGCTCTACATCAACCAGCGACTCGATCGGTCGCAGAAGAAGGAGGCGACCAAACTCGCCGCCAACCTCAAAAATGCCCTCGCGGACCTCGATGAGGCGGCCCGTTTGCAGGATTCCAACTGCATGCAAAAGGCCTACAGCGCTGTGGCATCTGGGTTTGATGCCTACTCGGCCTTTATTCCCAGTGAGGCTCTGAGCTGAATCGCTCCGTTGCCATCATCGGTGCCGGTGCCGTTGGCGCCGGTTCCGCCTGGCACCTCAGCCGGAATGGTCATGAGGTCACCCTGTTTGACCCACGGCTTTCCGAAGCGTGCGATCGCACGACCAAGCCAAACGGTCTGAACGGAACAACCGCTTCGCTTGGCGTATTGATGGGGAATGTCTTCCGCAGGTCCAGTGGCCGCGGCTGGCGACTGAGACGCTCCAGCATGACCCTATGGCCCAGTTGGATCGAAACACTCCAACCATTCGCGCCCGAACTCAGATTCCAGTCTCCACTGCTGCAGCTGGCTGAAGATTCCAGCGCTGTTGAACGGCAGCGGCAGCTGGTGGAGCAACGACCAGAATTGGGTCTCGAATTGGTCAGGGCTGAACATTGCCCACTCCCCTGCGCGGGAGGGCTTCGATCCGCTGAGGACGGATGGATCAATCCCCTGGTTCTTCAAAAAGCGCTGAGACAGGCAATCCACCAAGGTCCGATCCAGCAGAAGAACGTAAAGGTCTGCCGATTGAGCCGAGAACGAGTGAAGGCTGGATCGCTGTGGCGCATCGAGAGCGACGATGGAGACAGCAGCCTCCACGCAGCTGTTGTGATCTGCTCGGCCCTTGACAGTGCAGCACTCCTCGAACCACTCGGCCATCAACGTCCCATGTCTGCTGTCCTCGGTCAGGTGCTGGCACTCGAACTCGATGCCCCCCCCAAAAACTGGAACACATGGCCAGCGGTACTGGTTCACAAGGGTTTCAACCTGATCCCAACGGGACCCTGCACGCTGCTGCTGGGGGCCACGCTGGAACCTGGAGAGCAGGCAGATCCCACCCATTTGAGCGCGATGCAACGCCTCCTGGGTAAAGCAACGGATTGGATCGAGCGAGCGAAGGTCTCCGGTTCTTGGTGCGGCCTGCGGGCACGGCCCGTCGATCGGGCCGCACCAATGCTGGAAATGCTCGAGCCTGGACTAATCCTGGCGACTGGACATTATCGAAATGGCGTGCTGTTGACCCCGGCAACAGCAGAATGGATCAAGGACCAGCTGGATGACTTGATGGAAACCAATTTTTAACCTGCCCCTAAAGAGTTCTTAAACAAGAAAATACAAACATCGCTTTATTTTGTATCGACAAATACAAGTGCTGAATTCTCCTTCCATCATTCATGAACTCACCCAACGCTTTGAAGGCACTTGCTTCCCTCGCTTGTCTCTCTGCCAGCATGACGATGACGTCGTGCTCTGGAGGCGAAGAACAAGCCACCAGCAAGCTCTCCGGCGCTGGCGCCTCCTTTCCAGCCGCGATCTATCAGCGCTGGTTCCAGGAACTGAATAATGAAGGGATCACCGTTAATTATCAATCGATTGGATCGGGTGCAGGGATTCGACAATTCACCGCAGAAACGGTTGATTTCGGAGCTTCCGACAAACCAATGAAAGACGAAGAGATCGCCAAAATCAGCCGTGGCGTTCTTCAAATTCCAATGACAGCTGGAGCCATTGCTGTGGCTTACAACCTCGACGGCTGTGATCTGAAACTAAACCAGGAACAACTCGCGAACATTTTCCTTGGAAAGATCAAGAACTTCAGTGAATTGGGATGTTCTGATCAGGCGATCACAGTCGTTCATCGCTCGGATGGATCCGGCACCACCTATAACTTCACCAAACATCTCTCGGCAATCAACAACACCTGGAAGAACGACATTGGAGCCGACAAAACAGTCAATTGGCCGACAGGTGTCGGCTCCAAAGGCAATGAAGGAGTCTCGGCCCAGTTGAATCAAATCACAGGTGGAATTGGTTACGTTGAGTCAGCTTATGTGAAAGGTCAATTACAAGCTGCAGCCGTCACCAATGCCTCTGGCGAATCGGTCAAGCCAACACAAGAAAGTGAAAGCAAAGCGCTTGGTTCTATTGATATCGGACCAAATTTAATCGGAGGAAACCCAAATCCAGACAGGGGATATCCGATCGTGACCTTCACATGGATCCTGGCCTATGAGACCGGAAATGGTGACAGAGCAAGCGCATTGAAGAAAACATTCGAATATATGCTTTCCAACGAATCCCAATCCAAAGCTCCAGGCCTTGGCTATGTGAGCCTGCCCGAAAGTGTGATTACTCAATCCTTGGCAGCTGTTCAGAAGATCGGCGAGTAGTCGTTCGGATCACCCAGAACCATCAACAAAACAAGGGGGGCCTAGGCCCCCCTTGTTCATGAAATTCAGTCGCCAGACCTCACTTGGTTTCGGTGAATTCTGCGTCGATCACATCATCAGCTGATCCATCGGACGTTCCGTTTGCACCAGCAGAAGACGCACCCGCATCAGAATCGCCTCCAGGCGCCGCAGCACCTTCAGCACCGGCCTGCTGATAAACGGAGGCACCCACGGTGTAAAGCTCCTGCTGGAGCTCTTCCAAGAGGGTCTTCATCGCGTCGTAGTCCTCTTTCTCAGTGGCTTCCTTCAACTTGAGACGCTTCTCCTCAAGCTTTGCCTTCGCATCGGCATCCACCTTATCGCCCAGCTCGCCCATCTGCTTTTCAGCTTGATAAACGAGGGTTTCGGCCTGATTCTTCAGGTCGATGCGCTCACGCTTCTCCTTGTCGGCGCTTGCATTGGCTTCAGCATCCTTCACCATTTTGTCGACTTCGGTATCCGACAGGGTGGAGGCCCCGGTGATTGAGATGGACTGCTCCTTACCACTGCCCTTGTCTTTGGCGGTGACACTGAGAATGCCGTTGGCATCGATATCGAAGGTCACTTCAATCTGAGGCACACCACGCGGCGCCGGAGGAATGCCATCCAGCCGGAAGGTTCCGAGACTCTTGTTATCGGAAGCCATTTCGCGCTCGCCCTGAAGCACGTGGATCTCCACATTGGTCTGGCCATCCACTGCGGTGGAGTAGGTCTCCGACTTTTTGGTCGGAACTGTGGTGTTCCTGGAAATCATCTTGGTCATCACTCCGCCAAGCGTCTCAACACCCAGCGATAGAGGCGTGACATCCAACAACAGGATGTCCTTCACCTCACCGGCAAGAACACCACCCTGGATGGCGGCACCAACGGCAACCACTTCGTCGGGATTGACGGTCTGGTTGGGATCTTTGCCGGTGATGCGCTTGACCAGCTCCAGCACGGCCGGGATGCGGGTGGAACCACCCACCATCACGATTTCATCCAGCTCAGACGAGGAGAGCTTGGCGTCCTTAAGCGCCTGCTCCACAGGCATGGCGCAGCGATCGATCAGCTTGGCGGCCAGTTCCTCGAACTTGGCCCGGGTGAGTGTGAGGTCCAGGTGCTTGGGACCCTCAGGGGTTGCCGTGATGAACGGCAGGTTGATCTCGCTCTGGGTGGCATTGGACAGTTCAACCTTGGCCTTCTCGGCAGCTTCGGTCAGACGTTGCAGAGCCTGCTTGTCCTGACGCAGGTCGATACCTTCGTTCGACTTGAAAGTCTCTGCCAGGTGGTCGACGATCACTTTGTCGAAGTCGTCGCCGCCGAGGTGGGTGTCACCGGCGGTTGAGAGCACCTCAAATACGCCGTCACCGACTTCCAGAACGGAGACGTCAAACGTGCCACCACCCAGGTCGAAAACCAGAATTCGCTCGTTGCTCTTTTTATCGAGGCCGTAGGCAAGAGCTGCAGCCGTTGGCTCGTTGATGATCCTCAGAACCTCCAGGCCGGCAATCTTGCCGGCGTCCTTGGTGGCCTGGCGCTGGGAATCGTTGAAATAAGCAGGAACGGTGATCACCGCCTGGGTGACGGTCTCGCCGAGGTACTTGCCGGCATCTTCCGCCAGCTTTCGGAGTACCTGCGCAGACACCTCCTCGGGTGCGAACTGCTTGTCGAGAACCGGACACTTCACCTTGACGTTGGAGCCGGCCTTCTCAACGCCGTAACTCACTTCCTTCGATTCCTCGTTCACCTCGTCAACACGACGTCCGATGAAACGCTTGACGGAATAAAAAGTGTTGTCAGGGTTCATGACCGCCTGGCGTTTGGCGATCTGACCAACAAGCTGGTCCTGATTTTTTGTGTAAGCGACCACTGAGGGCGTGGTGCGGAAGCCCTCGGCGTTGGCGATGACGGTGGGCTTGCCACCCTCCATCACGGAAACGCAGCTGTTCGTGGTGCCAAGGTCAATACCGACAACTTTGCCCATCTGTGCCCACCTCCTGAAGGAACGTCTCTGAACGACGTCATCCTCCACAGGAGAGCAGGGGAACGGCGAGGTGGGGTTCCCGAACAGGCAGGCTGGACGGGCGATCCGGCGACGCCATGATCAACGGCAGCACTATCCTCTTGGGCCTGCTCGGCAATCCGGTCCGCCATTCGCTGTCACCAGCGATGCAGAACGCCGCTCTCGAAGCGATGGCGATGAACTGGTCGTACCTCACACTCCCCTGTGAGAGCAATGCTCTGGCTGATGTTCTGTCAGGACTCCACGCCGTGGGCTGTCGCGGCCTGAATGTGACCATCCCCCACAAACAATCCGTCGCGGCCCTCTGCAGGGAATTGACGCCGCTGGCGAAGCGCCTCGGTGCCGTGAATACCTTGATTCCACTGGAATCGGACGGATGGCGAGGCACCAACACCGATGTGGAAGGATTTCTTGCTCCTCTCGGCGATCGAAACCGATGGACTGGTCGCCGGGCCATGGTGCTCGGCTGTGGTGGATCAGCTCGAGCGGTTGTCGCAGGTCTTCAAACCCTGAATCTTGAGGAAATCACGGTGGTGGGACGGCGATCCGAAACCTTGGATCCTTTCTTGCGGGATCTCTCGTCAGACCAAGCACCTTTGCAGGGATGCCTAGACGATGACGCCGTGCTCGCAGGAAAAGTCGGCGGGATGGATCTGGTGGTCAACACCACGCCCGTGGGCATGGCCCAGCATGGTGAGGCGGGTGCCATGCCTCTGAATCAAACGATTTGGCCGTTGCTTCCCGCATCAACCACCCTCTACGACCTGATCTACATCCCACGCCCAACCCCATGGTTGGCATGGGGTGCCAAGCGAAACCTCACCTGCATCGATGGCCTTGAAATGTTGGTCCAACAGGGTGCGGCCTCGCTCAGGTTATGGAGCGGCCGCGACGATGTCCCCGTTTCCGTTATGCGCTCGGCAGCTGAAACGGCTTTAAAGCCTTAGCGTCAATGCAGTCGATCCAGATGCCTTTGGAAATCCCGGTCTGGCAGAGGCTGCTTGGTGTGCTCGTCTACCTCCTGCCCTGGAGCGATGCAATCAAATTCGGTTTGGTGCCCGGCGGATTGTTCATCGATTATCCAATTCTTCAACTACTGATCCTGCCGGCCCAGCCCATCCTGCTGTTGCAGCAGATCGTGCCATTTGGATTCGGCTCACTGCTGCTGTTCTTTGTGCTGTTCCTGGCGGTTGTCCGCAATCCCGAGGTGCCCTACTTCCTGCGGTTCAACACCCTGCAGGCTCTCCTGACAGACATCGTGCTCGTTTTGCTGAGCTTTGCCTTCAGCATGCTGCTCAGGCCGTTGGGAGGTGGAACGCTTCTGATCGGGACCCTCGCCAGCACAGTGCTGCTGGCCGTTCTGGCGATTGTGCTGTTTGCCCTGGTGGAATGCCTACGCGGACGTGAGCCTGACCTGCCCGGCATCAGTCAAGCCGTGCGGATGCAGCTTTACTGAAGAGCGAAGCTGAGAACCCTCAGGAGATAAGGTGTTGGATCCGTCGCTCACCAAGGTGAGCCTGTCGATCCTGTTGACCAGCCCATGACGCTCGAGCCCTATTACGAAACCATGTACATCCTCCGCCCGGATATTCCGGAAGAGGAAGTTGAAAGTCATCTCACCAAATACCGCGACATGCTCGTGGAAACCGGTGCCGAAGTGCTGGACAACCAGATGCGCGGCAAGAGGCGGCTTGCCTATCCGATCGATAAGCACAAAGAAGGCATCTACGTTCAGCTGAGCCACAACGGTGACGGCCAGCACGTGGAAGTGCTTGAAAAAGCGATGCGTCTCAGTGAAGACGTGATCCGGTATCTGACTGTGAAACAGGAAGGTCCTCTGCCAGCTCCCCGGGTGATTCCTGGAAGCGAGCAAGCTGCAGCACAAACCCAAGAGGCTGCAACCAGTCAACCTGCCGGATCGGCGGACTGATCCCGCTTGTGCAGTCCATGGTCGGGCGATACCGTCCAACCATGGACCTCTTTGAATCTAAACATCGAGCGCCGGAACCAGACTGGAGCACGCGAAATATTGACGTCCAGGACGTCCAAGCGCTGCGTGACAAGATCACTGAACTCGAAGAGAGGATCCAGTCGTACGAAACACTGCTTGCTGACCTACCCGAGCTTTTTGAACGCAAGTTCCAGCAGCGACTTGAACCGCTTCTTGAGCGGTATCGACTACTCGCTGAGCAGACTTCCGATCAGAACGCAGGACAACCTGCCCTGGTGAGTGGGGAGATGGGACATGTGATCCGGTTTCCCATTCCCCGCGTGCCAACATTTCTCAGGCGTCGTGACAACTCAGCTTGAGCGCCTTTGAGAGGCGGACCACAAACGGGTCGGTAAACCCCAGACGTAGATGAATCCCTCTGCAGCGCGGTGATCAAACTGATCCTCGCTTCCATACGACGCCATCTCCGGCACGTAAAGGCTGCTGCTGGTCGAACCGCGACCGATCACAGCGGCCGTTCCCTTCTGCAGGCGGAGACGGACAACGCCGTTGACATGATCCTGAGTCCGATCCATGAACCCGTCTAAAGCATCCTTGAGGGGGCCAAACCAGAGTCCCTGATAGACGAGGTCAGCCCACTGCATTTCAAGCTGGCGCTTCGACCGCAGCACATCTGCCGCAAGCGTGAGGCTCTCGAGTTCCTGGTGCGCCTGAATCAGCAACAACAAACCCGGGGTTTCGTAGATCTCACGGGATTTGATTCCAACCACGCGGTTTTCGATCATGTCGAGACGACCGATGCCATGGCGACCAGCGAGGCGGTTCGCCTCCCGGATCATCTCGACCGGACTCAGGGATTGGCCGTTGATCGTGACTGGATTTCCAGCTTCAAAACCAATTTCAATCTCTTCAGCCTGGTCTGGGGCCTGATCAATGGAAACCGTCATGGCGAACACCTCCTCAGGTGGAGCCACCATTGGATCCTCCAGGGGACCTGCCTCGATGCTGCGACCCAGCAGGTTTAGATCAATCGAATACGGGGATTTCTTACTGACGGGAGCAGGAATGCCGCAACGTTCGCCATAGGCGATGGTCTCCTCGCGACTCATCCCCCACTCCCGGGCTGGCGTGAGCACCTTGAGGTCCGGCGCTAGAGCGGCAATGGCCACATCAAAACGCACCTGATCGTTGCCCTTGCCGGTGCAGCCATGGGCGACGGCATCGGCTCCGATCTCCCGAGCCACCTCCACCAATCGTCGAGCAATTAGAGGACGCGCCAGCGCAGTCGACAGTGGATAACGACCCTCATAGAGAGCATTCGCCCGGATGGCGGGAAACGCGAATTCCTCAATAAACGGCTGAATCAGATCGCCCACGAGAGACTGACTGGCCCCGGCCTCAAGTGCCTTCGCACGAATCGGCTCCAATTCATCACCCTGACCTAGATCCGCGGCAAAGGTGATCACCTCCTGAATACCCCACTCCTCCTTCAAATACGGAATGCAGACGCTCGTGTCCACTCCACCGGAATAGGCGAGCACCACCTTGTTCGCGCGGCCCATCAACGGCACTCCTGATCTGAATCGACTGATTCTCCCTTCTCACGGTTCAACAACCAGCCACCCAGAAGCAAAGCAGGACTGAACACCAGCAGCAGAACCACAGGCATCGGAGCCAGCAAGGGTTCCGGATGCCAGCGTCCCCAGCTGTGCAGCCCGAAGCTGAACAACGCGGCCGCCCCCCAGCTGATCGCAAGCAGTTGTGCCTTATTCAAGGGTTTTGAAGGAGGCTTTGAACTATGATGGAGGATTGGACTGTGCCCCCGAGCATGAGCACACTCGACAGTGTCAATCCTTCTTTAACCCGCTACGGGCGCAATGATCCTGCCCCAGTGCTGCCCCTGCGTGAAGAGCCAGATCTGTTGAGCTGGCTGGAAACAAGCGGACGGCTGGTGGCCGACGAGGATTCGGGATCACCTGAAGTCAGCACCGTCGAAGAGGAAGAACTCTCCGCACTGATGGGAGAGAAAGAGGATTACAACAACGCAGACGAACAGAACCAAGAAGAGTGGGAAGACTGAGACTGAGACTGTCGTCAATCCATTGGCCTGTGGATGTCGGGCGCAGGGAGCTCACCTAGGGTCCCTGCGTCCAGCCCGTCAGACGTGACCGATCCCGCCAGTGCAGCTGCGACGAGCAAACGGTCATCCTGGTGTGACAACGGAACATTCAGTTCGACCCTGCTGATTCTGCTGGTGGTCGGAACAAGTTTTGCGTCCGACAAGTGGATTCCGAATTCGCAGTTGAGCCTGCCGCTACTCATCGCAACGGGAGTTGCAGCGGTGGTAACTGCTGCAGGGATCCCTGGGTTAAGAGCCCTGAAAATGGGCCAAGTGATCCGCGAAGAAGGTCCACAGGCCCACCTGAAAAAAACCGGGACTCCCACGATGGGAGGGCTGCTGGTTGTTCCCGTTGGAGCCGTGGTCGGAAGCCTGGTGAGCAGCGAAGGTGAAGCCGCTCTGCGTCTGCTCAGTGTGGCTGGAATCAGCCTGGCTTACATGCTGATCGGTGGCTTCGACGATTGGCGCAGCTTGACCAAGCACACAAACACCGGTCTGACACCGCGCGGCAAGTTAGTGCTGCAAACGGCGGCAGCTGTGCTGTTCTTGGCCGTTGCTGCGTCCCAAGGCTGGATTCCAGAACTGGTGTCGCTTCCCTTCGGATGGGAGCTGCCCTTAGGGGCGCTGATCTGGCCTCTTGGTTTGTTTGTGTTTCTGGCCGAAAGCAACGCCACCAATCTCACCGATGGTCTGGATGGTTTGGCCAGTGGGTGCGGAGCACTTGTGTTTACCGGGCTTGCCCTGCAACTGATGCTACGGGGCAACAGCGGTGATCCGGCCTTGGCCGGTTTCTGCATGGCGATGGCTGGAGCCTGGCTGGGTTTCCTGATGCACAACCGCAATCCAGCCCGTGCCTTCATGGGAGATACGGGCTCCCTGGCCATGGGTGCAGCATTGACGGGAGTTGCCCTGATCTCAGACAGTCTCTGGGCGCTGCTTGTGATGGGAGGCGTGTTTCTGGCCGAATCCCTCTCCGTCATCATCCAGGTGTGGGTGTTCAAGGCCACAAAAGGACCTGATGGTGTGGGGCGACGGGTATTTCGGATGGCCCCATTGCACCACCATTTCGAGTTAGGAGGGACAAGCGAAAGCAGCGTGGTGCCATGCTTTTGGCTCGTGACCATGGCCCTTGTTGTGATCGGCTTGATTCTGAGACCAATCAACTAAACAAATGATCAACAAATGATGTTTTTGCGTAACAGCACATACAGCAATCAATACATTAGATCCGCTACAAAAAAGATCAAGCAGTTTCTAAACTAAAACATAATTAAAGACAGTTTGATTAAAATAACAATGCTTGCACCATCGCACTCATGCACAATAATCTGAAAATATCAGTATTCTCAATCAATTGTTAACGAATGACTTACTTCACATGGCGAGAATCTGGTTTAACGGCAGATTGCTCAAGCCTCGAAGCGATGGCGTCACGTTTTGAGGAATCAGCACGCCTGATGCGCCGTATGGCTGAGGAGGGCTTCGTCATGCAAAAAAACGGAAAAGAACAGCGCATCACCCATCCAGATCCAGCAACGTTCCAGGCCTGGGGATTTATCAGCGAGGAATCTCCTGTGCGTCAACTGAATCTCATCCCTGATCAACACGACAACAACAAAGATTAAAAAGAAACCATAAAAATACTCCTCCATGAAAATCTTTCATTTAATTAAATAGACAAGAGACGTACATCTAGCCTAGATCGACTTAACCCCATCCTCAAGATCAGATCATCAGAAGCAAAAAATATTTGAAATCAAAACTAATCAATTCCATCAACTTTCCACCCTACCTGACACCACACCAACAGCGCACAATAGAAATCTAGTTTCAAAAGAAAGTCTTCGTTCGCGCGAAAGATCTGATTTCCAATCAGAAGATTGTTGTCATCCTTAAACTGGACATCGCAGCAAGCCAAGGAATCCGTTGATGCTTCATTGGATCGAACAACAACTGGCAGCCGCTGCAACGAATCCGGATCGGATCCTCAAGTGGGTTCTGATTTACTTCGCCGCCTCGTCCCTGGCCTTCGTCGCCGTGTGGTTGATCGGCTACGCAAGGAGCAACATGAAGACACAGGACTAAACCACAGATGAGCCACTTTCCCCGCACCGTTCTGCTGCTGGGCAGCGGCGAACTCGGGAAGGAGGTGGCCATCTCAGCTCAGCGCTTGGGGTGTCGCGTCATCGCCTGCGACCGATACGCCGGCGCGCCCGCCATGCAGGTGGCCGATGCATCGGAGGTTTTTCCGATGACCGATCCCGAAGAACTGCTTGCAGTGGTGCGCAAACATCGCCCCGATGTGGTGATTCCTGAAATCGAAGCGCTGGCGGTCGCTGCCCTCGCGGAATTGGAACAGGAGGGAATCCGGGTGATTCCCACCGCCCGTGCCACAGCGGTGACGATGAACCGCGATCAGATCCGCGATCTCGCTTCAATCGAGCTCCAGCTACGAACAGCCCGCTTCGCTTACGCCGCCAGTGGAGAGGAACTGAAGCAAGTGGCCGAACCGCTGGGCTGGCCGGTTGTCGTGAAACCGGTGATGAGCTCCTCTGGAAAAGGACAAAGTGTTGTGCACGCTGCTGCTGATCTTGAGGCGGCCTGGTGCGCAGCCATCGACGGAGCACGAGGCACATCCAACCGGGTGATCGTGGAGGAATTTTTGAAATTCGATCTGGAGATCACACTGCTCACCATCCGGCAAGGCAATGGCCAAACCCTGTTCTGTGCTCCGATTGGCCATGAGCAGGTCGGCGGTGATTACCAATGCAGCTGGCAGCCCGCCCACCTCAGCGAACGGCAGCTGAAGCAGGCGCAAGAAATGGCCAAAACGGTGACCGACAACCTTGGTGGTGCCGGACTTTTCGGGGTTGAATTCTTTCTCTGCGGCGATGAGGTGATCTTCTCGGAACTCTCACCCCGCCCCCATGACACAGGTCTCGTCACCTTGATCAGTCAGAACATGAGCGAATTCGAGCTGCATCTGCGAGCTGTTCTGGATTTACCCATCCCTGAAATCACCACAAACAAGCCAGCCGCAAGCCGCGTCATCCTTGCTAGCAGACAGCTGGACAACGTGACCTACGAAGGTGTTAGCGATGCCTTGAACGAAGCAGAAACACAAGTGCTGTTGTTTGGGAAACCCACGGCACGGCCGGGACGGCGAATGGGAGTTGCATTGGCCTGCGGCAGTGATCTTTCAGAAGCGAGAGGCAAAGCCGATCGTGCCGCTGCCCGCATCAAAGTTTCACCAAAGTGACCAAGTCGCAACACCTAAGATCACAACGAAAACACTGCATCTTCGCAGCCCATTCTCCTTTGAAAATAAATGCATGGACTGCATCCCCCTTGCTCGCAGACCATCCATAAATTGATCAAGCGTCTGTGAATATCAAAGAATCACCGAACTACACCAAATAAAATCAAGACAACAATCAAGTTGAGAATCTATTCAACAATCAATTGAAGTAAAGCTGGCGATCAACGCTGACCCACAAAGCGAAAATGGTTTAAGCCATCCAAAACAGCCGCCACACTTGATCGATTGGAGAGAAAAACCCTCTGCTGCTGACGCTGACGCAACAAGCAGGGATCATGGTCGGCGGGTATGACCGTTGCAGGCAAACCACCCATGAGCTCAGCATCCCCCTGTTGACTGGCCATCACCAGCACCTGCTCCAACTGCAGACCCCAACGCAGAGCCAGGAAGCGAATCGCTTCACTGCGGGAAGCGCCCTTAGGCAGAACATCGAGAAACCAGTGACACCGCAACTGAGGTTCGGCTTTGATGCCGTCACGACGTAACCGCTGCCGAACAAGGGTCAGGATCTCTGGACCCGGCTCCTGCAGCAGGTAACTGACCTTGAAGGGTCCCTGGTGTTGGGGGTCCTGGAGCGTGATGTGATCACGCAGATCTTCCAAGGCCTGCACCACCAGCTGACGCTGCCAATCGGCTTCGATGCGCTGCTGCCACTGCCAATCAGGCTGAAGCTCCGAACCAACATGAATCTCGCTGCCGGCTCGGCTGATCCACACCTGAGGCTCCGGAAGGTGCAACTCCCGATACCGCTGACGCGCCATCTGGAGAGATCGACCCGTGAGGATGCCAAGCCCATGCCGATCTCCAAATCCATCAACACAGAGCCGCTCCCTCAAATCAGCCAGGGCCTCTCCTTCCGGTAGCTCAAGGCTGCTGTCCAGATCGAGCAGAAGCAGACGGGCGGGAATGGTGCCTTCAGATTCTGAACGAGGCGCAACGGACCCCCCAGCGGAACGCAACCTCTGCTCCATCAGGGCCAGATAACGATTCACATGGGCATCCCAGCTGAAGTGACGGCTTATCGCCTCAACACCGTTCTCACTCCAGCGCAACCATTGCTGATCATGGGCCCCGGCCCGTTCCAAGGTCTCCTGCAAAGCGGAGGGATCGGTCACATCCACCAACAAACCGTTGTCACAGCGTGCCTGGATATCCCGCGGACCTCCATCGTCGGTCGCCACCATCGGCAGTCCACAGGCCGCAGCCTCCAACAGCGTGAGTCCGAATGGTTCGGTGAGTGCTGGGTTCACGAACAGGCCGCGATGGTGAGCAGCCCACCTGTAAAAAGCAGGTATCTCCTCACGACGATGCTGCTTGGGGTACGCGACCAACCCATACAGGTTGTAGCGATCGACTAGATCGAAGACCTGTTGGATGACATCACGCTGTTGCCGTTCAAGCTGGCGCGGATCGTCCCGACATCCAAGAACCAGAACCAGATTGTGGCGTTGACGCAGCACCCTGGAGCGTCCAAACGCCTCCACAAGAGCCGGAATATTTTTGCGACGCACCGCCCTTGAAATCGCCAGCAATGGAGCCCGATCCGGATGTCTCAGGAACGAACCGAGCATGGATTGCACATCGGTTCGCTCCTGGGATGAACCCATGGGATGAAAACGTGAGGCATCAACACCTGGAGGAACAACCTCCGCGCAATCAGCATCAAAATGCCCGTAGCGGGCGTACTGGTCATCCGCCTCCTGGCGGGTGCTGGTGATCACCAGATCAGCCTGAGCAAGGGAACGCTCCTCCGCCTCAATGCGACGGCTGATGGAATAAGTCTGTTCAATCTGTTGACGATCACCACCGGCTGCCAAAAGTCGGCGCTGCTTCTCACGACCGAGCGAATGACCCGTGAAGACGAGCGGTATGCCAAGACGACGGCTAACAAGAGCACCGACCAGCCCGGCATCGGCATAGTGCGCATGAATCCAATCGACCATCTCACCAGGCTGGTTGAGATGGTGAACCAGCAGATCAGCCAGCTCCTCAAGATGGGGCCACAACAACTCCTTGCGCAGGTAGCGTTTGGGACCAAACGGAAAACGAAGAATCCGTGCACCTGGAGCAATGGATTCCCGACTGCGGGCGTAATCGAGGGATACGCGGCGGTCTTGAATCAGACGTGTGACCACATCAACCCGTTCCACCTCCGGCCGGATTGCCAGAGAGCGAACCAGATCCAGCACGTACAGCGTCTGACCACCCGTATCCGCGTCCCGCCCAAGTTCGAGGTCATGGGATCGGAAGAGACCATGCAGATGCAGGTGCAACACCCGAAATCCCATCCTTTGAGCCCCCCAAAACAACCACCCTTTGCTGGGTGTTGAAGTTGTTTAGATGCGAAAACAGAGCTTAAAAGTAAAAAAAACCTTATGAATTAAAAATCAATCATCATTCGATCGCTGAAATAGCTTTCACGCTTTGATTTCTGCACTCAATCAGACCTCATCACAACAACAATTAATCAAGAAAGATCACAACTTTTCAAAGCTTGTTACTGACGTCCACCAGTCGCACAGTTTCATCTCCCCATCCACCGCCAGTGAAGGTCACAGCACCTGGGATATCAAGTTGTTCATTGAGCCAAGCGAGGAGGAGTGGTCCGACAGCTGCAGGACGGGCTTCATTGCGAAAACTGCGCAAGCTGAAATGATCCGCTCCTTCCGCCAGCACCAAGCGATGACCGGCCTGTAAAGCACCAGAAGAACGCATTGGAACAACAGCCTCAGGCCCAGACGGCACCACCCAATCGCGAGTGCCACTCACCAACAGAACCTTCGCTTGAAGACTCCGGGAACTGACTGGATCAAACAGCAATCGCACCGGGGGACTGACAGCGACCACAGCTCCGACTCGAGAATCGGAAAGGCCGGCCTGATGAATTCCTGACAACCAGCTGCATTGCAAAACCCAGCTGATGTTCCGTTCCGAATGGTTCTGATCAGCGCACCGGGCCCTGAGCTTCTGATCCGTGGGAACGGCACCCGCCAATTGCAGGGATGTCGTCCCGCCCCATGAATGACCAATGACAGCGACGGATTCCGTATTCAACGGTTGACCAGCCAGCAGGCGCCCCTGGTCAATCGCATCCAACAGGGCGGTCACATCCAACGGCCGAAGGCGCAGTTCTTCCGGACCCGGAGGCGGCTGATCGCCTGCGAGCATCGATTGCTGCTGGTTGAAATCACTACCGGGATGGTCCGGCATGAAGACCGTGTACCCCGCTGAAACAAGAACTTCTCCCCAACCTTCAAAGGATTCCGGATCGTCCCATAGACCATGGGAAATCACCGCCAAACGTCCGTTGCGAGCGGCTTTGGGCTGCAGAACAAGCAATCGCAGTTGTGCGGAACGATGGTCAACGTCAATTCGAAGCTCTGAACGGGTCCAGGACGGTTGCAGCGGTGCCTGCAGAGCAGGGGTAACCGAGGCCGCCTGTGTCGATTTAGCCAGTGCAATCCCCTCAATCTGATTGGCGATCAGGCGGTTCATGACGCTGAAGACCCTGGACAGGTCAACCGTGGCCTGTTCCCCCGGCATTTCACGCAGAAAACCAAGCACGTTGGCCTGCCCGTTCCGATCGGCCCGGATCAACGCATCCGTCAGCATCCGTCCACTGGAATCGAGCTCCACACCCTCGAGTTCGACAAGGGACGCTGCTGCCAACAGAGCCTGCTCCAGAAGGGGCTGACCGGTGGATCCTTCGAGAAAGGCCTTGGTCTCAATCGGAAGAGGAGCGAGAAAAACCTTCTCGAGCAGAGCAAGCAACTGCCCCCCGCTGGCGCTCTGAAGATCGGCGAGATCAGGGCTGGAGCGGATCATCTGCCCAGCGGCCTGAGCATCATCGTCGATGTTGATGGTGATGCTCGTTTCGAGAAACGGCATTCGCAAGACGAGACGCTCAACCGACGACGCTGGAGCAGCGCTGAAACTGAGCGCGACGCTGCTCACCAAGACGGCCAGGCGCGGACTGAAGCGAAGCATCAGGCGGCGATGGACGGAAGTTGGGGCGGATGTTGCTCCAGAACACGCCTTAAATACCGTCCCGTATGACTGGTCGGATGCTGGGCAACCTCCTCAGGAGTGCCTGTCACAAGAATGTCGCCGCCGCGGTCGCCCCCTTCAGGACCAAGATCAATAATCCAATCACTGCAACGGATTACGTCCAGATTGTGCTCAATACAAATGATTGAGTTGCCCTTGTCCACAAGGCGCTGCATCACATCCATCAACTTGTGCACGTCGTAAAAGCTGAGACCCGTTGTCGGCTCATCGATGAGGTACAACGTCTTTCCAGTGGCCCGCCGCGACAGTTCTGTGGCGAGCTTGACCCGCTGAGCTTCACCACCGGAGAGGGTTGGGGCCGGCTGACCCAACTTCACGTATCCCAAGCCAACATCCACCAGCGTCCGCAAGCGATCCGCCGCCTGGGGAATGGCCTCAAACACCTCAGCGGCCTGCTCAACCGTCATCTGAAGCACATCAGCAATGGTGTGACCCTTGTATTTGACCTGGAGGGTCTCCCTGTTGAACCTCGCTCCCTTGCAGACATCGCACTGGACGTAGACATCCGGCAGGAAGTTCATTTCGATCACGTTCACACCCTGACCTCGACAGGACTCACAACGACCGCCCTTGACGTTGAAACTGAACTGACCGACTTGATAGCCGCGGGCCTTGGCTTCCACGGTGGCGGCAAACACCTGACGGATGGGATCAAAGGCGCCGGTGTAGGTGGCCGGGTTCGATCGCGGCGTCCTGCCGATCGGACTCTGATCAATCACGATCACTTTGTCGATCGACTTGAGTCCCCTCAATTCGCCAAGGCCATTGGGAAAGGGAACTTTCAAACCCAGGCCGTTCTCAAGGGCCGGATGCAGCAACTCATTCACCAAGGTGCTCTTGCCGCTGCCGCTCACACCTGTAACGGAAACCAGCCTTCCCAAGGGGAACTCGATGCTGATGTTCTTGAGGTTGTTGCGATTGCAGTCGATCAGTTTGAGCGACCTCGTACCACTGTCCCGTCGTTCCAACGGAGTCGGAATGGAACGACGGCCACTGAGGTAGGCACCGGTGATCGATTCACTGCTGGCAACCAGATCATCAAAAGACCCCTCCGCCACGATGTGACCACCATGGACTCCAGCTCCAGGACCGATGTCCACGACATGGTCAGCGGCACGGATCGTGTCCTCATCGTGCTCCACCACCACCAGCGTGTTGCCCAGGTCCCGGAGCCGGACCAGGGTGTTTAAAAGGCGATCGTTGTCCCGCTGATGCAGGCCAATGCTGGGTTCATCCAGCACGTACAGCACGCCTGTGAGGCCGGCACCGATCTGCGTCGCTAGTCGGATCCGCTGCGCTTCTCCACCGGAGAGCGTCATGGCCGGGCGATCGAGGCTGAGGTAATCGAGGCCCACATCCAGTAGGAATTTCAGGCGCAACCGGATCTCCCGAAGCACCAGATCTCCGATCTGAATCTGACGGTCGTTCAGAAGAGGCTTGTCTGCTTCGTAGGCCCCTACGCCCATCAACTGTTCAATCCGCTCAAGCGTTTGACCGACGCTGACAGCCGTGAGCTCGGGAATATGGAAGGGGCCGACTTTCACTGCCAGAGCTTCCGGACGGAGCCTCTGCCCGCCGCAGGCTGCGCAGGGAACAAGCTCAAGGTATTTCTCCAATTTCTGGCGCTGGGATTCACCACTGGCATCCCGCAATTGCCGTTCCAGAATCGGCAGAATCCCTTCGAAGGGACGGGTATAGCTGCCTTTACCCTTTCGGTATCGACTGTCTGCCTGAATCAGGATCGGCTCACGGCTGCCATTGAGCAGCACATCTCTCTGCTCATCGGTAAGTTCATTCCAGGGAGTCTTGATCTCGAACCCAAACGCCTCTCCCACGGAATACAGGAGGGAGAAGTAATAGCTGTTGTCTTTCTCCGCCCACGGTGCGACGGCGGCATAAACAGGTTGAGACGGATCGGGGATCACCCGGTCCACCGTGAATTTGCGCAGATGTCCGATGCCATGGCAGGCCTCACAGGCGCCATAAGGACTGTTAAAGGAGAAAAGACGCGGCGAGAGTTCCTCGATGACGGCGCCATGCACCGGACAGGCGAAGTTCTCGGAGTAAAGACGCTCACGATCCACACCCTCGGGGAGCTCCTCACCCTTTTTGGGAACCACCTCCACAAGCGCCAAACCATCGCCACGTTTCAGAGCGGTGCGCAGCGAATCAGTCAGGCGCTCCTGGATTCCCTCGCGGGACACAAGCCGGTCCACCACCACTTCAATGTTGTGGCTGTGGTTCTTGTCGAGTTCGATGTTGTCCGCTAACTCGCGCACTTCGCCATTGATCCGCACCCGGGCGAACCCCTCAGCGGCCAAGCCACTGATCAACTTGGTATGTGTTCCCTTCTTGCCGCGTACGACCGGTGCCAGCAGCTGGTATCGGGTTCCCTCCTGCAGGAGCAGGATCTGATCGACCATTTCGTCGATGCTTTGCGGTCGTATCGAGCGCCCGCACTTGGGGCAATGGGGCTCACCGGCGCGGCCGAACAGAAGGCGTAGATAGTCCTGGATCTCCGTGACGGTCCCAACCGTGGAGCGGGGGTTGTGACTGGTGGATTTTTGATCGATCGAAATAGCCGGTGAAAGCCCTTCAATGGCATCCACATCCGGTTTATCAACCTGTCCAAGAAACTGGCGTGCATAGGCCGACAGGCTTTCTACGTAACGGCGTTGGCCCTCCGCAAAGATCGTGTCGAAGGCGAGGGAACTCTTGCCGCTGCCGCTCACCCCGGTGAACACCACCAATTTGTTTCTGGGGATGGTGACGTCAACGTCTTTGAGATTGTGCTGACGCGCTCCCCGAACCCGAATCACATCGTCCTCATTGCGACGAGCAAGGTTGAGGGGACTGGGCCGAGTCGTGTTTTCGGCTGCAGATCGCCCCATGACGCCGTAATGAAAGCATTAGATCTTAAGGAGAACAGCTGATCTCAGGACGATTTCTGCTCCAGAAGACTGGCCGCATAGGCCTGGGCCTGCTCGCCACCAGCTAACTCAGCCAGTTCCTGCTGCCGTTGCCGAGTGTCCCGCAGGTGGGACACCTGCGAATGGGTAACGCCGTTGGACACGGTCTTGCTGACCCGATAGTGGTGATCGGCCGCAGCAGCGACCAACGGCTGATGCGTGACGCAGAACACCTGGCGATGTCGCGCCAGGGAATGGAGAAGAGCCCCCATCGCACCACTGACGCGCCCGCTGACGCCCGCATCGATTTCATCGAACAGCAAGGTGCTGGAGCCATCAACGGACGCCAGTGTGGATTTCAAAGCAAGAAGAAATCGCGACATCTCCCCACCGGAGGCCACATCCGCAAGGGGAGCCAGCGGCTGACCGGGGTTTGCTGAAAACAGAAAGCTCACCTGATCACCACCCTGTTCCGAAGGGTCGATCGGAGTTAGCTGAACCTGGAAACGAACATTGTCCAGACCCATTGGACGCAGAAGCTTCGTCAGGGATGACTCCAGACAGTCGCCAGCCCGATGGCGTAGGTCATGCAAACGGTCGTTGGCTTGATCACGCGCCTGACGCGCCAAAGATTCCGTCCGACGCAACGCCGCGAGATCGGCATTGGCTGCACCATCGCCAAGCTGGCTCCGCAAGGCATCACGCCGCTGGATCAACCCCACCAGATCGAGTCCATGCCGGCGTTGCAACCGTTTGAGATCAGCTAAACGTTCCTGAATTCGATCCAGACGCTCAGGATCACTCTCCAGTGTTGAGCCGTACAGATCCAGAGAACGAAGCAGATCATCCACACCGGCCTCCAGGTCGAGCGCTTGATCGCGAAGCGATTGAAGCGATCCATCGAGTTGCGCCATGCTCTGCAGCTCATGGATCGCTGCGCCGAAGTGCTCCTGCAGAGAGGGAACCTGTTCAGCTCCGTCCCGGAGCCGACCAAAAACCGCCATCAACCCTTCCTGAAGCCGCACACCGTGAACCAAACGGTCCTGCTCCTTCTCAAGCCGTTGCTCCTCGGCGGGGTCATCGAGACCCGCCAATTCCAGGCTGTCGAGCAGCTCTTGCAACTCCTGCCGCTGCTGTTCGAGACGTGTGACCTCCTCCTGATGCAACTGCAGAGCTGTGACAGCCTCACGCCAGACACGCCAACAGGAGCGAACTGCCTGAAGCTCAACAAAAAGTTCCTCCCCACCGAGGCGATCCAGCCAGCGCCGCTGCTGGCCTGGTCTTGAAAGCTGCAGTGTCTGACCCTGCATCGTGAGGTCGATCAACAGGGGTCGCAGATCCACCAGTTGCTGACGATTGACAGCCACTCCGTTCAACCTAGAGCGACTGCTATAGCGATCGTCCTGTCTGCGCCATTCCCGAGTCAGAAGCAGGTCGTCGTCCTCCGCTTCCAGACCGGCCTGCTCCATCCAGTTCTGGATGCCTGCGTTCATCACGAAGCTCGCTTCGATGCGAGCCCGATCACAGCCGTTGCGAAGCAGCCGCACGCCCGACGCCCCCTGAGCTCCGCCGAGTAGGGCATCGAGTGCATCGAGAAGGATCGACTTCCCAGCCCCGGTCTCGCCCGTCAGGACCGTGAAGCCAGTATCGAAATTCAGCTCAAGGCTGTCGATCAGCGCGATGTTCTGCAGCTGCAGACCGATGAGCACTGCATGAACCGGTGATCGCCTTGACCGTAGCGGTGGTTCGATTCGTTTAGAAGGGGGGTCGTTTAAAACTCCTGATCGATGGTGGCGGATCTCGGCGATTTCATTGAAGCCGCCGGGCTGCTCGAGTACGACCCCGCTGCCATCACTCGCATTTACGCCGGCCATCCCCAGCGTCTGATCCGCCGTATCTGGCAGACACTTATACCCATTGGACTGCTGCTATTGGGAATCGGATTCGACTGGATCTTCCGATTGCTCAAGGATGAACAGCGGGCTCGCGACAGAGCACGTGAATGTGCCGAACTGCTGGTGGATCTCGGACCAGCTTTCATCAAGGCGGGACAGGCCCTCTCCACCCGACCAGACATCGTCCCTCCATTGTTATTAGAGGAGCTGGCCCAGCTTCAGGATCAGCTTCCTGGATTTGAAAGCGAACTGGCCATGGCCTGCATCGAGGAGGACCTCGGAGCATCCGTGGACGAGATCTACGAACAACTCGACCGGGAACCGATCTCGGCGGCTTCGCTCGGACAGGTCCACAAAGGCATTCTCAGGGATGGGCAAAAGGTCGCCGTGAAGGTGCAGAGACCCGGGCTGCGCGAACAGATCACCCTTGATCTTTACATCGTGCGCAATATCGCCGCATGGCTGAACAGCAACATCGGCCTGATCCGCAGTGATCTCGTTGCCCTGATTGACGAATTGGGCAAACGGGTGTTCGAGGAGATGGACTACCTCAATGAAGCAGACAACGCCGAGACGTTTCAGAAGCTTCACAGGCACAACCCCCGGATCGCTGTACCTGCGATCTACAGGTCCGCCACCAGCCGGAGGGTATTGACGATGGAGTGGATCGACGGCGTGAAACTTACCAATCTCGACGCGGTTCGTGAGCTCGGCATCGATCCCGACGACATGGTGGACGTGGGCGTGAACTGCAGCCTGCAGCAGTTACTGGAACACGGCTTCTTTCATGCCGACCCCCATCCTGGAAATCTCCTGGCCCTTAAGGACGGTCGACTTTGTTATCTCGACTTCGGGATGATGAGTGAGGTGAGCCGCGAATCCCGCACGGGATTAATTCAGGCGGTGGTCCATCTCGTGAACCGCAACTTCGGAAAGCTCTCCAAGGATTTCGTCACGCTTGGGTTTCTCGCTGAGGATGTGAATCTCGATCCCATCGTTCCAGCCTTCGAAAAAGTGTTTAGCCAGGCCCTGGAGGCAGGGGTGAACCGAATGGATTTCAAGGCCGTGACCGACGACATGTCTGGTGTGATGTACAAATTTCCATTTCGAGTACCGCCCTATTACGCCCTGATCATCCGCTCACTGGTCACCCTCGAGGGCATTGCTTTGAGTGTGGATCCAAAATTCAAAATCCTCGGCGCGGCCTATCCCTATTTCGCCAGGAGGCTGATGGAAGACCCGGATCCGCAACTGCGCCAGAGCCTCAAGGAGATGTTGTTCGACGGTGACGCCTTCCGCTGGACACGTCTGGAAAATCTGGTGTCGAGTGCCGCAAGTCAGACCCAGTTGGACCTCGAGACTCTTCTCGATCAACTGTTGGATTTTCTGTTTTCACCCAAAGCGGGTCTGCTGAGGGATCAACTGGTCGACGCCACGGTTGATCGCCTCGATGCTTTTGGCTGGTCAACGATGCAACGTCTCGGCCGGCGTCTTCCAAGACGGCTGCAACCGTCCGCCATCGCCAATTCATCGTTGGGTTTCTCAGATCCACTGCTGCAACTGGAACCGGTGCGGGAACTGATTCAAGTTCTGCAATCGCTCCCAGGCTTCACCCCTGATCTCCTGCTCAAACGAATGCCAAGGGTGATGCGCGAACCGGACACACGACGCATGGGTCTTCAAGTGGCGCAGGGTTTGGCCGAACGCGGAGTTGTCCGTTTGGTGAAGGTGGCCGCTGGGGTAAGCCCCTAGATTCCGGCCACCTTGGATGTCACGATGTCGAGCCGCTTCAGCTGTCGCCACTCCTGTCTGGCCATGGCTGCCGGTTGTGCAATAGCAGTTCAGGGCATCACCACCCCCGTACATGCGGCGAAGGATGTTGCACTCGTCAGTGGTGCCTTCAGGCGTTCAATTCCTGTCAAAGACATCGAACACCTAGCGGAATCTGGAGAAGCGATCGGCCTTCTCAAGAATCTGCTCGACCTCTCCGGCCAGGATCCGGAGGAGGTTTCAAAGCTGCTCAATCAAAAGCTGAATCTTCCCTTGGTGCTGACGAGCCGCTTGGTCAACACCCGGATCGGTGAGGCGATCATTCAAAGAATCGCCAAAATCATCTATCCGATCTACACACCCCAGGCATCCGCAAGCGTTCCAGCCCTACGCGCCGGGGTAGTGAATGGTCTTCAACTGGAAGACGGAGGGTTAACGGCT
Organism: Synechococcus sp. AG-670-F04; assembly: GCA_003211515.1. Lineage (GTDB taxonomy): Bacteria > Cyanobacteriota > Cyanobacteriia > PCC-6307 > Cyanobiaceae > Parasynechococcus. The sequence continues at coordinate 45,533 of QCSN01000008.1, forward strand.
GTGAGCTTCCTGAAGGCGTATCCGAACCAGGTGATGGCCGTGAATCTTCCGGCTTTGTTTTCAGTGATCGAAAAAGCAGAGTCGATCGCCGGACTGGTGAAATTCTTCTCGGATTCCCCGTTGGACGGCCTCAAGAATGAGTCACAGCCCTGACGCCTAGATTCCGGCTCGTCCCTCTGTCCAGCTGGAGTCCGTGTTCCAGAACCTTCGTCGGCGCTTCGCAGCCACCCCTGTGATGCAGGACTGGCCTGGACTCATCGAGGCCTATAGAGCCTGGCTTCCGGTCACAGCAGCCACTCCAATCATCACCCTTCGTGAAGGAGCGACGCCTCTGATCCCGGTGCCTGCCGTCGCCGAACGCATCGGCAACGGCGTCAAGGTGTTCGTCAAATACGACGGTCTTAATCCGACAGGGTCCTTCAAAGACCGCGGCATGACGATGGCGATCAGCAAGGCGAAGGAAGCCAGTTGTGAAGCGGTGATCTGTGCCAGCACCGGCAACACCAGCGCGGCGGCCGCGGCCTACGCACGCAGGGGAGGCATGCGTGCCTTCGTTCTGATCCCTGATGGATATGTCGCTCAGGGCAAACTCGCTCAAGCGCTTGTCTATGGGGCGGAAGTGCTGGCGATCCGTGGAAACTTCGACCGGGCCCTGGACATCGTGCGAGAGGCAGCTGATAAATATCCCGTCACCCTCGTCAACTCTGTCAATCCCTTTCGACTGCAAGGTCAGAAAACAGCGGCTTTTGAAATCGTTGATGCCCTTGGGGATGCTCCTGACTGGCTCTGTATTCCGATGGGTAATGCCGGCAACATCACGGCCTACTGGATGGGTTTTCAGGAGTACCAGCAGGCCGGACACAGCCGCACCTTGCCCCGCATGATGGGCTTCCAGGCCAGTGGATCAGCACCACTGGTGAACGACACCACAGTCACCGATCCAGAGACGATTGCCACCGCGATCCGCATCGGCAACCCGGTGAACAGGGCCAAAGCGATCGCTGCCCGGAAAGCGAGCAATGGAGCCTTTCTGGATGTCACCGACGCTGAGATCATCGAGGCCTACAAATTGCTCGGTGGTCAGGAAGGGATCTTCTGCGAACCAGCCAGTGCTGCCTCGGTCGCCGGACTCCTGAAGCGCAAAGACGAGGTTCCTGCCAACGCCACCGTCGTGTGCGTTCTCACAGGGAATGGCTTGAAGGATCCCGATTGCGCAATCAGCAACAACGATGCCGCATTCCATACGGATCTCGACCCCAATCTGGCCACGGTGGCGGGTGTGATGGGTTTCTGATCCCACGCACAATCACCTGACACCATCCACTTGAAAGAACCATGCCACCGCAAAGTGGGGTTTTTGATGGCTTTTCATGACATATCCCAGCCTGACAATCGACAAAGCGACTGAGGAAGACGTCGAACAACCACCCCCACAACCTGGGGAAATCACCCCTCTACTCAAACTCGATTTCAAAACCCAGCTCTCCACAGGCTGAGCAAAAGTGGAAAAGCCCGATCCTCCCCACAACAGGGAAATTGTTTTCCATCGGTTTTAAACCCTGTAACTCCCCGTCAACACTTGTTTCTAACGCGATTTCCCCAGATTCCTCAGGCCCTACTACGGCTGTTTTTTCTTTTTTTCTTTTCAATAAAACAGCTTTAGAACAACCAAAAAAAAGAAACGGATCCCATTGCACTTCGCACAGCCCTGTGAAACCGTGGTGCAACTCCGATCGGGACCCGGCTCAAAAGCACGATGAAAGTGGTTTGCTCCCAGTCGGAACTCAACGCAGCTCTTCAGCTCGTCAGTCGTGCTGTTGCGACGCGTCCGACCCATCCGGTTCTTGCCAATGTGCTCTTGACCGCTGACGCCGGTACCGGTCGATTGAGCCTGACTGGGTTTGATCTCAATCTCGGTATCCAGACATCACTGTCCGCCACTGTTGATGCGAGTGGTGCGATCACACTTCCGGCTCGCTTGCTTGGTGAAATCGTTTCCCGCTTGTCAAGCGATTCACCGATCACCCTCGCCACGGAAGAGTCCGGTGAACAGGTGCAGCTCACAAGTTTGAGTGGCAACTATCAGATGCGGGGAATGCCCGCTGATGACTACCCCGATCTACCGATGGTGGAGAGTGGTAAGTCGCTCAAGCTTCAGGCCACTGGCTTGGTTGAAGCCCTCAAGGGCACCTTGTTTGCCAGCAGCGCTGATGAAGCCAAGCAGTTGTTGACCGGAGTGCACCTTCAATTCAATCAACGCTCTCTTGAAGCTGCTGCCACCGATGGACATCGGCTCGCCGTTTTGCAGGTCAACGATGCATTGCAGGTTGATCCAGCTGTTGATCTCGACTCCAGTGCTAACGCTGATGAGGACAGTGCAGATCTGGCGGTCACCCTCCCGGCCAGATCACTCCGCGAGGTGGAGCGTTTAATGGCTGGATGGCGCTCAGAGGAACCAGTCAGCCTGTTCTGCGACCGCGGACAAGTGGTCTTTCTCGCAGCTGATCAGATGGTGACCAGCCGCACGTTGGAAGGCACGTATCCCAACTATCGACAGCTCATCCCGGATGGTTTCAGCCGCAGATTGGGCTTGGACCGCCGAGGCTTGATTGCCGCACTTGAACGCATCGCGGTTCTGGCGGATCAACACAACAACGTTGTCAAGTTCAGCAGTGAGCCCGATCAGGGCCTGGTGCAGATCAGTGCTGATGCCCAGGATGTCGGCAGCGGATCCGAGTCTTTACCAGCCAGCCTGAGTGGGGATGCGATGCAGATCGCCTTCAATGTCCGGTATCTCCTGGACGGCCTGAAGGCCATGGCCAGTGAACGGGTTGTCTTGCACTGCAATGCACCGACCACGCCGGCGGTGCTCAAACCCGAGCAGGAAACTGACGGTTTCACTTATCTGGTCATGCCTGTCCAGATCCGATCCTGATTTGAGCCTTCCTGATCAGTTGCTGCTCAGTGATCTGCTGCATCACACGGTGCGTTGTGAGCTGGGATTGGATCATGGACCGGGGGTGATGGCTTGGATGCATCCACCTGTGCATCGTCTGCTCGGTTGGGTGAGTCGTCCTTCTGCCTTGCGGCTGTCACGGGAAGTTTGGCGACTGGATCAGTGCTGTGGATTGACCGATCAACAGATTTACGTGCGTGGTGAGCCGTCCCTTACCGACCAGGTCACCCTGGACCGTTTGCCCACATTGATGGATGCCGATCTTCTCGATCGCCATGGCGAACGACTGGCGTCGGTGGTGGATTTGGTGTTTGAGACCGCCACCGGCGCGATTCGTCACTACCTCGTTGCGCGCAGCGATCCTCGTTTACCCGGCACGTCGCGCTGGCGACTGACCCCCGATCGAATTGTTGATCAGCAGCCAGGCCTGGTCTCCACAGGGGTCGTCAGTTTGGAAGATCTGCCCCTGGCGCGATCCAGTGTTCGGCAGGACCTCCTGCAACGCACGCAGCGCTGGCGTGATCAGTTGCGGCAGATGGGCGACCAGGCGGGCGATCGGTTGGAAGGGTGGTTGGAGGAGCCCTCCTGGGATGACGAGGCGGGGCCCCCATCGCAGCCCAAGCAGGACGCACTGGATCGCGATGACCCACTGGAGGATTGGGATGACGCAGCCTGGGCGTCGCGATCACGACGCGGGTCGAACTCAGGAGATCAGGATCCCTGGATTTAGCTGACCCGATGAGGCCGTCGGCAACACTGGGTTGAAGCGCTCAGTGATACGTGGTTTCCTCTTCTGATGCAACTGGATATGACGCGGCAGCGGCGCTGCAACAGGAGGGATTGAAGCCAAGGGACTGGGACGAGATCTGTCGGCGTCTTGGCAGGACGCCCAACCGTGTCGAGCTGGGGATGTTTGGGGTGATGTGGTCAGAGCACTGCTGTTATCGCAATTCAAGACCGCTGTTGCGTGACTTCCCCACGGAGGGCCCACGCATTCTTGTTGGGCCTGGTGAAAATGCCGGCGTGGTTGATCTTGGTGGCGGTCATCGACTTGCCTTCAAGATCGAAAGCCACAACCATCCCTCTGCTGTGGAACCGTTTCAGGGAGCGGCCACAGGGGTCGGTGGCATTCTCCGCGACATTTTCACCATGGGCGCCCGGCCGATCGCCCTGTTGAATGCCCTGCGTTTCGGCCCGCTGGACGATCCGGTCAATGTGGGCCTGATGGAAGGGGTGGTCGCTGGCATTGCCCACTACGGCAACTGTGTCGGCGTTCCGACCGTGGGTGGTGAGGTTTGTTTTGACCCGTCCTATTCCGGCAATCCCCTCGTCAATGCAATGGCACTTGGCTTAATGGAGACCGAGGAGATCGTCAAATCCGGCGCCAACGGCATTGGGAATCCCGTGGTGTATGTGGGCAGCACCACAGGCCGCGATGGGATGGGTGGCGCAAGCTTTGCGAGTGCCGAACTGAGTGCTGATTCGCTGGATGACCGACCGGCGGTGCAGGTGGGCGATCCCTTTCTGGAAAAAGGATTGATTGAGGCTTGCCTCGAGGCCTTTGCCAGCGGTGATGTGGTGGCCGCCCAGGATATGGGTGCCGCTGGTCTCACCTGTAGTTGTTCGGAGATGGCAGCCAAGGGTGGTCTTGGGGTTGAACTCGACCTCGACCGTGTGCCTGCCAGGGAACAGGGGATGACCCCCTATGAATTCCTGTTGTCCGAATCCCAGGAACGGATGCTGTTTGTGGTGCGTCAGGGACGGGAGAACGCCTTGATGGAGCGGTTCCGCCGCTGGGGTTTGCAGGCGGCCGTGGTGGGTCGTGTGCTTGAGGAGCCTTTGGTCAGGGTGCTGCATCGCGGTGCCGTGGCTGCTGAGGTGCCTGCCACGGCATTGGCTGACGACACACCGATTGAACACCATGAGCTGTTGCAGCAGCCTCCGGCCGATCTTCAACAGCGCTGGCAATGGAGTGAATCCCAACTACCGGATCCGCCTGACTCTGCTGCCGTTCTTTTGCGGCTTCTGGATGATCCAACGATCGCCAGCAAACGATGGGTGCATCGCCAGTACGACCAGCAGGTTCTTGCCAACACGGTGGTGTCCTCCGGTGCGGCTGACGCAGCTGTCATCCGCCTGCGTTCGCAGCATTCGATGCTTGAAGAGCGTCGTGGTGTGGCTGCAACCGTGGACTGTCCGAACCGCTGGGTTGCTCTTGATCCCGAGCGCGGTGCCATGGCAGCTGTGGCCGAGGCAGCTCGAAATCTCAGTTGCGTGGGCGCCGAGCCGCTTGCGATCACCGACAACCTCAATTTTCCATCCCCGGAAACGGCGAAGGGCTATTGGCAGCTGGCCATGGCCTGTCGCGGAATCGCTGAGGCATGCCGTGGATTCAAGACTCCTGTGACCGGAGGCAATGTCTCCCTGTACAACGAAACCAGACGCGATGACGGACGTCTGCAGCCCATTCATCCCACCCCGGTGATCGGCATGGTTGGCCTGGTGGAAGACGTGTCTCAAGTGGTGGGTCTGGCTTGGCGCCAGGCGCAGGACTCCGTTTGGTTGTTGGGGGTACCGCTGAATGAGCAGGGGGATGAGCGGCTGGGGCTCGCTGGCAGTAGTTATCAGCAGATGGTGTGTGGATCGCTCTCAGGCCGTCCTCCGCGGGTGGATCTTGAGTTGGAAGCAGAGGTTCAGGCTTTGGTGCGCCAGGCCATTGCGATGGGGATTGTGGCGTCAGCCCACGACAGCAGCGATGGAGGCTTGGCCGTGACACTGGCCGAATCCTGCATCGCGTCCGATCTCGGTGTGGAGATGCATTGGCCAGATCTACCGCAACGTCTGGACCGGGTCCTGTTCGCTGAGGGAGGCGCTCGCATCGTGGTTTCCGTCAAGGCGGAACGCCTTGGCGACTGGCAAAAACTGGTCTCCAGCACGTCCTTGCCGGTCACGGAGCTTGGAACAGTGACCCAGCAGCCGCGGCTGCATCTGCGGCTTGGTGATCGTGAGATCTGGACTCTGGGCGTGGATCACTTGCGCCGCGCTCATGCTGAGGGTCTTCCGCGCCGACTTCGGGGTGATGCAGAATCATGAAGGAATTCTGAAAGCGATGCTCCCTGCGCAACGGCTTGAGGTGGAGCGTCCCGATCGGATGGAGGAAGCGTGCGGTGTGTTCGCCGTGTTAGCGGGCGAACAACCCGTGGCCAATTTGGCGTACTTCGGTCTCTACGCCCTTCAGCACCGTGGTCAGGAGTCCGCAGGCATCGCTGTCTTCAACGCCGGCAATGTGCGATTGCACAAGGACATGGGCCTGGTCAGTCAGGTTTTTGACCAGGACGTGCTGGCGCGCATGCCCGGTGATCTCGCGATCGGCCACAACCGTTATTCAACAACTGGCAGCAGTCGCGTCTGCAATGCCCAGCCCGTGGTCCTGATGACCCGGCTCGGAGCGTTTGCTCTGGCCCACAACGGTAATCTCGTCAACGTTGCCGAATTACGGCAGCTTGTAGATGACGGACAGGCTGAGTTCACATCAACAACGGACTCTGAACTGATCGCCTTTGCGCTTCAACAGGCTGTGGATCGCGGTCTTGACTGGCCAGAGGCGATTCGTGCTGCGCTGGAGCTCTGCAAGGGGGCCTTCAGCCTGGTGATCGGAACCCCTGATGGGCTGTTTGCTGTTCGTGATGGGCACGGGATCCGTCCTCTGGTGTTTGGTCAGTTGGGGGAACCTGACTCCGGACACTGGGTGGTGAGCAGCGAGACCTGTGGCCTCGAGATCATTGGTGCCAGCTACACCGATGACGTTCAGCCCGGAGAACTGGTTCACTTTCAGCTGGGGGTGGATGAACCCAGCCGCGTCCAATGGAGTGATGAGCCGAACCGCCTCTGCGTGTTCGAAATGATCTACTTCGCTCGTCCGGACAGCCGCTTTTTCGGCGAGTCCCTCTACAGCTACAGGCAACGGATCGGTCAGACCCTGGCACGGGAATCTGCTGTGGATGCGGATCTGGTCATTGGAGTGCCCGATTCAGGAATTCCCGCAGCCATCGGTTTCTCTCAGGTCAGCGGCATTCCCTATGCCGATGGTCTGATCAAGAACCGCTATGTGGGGCGAACCTTCATTCAACCTACCCAGGCCATGCGTGAGGCCGGGATTCGCGTGAAGCTCAATCCCTTGCCGGATGTTCTTTCAGGTAAGCGCATCGTTGTCATTGATGATTCAATCGTTCGGGGAACGACAAGTCGCAAATTGGTTGTGGCTCTTCGTGAAGCTGGTGCCACGGAAGTGCACATGCGGATCAGTTCTCCGCCTGTGACTCATCCCTGCTTCTATGGCATCGATACGGATACTCAGGACCAGCTGATTGCTGCCCAGCTCACACTCGAGGAGATCGAGGCGCAACTGAAGGTTGATTCGCTGGCGTATCTCACAAAGGAGGGCATGGTCGAGGCAGCTCGAGCCGAGTCAGGCCATTTCTGCACTGCCTGTTTCGATGGTCAGTACCCGATTGCTATGGATCAGAACTTGCTTGCTTCGAAATTGATGAAGGAACCAGCTGGCATTGCGGGGCGGTTGTAACCCGGGTTCATGGTGTTAGTTGGATGGTTCCGAGCCCTGCAGAGGGATCAGATCGGTGATCTGCTCCCCCGCCCTTAGATCGATTCGATCAGAGAACTCAGCTCCGATTTCGACACATGCATAGTTCGAAGCTTCGACGCGTCCATGCCGCTTCTGATTCGTCATCAGCCCGATCAGACCGTGCCCTGGTCGGATCGCTGTGATCGGATCCTTGATGTCTCCCAGTTCGATGGCCATTTCACCAAGGTCGCCGCGACGGCAACGGCGCAGCTCCATGGCGTCGATTCGGCTGATCCGCCCTTGAGCCGTGCTCAACAACACGGTTGTTTGGCCGTCCTTGCTGTCTAGGCAGAGTCCGCCACAGATGCTTTCACCGGGAAATAGTCGCATCGTCATCGGTCCCTGGGCCAGTCGACCCATTACCGGCAATGATTCGTCCGTCACCGGCAGACGCAGCATCCGACCAATGCTGCTGGATAGCACCAGGTCAGCTCCATTGCGGCAGATCATGGCTGCTCGGAGTGTGATCCCTTCCTTCAGCTTCACCACACTGGTGGCGCGACCGGAAAGGTCGAGGATTTCACTGAGGGGAAGACGTTTGAAGCGTCCATCACTGCTCAGCAACCCAAGGCTTCGGTCGGCCGCATCTCCATCGGGAAGGTGTTCAATCGCGATCACAGGATCACCATCCAATCCCGTGGGGAGGAAGCGGTCGATGGACCCTGGTTGTTGCCCGGCGAATTCCCAGCGCAATAGAGCAATACGCCCACCTTCACTGATCGCGAGAAGCTTCGGGGGGGGTTCGATTGGAAGGATCAGTCGGGCTGGTGATGGTTCATCGCCCAGGGCGATTGGTTCATTGATGTGAAGACGGCCCAGCACCTGTGGGCTGATCACCTTCACCTGGCCATCCGCCTGGATCAGCAGTCGACCATCACCGGGGAGTGCAGCGAGAGCCTGTTGTCGCAACAGTTCGGTGTTGGGGCGCTGGCTGGCGGCCCGCTCTGCCATTAACTCGTCTCCGCCCTCCACCAGGCGAGTGCGGCGTGGCGTCGCGAAACGTTTGCGCAGTTTTTTCAGTTCTGCCACCAGGGCATCCAGCAGCTGATCTCTGTTTTCAAGCAACAGCTTCAGCCGTTCCCGTTCCTGTCGGAGTTCCTCGAGTTCCTTGCGCAGACTTTCCTGTTCCAGTCCTGTTAGGCGACGTAGGGGCATCGAGAGAACCGCGTCCGCCTGTCGTTCAGTCAGATCAAGGCGCACCATCAGGCTGGCGCGGGCCGAAGCTGCATCCGCAGCCTCCTGAATCATGGCGATCACCGCTTGCAGGTTGTTCAGTGCAGTGATCAGACCTTCAACAACCTCCAGCCGGTCTTCGGTTTTTCGAAGAGCGTGGCTGGTCCGGCGTATCAGGGTGAGTTCCCTGTAGTCGAGAAAGGTCTGAAGCAACTGCCGCAGTGATAACTGCTGCGGTTGACCGTTGACGAGGGCCAGCAGAATCGCGCCGAAATTGCTTTGCAGAGCCGTGCGGCGCTGCAGATCAGCGAGCACTTTCTCGGGATTGCCATCCCGGCGAAGTTCAACAACGACCCGCATGCCCTCCCGGTCACTTTCGTCCCGGATGTCGGCAATGCCGCCGATTTTGCCGTCATTGACAGATTCCGCCAGCTTTTCGATCCAACCGGCTTTGCTGAGTTGGTAAGGCAATTCGGTCACCACGACCGCATTGCGTTTGTGGCGTCCCTTACCAGGCTGGACTTCCTCGATGTGGGCAACTCCACGCATCGGAATGCTGCCGCGCCCGCGTAAGTAGGTGTCCCGCAGTCCACTGCTGAGCAGCACTTCACCACCGGTGGGGAAATCGGGTCCGGGGATCAGCTCTAGCAAGCGCTCGTCACTGAGATCTGGCTTGCGGATCAAGGCGATCAGCCCGTCGACTACCTCGCCGAGATTGTGTGGAGGAATGCTCGTCGCCATGCCCACGGCGATGCCTGAGCAGCCGTTCAGCAGGAGGAATGGCAACTGGGCGGGTAAAACAGTCGGCTCTTGCTGTGATCCATCGAAGTTGGCAGCGAAGTCGACGGTGTCGTCGCCGATTTCTTCCAGCAGTGCCTGGTGGGCGATCGGTGCAAGCCGGGTTTCGGTGTATCGCATCGCCGCCGGTGGATCGTCGTCCACGGAGCCGAAGTTGCCGTGGCCATCGAGCAGTGGATGGCGACTAGCAAAGGTTTGAACGAGTCGGACGAGGGCGTCGTAAACCGCTTGATCACCGTGCGGGTGATATTTACCAAGCACATCCCCAACGACGCGGGCGCATTTCCGGTAGGGGCGATCAGGGGTGAGTCCCAGTTCCTGCATCGCGTAGAGGATTCTGCGCTGAACAGGTTTGAGTCCATCGCGGGCATCGGGCAGGGCCCGTCCCACGATCACGCTCATCGCGTATTCCAAATAGGAACGCTGCATCTCCTGATGCAGAGCAATCGGTTCGACGCGCTCCTCAGCCATTCCGTCCGCTGATCCCAGTGCGGAAGGCGCTCAGCCTACAGATGGTCAACGGTTTTTCTTCCAGGTTGCGTTGGCCTGTGCACGTTCAACCGTATCGGCTAACTCCTCTTGATCAAGCAGCTGGGCAGCTGCTTGGCGGATGCGAGCTCCCCACAGCTGTTCCACTTGATGGGGTGGCAGGACGTAATTAGGGTCATTGGAAAGGGCAGTGTTTGCAAGGCTTAAAGCCTCTTCGCGGTTGTTGCCTTGTTGATGCAGAGCTGCTGCCAGGGCCAGCATCGGCTCAGGATTGTTTTCGATTTCCAGGACGCGACGCCAACGTCTAATCGCTTCGTCCCGGTTGCCGATTTCGTAAAGCACTAGGGCTTGATTGTTAAGAGCCTCCCAGAAATCTGGCTTGAGGGATGTGGCCCGTTCAAAGGCTTTCAGAGCCAGTTTCAGTTCATCGCGCATGATCCGGGCGTTCCCTAGATCAAAGTAGGCAGCAGGATTATCGGGTTCGAGCTGCAAACCACGAGCCAGTAGGTCGATCGCTTCATCAGGCCGTTCGGTGCGTAGTGCGATTGCGGCTTCGGCGAACCAAAGACCGGCCTTTTGGGGATTCAGTTGCTTGGCTGCTGCAAGGGAGCGACTGGCCTCTTCCAATTCATTACTGCGCAATTGCGCTTCAGCAAGCACCGTCCAGAGTCGTTCGTCTTCCGGTTGAAGTCGCACAGCGAGGGCTGCCAACTTCGCAGCCTCCTTGGGTTGGCCGAGTTGCAGAAGTTGGGCAGCCGTCCGGCCAATGCCCATCGAGGAACCCTTCAGTTCTTCCGTCGTCGGGATGTAGACGTAAGGAACAAGGGCATGGGTCGGGCTGGTCCAACTTAGGCAACCCAATCCGATCAGAGTCGCAGCCAGGCGCTGTCGCCATCGAGAGGGCGTCCTGCTGCGGTCGACCATGACTTAAAGAAAGTCTTCAAAGGTTAGTGGGCTGATCCGTCTTTGCTGATGCAGCATTGCGGCGCCACATCCAGGGCTTGATCCGACGTAGGGCTGATCCGCGGAGTTTGTCGTCCCAGGTCACGTCATCCCATCGGAGTACATCCGATTGCTTGAGTTCGAGCAACCACGCCCGTGGTTGCATTTCGGGGTCATGCGACGCGGGCAGGCTGCGGTGGTTCCAGGGACAGACGTCCTGACAGATGTCACAGCCGGCGACCCAGGGTCCCAGTGCGTTTTGAATCGCAACCGGCAGATCGGGTTGTCGGTTTTCGATGGTGTGGAATGCCAGACAACTCCTGGCGTCCACCACAAAGGGTTCGCTGATCGCTCCGGTCGGGCAGGCATCAATGCAAGTTGTGCAGCGTCCGCAGAGGCTTCTCGACGGTTCATCCGGATGCAGGTCTTCCGTGGTCAAGAGATGGCCGAGCACCATCCAGGATCCCCGGCTGGGATGGATGAGATTGCTGTGTTTCCCGATCCAGCCGAGGCCGGCCTCCTCAGCCCAGGCTTTGTCCAGAAGAGGGGCTGAATCAACGCAAACGCGCCATTTGGCTTCAGGACGCTGTTGGGATAGCCAACGGCCAACGCGTCTCAGGCGTTGATCCACCACGCGGTGGTAATCACGACCCCACCCATAACGAGCCACTTTCAGGCAACCGTCCTGCGTCTCTGCAGCGACGTAGTAGTTGAGGCCTACGGCTAGTAGGCTTCTTGCGCCATCAAGCAATTGGCTTGCATCCAGACGTCTGGGAGCGGCCATCCAGGCCATATCCGCCTGATGGCCCTGATCCAGCCACCGTTGAAGGGCCTGGGTCCGCAGGCGCAGTCGCGGACTGCCAGGCAAACGCGCCAACCCGACGGGATTGAAGCCCTCTTCTCGAGCCCGTTGCTTCAGGGCAGTGCTCAGGTCGTCCTGTTGATCAACGGAACGCTCGATCATCGAACGTAAAGTTGGGCGCTTTTTCTGCATCTTGACGTGAGCGCATCCGAGATGGGACGCACGGGGAACGGACGGTTCGGTCCCGTCCTCCGGTGGCTGGGTCTCACCATGGTGGTAGTTCTGGTGCTGCAGATGTCTGCGGTCCTCACCGGTATTGATTGGTCGGATGACACAGCACGACCTCAGGTCATCGGTCCGTTGGTGGCGATTGCACCCATGGGCTTCATGGGCCTGTTGATTTCCTTGATCGGTTCCCGACTTGATTTGCCTGAACAGCGGTTCACGCCGTTGCGCTGGATTATCTGTGTTGTTTCAGCTCTCCTGACCATTGGCATGGTGATTGCTGTGCCGATGTCGCTCAGTGTGAACACCGCTGAAGGACCGGCTGCCCAGCGCCTGGAGCAACTGCGTCAGACCCTGACGGAGGCTCGCAAGGTCAGGGAGGACGAAAAGCAGGTCAAGGCGATTGGTGAGCAGCTGGCACAGGCTGGTCAGCTGCCGGCTGATGCATCAGCAGAAGACAAGGTTCGTGCCGCTGAGGATTTCGTCGACACGCAGATCGCCCAGTTCGATGAGCAGAAAACGGCGCTGGAATCCCAGCAAAATCGTGCTTCTAGTCAGCGTTTGATTGGTGGTACGGGAAGTGCTGTGGTCCTTGCGATCGCTTTCGCATTGCTCGCACTCGCCGCCGTTCTTTGATTCGACCTGTCCGGAGTGCTGGTTAGGTTGGTTTCATTCCACCAGACTCCGGGCTCCGAAGCTCCTTGGTTCAGTCCAACCCCAGGCCGGATCTGCCGTTGACCGCGAGGCTTCGACAAGATCTCAAAAATGATCTGATCGCCGGTCTCCTCGTGGTGATCCCACTGGCGACGACGATCTGGTTGTCCACGATCGTCAGCCGCTTTGTTTTGGCGTTCCTGACATCGATTCCAAAGCAGTTCAATCCCTTCATTACGCTCAACCCCCTGCTCCAGGACCTGATCAATCTGGCGTTGGGTTTGACAGTTCCCCTGATGGGGATCCTGTTGATCGGGTTGATGGCCCGAAACATCGTCGGTCGCTGGCTGCTGGAGTTCGGCGAGGGAACCCTGACGCGTATACCCCTCGCAGGCTCGGTCTACAAAACCCTTAAACAGCTCCTAGAAACCTTTCTTCGGGATAATTCCAGTCGTTTTCGCCGGGTTGTCCTCGTTGAATATCCCCGTGAGGGCTTGTTCAGCGTCGGTTTTGTTACGGGTGAGGTTGGCCCTTCTCTGCAATCTGATCTTCAGCAACCGCTCTTGAGCGTGTTCATCCCAACGGCTCCCAATCCAACGACCGGTTGGTACACATTGGTTCCTGAACAATCTGTTCGTGAGCTTGATATCAGTGTTGAAGAGGCCTTCCGAACGATTATTTCGGCCGGCATTGTCAATCCTGACGAAAGGGAAGCACCGGTGAATCGCAGTTTTTCGAGTCTGATGGCCCAGTTGCGCTCGTCTGTTTCACCCACGAGTTGATCTGATGCAGTCAAGATCTCTTTCCCGTGAATTGGCACTGCTTGTTTTGAGTCAGGTTCCCGATCAGCAGAAAAAAAGGGCATCGCAGGATCTTCCGATGGAAAGCCTGCTTCAGAAAGCGCTCGACAGCCTGATGCAGCATTGGCGGGAAACGCTCGATGCGGGTGCCAGCGAACTGGAACAGGCTCAGCAGGGTCTTTTGGACAGTGAGCTGCAGGAAGGCCAAGCCGTTCCGGTTGAATCGATTCGTTCTCACCTGCGGATTGCCCTTGGTTCAGCCGAACAGGTGCTGAATGGTCTTTCGGCCTGTATGGAACTGCCGCGTTTGCTGCTGCTGGGGGACCAAGAGAACATCCGTCAGGCAGCCATGCAAAGGGTCGCTCTGGTTCTGGAACATCGTTCAAGTATTGACTCAGGATTGGACGCTGTGATGGAGGGGTGGCGTTTGAGCCGCCTGCCGAGGATTGATCGCGACATCCTGCGCCTCGCCGTGGTTGATCTTCAAAATCTCTCCACACCAGCTCCTGTTGCCTTTAATGAGGCCGTTGAACTGGCGAATCGCTACAGCGATGAACAGGGTCGGCGCATGATCAACGGTGTGCTCAGACGGTTTCATGATGCGGCAGCGACTGCCTCGGCCTGATGGTTTTTGATTGGTTCAATCGCCGGCCCGATCAACCGGAGACAGAGGGTCAGGCGCCATCCGCTCCCGAGTCGAGTGGGGAATCAGCAGAATCAACGGATGGTCAACAGTCGTCGTCTGCGCCTGAACACTCTTCAATTGAAGTGGCTGATGAAGAACCCGTGACGGGTGGCGAGCCCGACTCCTTGCAAACCACCGAAGAGGACGAAGCCCTGGTCTGGGCGCGAGAGGCCTATGCCCGGCTAAAGGCACAGCAGGCAGCCACTGCCTCTCAACCGGAACCATCCGCTGCGCCTGAACCCTCTCCAACAGCTGAGGCCGAACCCCTCTCGACGGCGACGGATCCTCCGGAACCCCTGGTTTCTCCAGAATCAGATCCTGTTGGTGTTCCGTCTGAGTTTGATTCAACCGTTTCGACGCCGGACCTTGAGCCGATGCTTCCGGTTGATGAACCTCCTGTTCCGGCTGAAACCACGCCAAAACCGGAGCCTGCTCCCTCAGCAGCTAGTCTGTCTCTGCTGGAAATGGCTGCGGCGCAACGCCAGCAGCGGCACGAGGAGCAGAACGCTCGTGCCGCTGCTCTGACACCTGTCTCAACTCCTGCTCCGCGGCCCACTGCCGCTCCGATCGATGCAGCTGATCCTGTACTGGGTGCCTTCGATGAGGATTTTACCTGGTCAGCAGAAGTTCTTGCTGCTCAGGGCCGGAAGTCCGACGAAGTGTCTCTTGAGGAGATCGACTGGCTTGGTCGGTTGCGCCGCGGGCTTGAGAAGACCCGTCAGGGCTTTGTCACCGGCCTGTTGGAGAATCTGGGCGATGATCCACTCACCCCAGAGGTTCTCGACGATCTGGAAACGCTTCTCTTGCGTGCTGATGCCGGCGTGCAAGCCACGGATCAGGTGCTCGGTGCCCTGAGGCAGCGCATGAATCAGGACGTGGTCGATCCAGAGGAGGGAATCCGGTTCCTCAAGGAACAGTTGCGGGGTTTGTTGGATGCCCCGATCGAGCAGAGCGGTCTTGAGCTTCTAGCCCCGGAACGGGGTTGCCTCAACATCTGGCTAATGGTTGGCGTCAATGGTGTCGGTAAGACAACCACCCTCGGCAAGTTGGCCAATCTTGCTGTTCGGAGTGGTTACTCCGCTCTGATTGCGGCGGCGGACACCTTCCGGGCCGCTGCGGTTCAGCAAGTGCAGGTTTGGGGTGAACGCAGTGATGTGCCCGTTGTTTCCAACCCCAGCGACAATGCCGATCCCGCTGCAGTGGTGTTCGATGCAATCGGTGCTGCGCGAACGCGCAGCACCGATCTTCTGCTGGTGGATACCGCTGGACGCCTTCAGACCAAACACAACCTGATGGAGGAGCTTCAGAAGGTCAGGAAGATCATTGACCGCCTTGCTCCGGAAGCCAAAGTGGAATCATTGCTGGTGCTGGATGCCAGTCAGGGCCAGAACGGTCTTCGTCAGGCCATGGCCTTCGCCCAGGCGGCTGGACTCACAGGAGTTGTCATCACGAAATTGGATGGCACCGCCCGTGGCGGTGTGGCTCTCGCAGTGTCCTCCGAAGCTGGTCTGCCGATTCGATTCATCGGTGCAGGAGAAGGTCTGAGGGATCTGCGCCCTTTCAACAGTTTTGAATTCGTGGAGGCATTGCTGGCCGGTCGCTGAACCGTTGCTACGTTGCAGCCCCATCGGTGGCTGAGCCGTGAGCAGCAAGCCACCACGTCGACATCCAGCACCACAGCTCCGGAGCTCGAATCCTACGCCGCAGGCGATGTCGTCCCTGCGGCAACTGTTTGACAGTCTCAGCCGCGAGCAACGACGTAATCAGGACTTGTTGGTGTCCCTCGCATTTGCGTTGCGCAGTTTCACCAATCTGCATCGCTTCCTGGAGCTCGTGCCAGTGGTGGCATCGCGGCTGCTGACGGTTGAAGGGGCCTTGCTTGTTCCGTTCCAGGCGGATGGTCGTCTATGGCGCGATCAGCTTCAGGCGGTTCCTGCAGAACCCTGTCAGGAGTTGTTAAGGCGTCTTTCTGCGTTTGAACCGGGTCACAGCGCAGGTTTTGGTACGGAAGAAAGTCTGCTGCTTGATATGGACCGTTTGGTCCAGCGGTTGCTGCCGCGGGCCGGAATGTTCGCCACGTCTGTGGTGGCTCGTGGTCGACCGCGGGGCCGGCTCTACGTGTTTGATCGCCGTGGTGAGTTGGTCTGGACAGAGGTGCATCGTCGCCACGCGCAGTTGGTGGCCGATCTCGCAGGGGTGGCAATTGAAAATGATCAGATGTTGCAGGAGGCCCGTCGCCACGAACGGGTTGACCGACAGCTGAGCATCGGGGCCGAGATTCAGGCCCAGTTGCTACCTGATCGCTGCCCGGTGATTGAGGGCGTGGAGTTGGCAGCCCGTTGCCGGCCGGCCTTTCAGGTGGGAGGTGACTACTACGACTTCATCCCCACTCGGCCGGAATTGATGGGGCGCAGGCGGGAACGGGGGCGTTGGGCTCTGGTGATGGGGGATGTCATGGGCAAGGGAGTGCCTGCTGGACTACTGATGACCATGCTGCGCGGCATGCTCAGGGCTGAGGTGCTCAGTGGTCTTCCCCCGGACCGCATTCTTCACGATCTCAATCAGCTGGCCCAGGAGGACCTGGCTCAGTCCCATCGATTCGTCACGCTGTTTTATTCCGATTTCGATCCGCGAACCCGCAAGCTTCGATTTGCCAATGCTGCCCATAACCCACCATTGCTTTGGTGTGCTGAACGGCGCTGCATCAACCGGTTGGATGCCGCTGGCTTGCTGATCGGTCTTCAGCCAGAGGCGGACTACTGCAGTGGTGAAGTCCGTCTGGAACCTGGGGACGTGCTCTTGTATTACACCGATGGAGTCACCGAGGCCCCTGGGATCACGGGTGATCGCTTTGATGAAGCCCGGTTGATCCGTGCACTGGAGAGTGCCTGTCGGAGTGGCCAGGGATCCCAGGGCATTCTGGAAACGTTGTTTGAACGGCTCGATCGCTTTGTCGGTCGGGATCGTCAACTGGAAGACGACGCTTCGATGGTGGTTTTGAAAGTACCCGAGGCGGTCACACTCCCCAGTGTCGGAGTGCGTCCACTGGCCTGACAAGCTGAGGAGTTCAGGTGCAGATCGTCCGATGGCAGGTGGTGTGACTGGCGGTTCCGAAGCGACCTGGAGCGATCGGTTTGAGGAGGGCTTGCATCCGTTCATCGAAGTCTTCAACGCTTCGATTGGTTTTGATCTCACCCTGCTTCAGGAGGATCTCGACGGATCGATCGCCCATGCCCGAATGTTGGCCCGTTGTGGTGTGATCAACGGCGAAGAAGCCGATCAGCTGGTGCAGGGGCTGGAAACCATTCGCACCGAAGCTGCGCAGGGTCGTTTTCAGCCAGGCCTTGAGGATGAAGATGTGCATTTCGCTGTTGAGCGTCGCCTGATTGCGCTGCTCGGAGCGGTGGGCAAGAAGCTGCATACCGGCCGAAGTCGCAATGATCAGGTCGGTACCGATCTGAGGCTTTGGCTGAGGCGCCGTTTGGATGAATTGGATGGAGACCTTGACCGCCTGCAGCATGCACTCCTGCTGCAGGCGCAACAGCATCGCAACACCCTGATTCCCGGTTACACCCACCTACAGAGGGCACAGCCGCTCTGCCTTGCCCACCATCTGCTCGCTTATATCGAGATGATTCAGCGTGACCGGGACAGGCTTCGGGATGTTCGAGGCCGTGTCAATGTCTGCCCTCTTGGTGCTGCGGCTCTAGCGGGCACGCCCGTCTCGATCGATCGGCGGATGACCGCTTCAGACCTGGGATTTGAGGGGATTTATCTCAACAGTTTGGATGCTGTAAGTGATCGGGATTTTTGTGTTGAGTATTCCGCGGCAGCTTCCCTCGTGATGGCACATCTCAGTCGGCTGGCAGAGGAGGTGATCGTTTGGGCATCAGAGGAGTTTGGATTTGTTCGCCTTAGTGATCGTTGTGCGACTGGAAGCAGCCTGATGCCGCAGAAGAAAAATCCTGATGTGCCTGAGCTGGTGCGCGGAAAATGCGGGAGGGTTTTCGGCCACGTCCAGGCTTTGCTCACCATGATCAAAGGTCTTCCCCTTGCTTACAACAAGGATTTTCAGGAAGACAAGGAGGCTCTGTTCGACGCCGTTCGCACCACCCGCGATTGTGTTGAAGCGATGGCGGTCTTATTCGAGGAAGGTCTTTACTTTCGCGCCGAGCGCTTGGAACAAGCGGTTGAACGCGATTTCTCGAATGCCACCGATGTTGCGGATTATTTGGTGTCTAAGGGTGTGCCGTTCCGCGAGGCGTACCAGTTGGTGGGAGCAGTGGTGCGCCGCTGCCTGGAGCGGAAATGTCTGTTGCGCGATCTGAGCTTGTCGGATTGGAAGGACCTGCATCCCGCCTTTGAATCTGATCTGCATGCTGCCTTGGCTCCTCGAGCCGTTGTCGCAGCAAGGACTAGCGAGGGGGGGACCGGCTTCGTTCGAGTTGAGGAACAGTTAGCGCGCTGGTCTGATTTACTCAACGGAACAGCTTGATCTCCTGCAAGGGATGCCTCAGTTGCGCAGACGGGTCTACGCTTATGGAGCCAAAGGTACGCGCTTCTCTTTCGAAGTCATGGATCTATGGCGATGTTCCAGGTCCTTTCTTCGGTCCTTCCATTCGTACCCGGTCCACTTAAAACGTGAGTATTTTCGTCGGCAATCTCCCCTTCCGCGCTGAGCAGGAAGATGTAATCGAGCTGTTTGCCCAGTTCGGTGAGGTAATGAACTGTGCCCTTCCATTGGAGCGTGACACCGGACGTAAGCGTGGTTTCGCTTTCGTGGAGATGTCAGATGAAGCAACTGAA
>QCSN01000009.1 GCA_003211515.1 Synechococcus sp. AG-670-F04
CGTTCACTGTTTTTTTGCGGGGAGAGGAATTCAAACTATGTTGGAGTCTGTTTTGACTCTTCAAAGCAGTATGGACAATATATGTGGTGCGAGGACAGCCGGTCGCACCCTTCACGATTTATGGATTCAATGAGAATGTTAAAGATTTTTTTTCTAGGTTAGATGCTGGCGGCAAGATCAATTTTGTTCTATTTGATAAGCCAAGAGTCCTTGCTTTGTCCGCTCTGGAGGGTGGTTGTCACCTCAGTGACGCTCTCAATGCAAGCGATTCCGCCCGGCTTGATCCGGCTTTGTTCAAAACTTTGCAGCACCAGGCCAGTTTTATTGCATCGACTGGTTTGACGCAGTCATCTGATTTCAATTGTGAGTTTCTCGAGGCAGGTTTGCTTGAGTTTTTTGCACCAACGTGTAAGACAAGTCTTAATCCTCTGTCGTCTCATGGTTTCAGAACAGGTTTGATGAATGATTGTATTGGGTGGGGTCTGCAAAATCCACATGATGCCATCACATTGGATCGCCTTTCTTCTCTTCTGTTTGCTTCGCGTACCACGATAAGTCACAGCTGCAGAGAGATTTTTGGACTTGGTCCAATGGCGCTTTTGAAGCAGATTCGTTTACAGCAGGTCCAATGTGCCCTGTCGAATCCTGAACTGCAGGACCGCATTGGTTTGAATAAAGTTCTGGGTATCGCCAGACACTACGGATTTCAAAGTCTCAATCACTTTGCTCGCGATTACAGAACGAGTTTTGGGGAGTCTCCCAGGGAAACAATGGCACGGCTTCATGCCTTGATATTTCCTAATTGTGATCCTTCGTCTGGTTGCTTTGCCGCCATAGACGAATGAATGAGAGGTTCGATGTGATGCTCAATTCTTGGGTTTTCCACGACGTCTGTCGTGCTTTGTCAGACCGAATGATGCGTTTTGATGGGCATCTTGATTTTGCTCTTTAACAGCGATCTCCGGATTGCAGCTCCGGTCTTGATGCGCCAACTGCGTAAGCTCACTGGTTGCACTGCTCATCGCGCACGACCTGGATGGCCCAGCTCTTCTACGATTCAGACGCTGATCTCGGTCTTCTTACTGGAAAGACCGTCGCAATCATCGGCTACGGCTCTCAGGGCCATGCTCATGCCCTGAACCTGAAGGACAGTGGCGTCGATGTGGTCGTCGGGCTCTATGAGGGGAGCCGTTCCGCAGACAAGGCAAAGGCGGACGGCCTTGAGGTGCTCAGTGTCGCTGATGCCTCAGCCAAGGCGGACTGGATCATGGTGTTGCTTCCCGATGAATTTCAGAAAGATGTCTATGCCAAGGAGATCGCTCCACACCTGAGTGCTGGGAAGGTGTTGAGCTTCGCCCACGGATTCAACATTCGCTTTCAGCTCATCAAGCCTCCCGCCGATGTGGATGTGGTGATGATCGCCCCGAAAGGTCCTGGCCACACGGTGCGTTGGGAATACCAGAATGGACAAGGGGTTCCCGCCCTCTTCGCCATTGAACAGGACGCTTCAGGTCGTGCACGCGGCTTGGCGATGGCCTACGCCAAAGGGATCGGGGGGACCCGTGCGGGCATCCTTGAGACCAATTTCAAAGAGGAGACGGAGACAGATTTGTTCGGGGAGCAGGCGGTTCTCTGCGGTGGTTTGTCTGAATTGGTGAAAGCAGGCTTCGAAACCTTGGTCGAAGCTGGATATCAGCCTGAGCTGGCTTACTTCGAGTGCCTCCACGAAGTGAAATTGATCGTGGATCTGATGGTGAAAGGCGGTCTCACGGCCATGCGAGATTCCATTTCAAACACTGCTGAATATGGGGACTACGTCAGTGGTCCACGTTTGATCACGGCCGACACCAAGGCAGAGATGAAGCGTGTCCTTGCTGATATCCAGGATGGAACCTTTGCCAAGAATTTCGTTGCTGAATGCGAAGCCGGTAAGCCTGAAATGAAAAAGATCCGCGATCGCGACGCCGAACATCCGATCGAGAACGTCGGCAAAGGGTTGCGTTCAATGTTCAGTTGGTTGAAGTCCTCCTGAGTTCAACACCGATATGCCGCCCTGGTGGAATCAACGTCGCTGGGGCGGTGCTCAAGCAGGGGCCAGCCTCACGCTGGCCTCCAATTCCAGGCTGCTTAGTGGGATGACGACATCACCACTGATCAACGGCCTGCTTCCGGCAACTACCACGCTTCCAGCCCACCTCCCGCTTCGGCGCCGCTCCACGGGCTTTGGTCTCCAACTGGCCAGTGCCCTTGTGATGATTTGTCTTTGCGTGGCGGCCATCGCCGGATTCAGCACGCGGCGGCCCTGGGGAATGGCCACATTGCTGCTGGCCGCCTTGATGATGACCCTTGGCCAGGATTTGAGTCGGCTGCCATTGCAGCGAGATGTCCTGAGGTCTGGAGGTCTTGAGTTCCGTCAGTTGAGACGTGGAAGTGAACTTTGCGTGGTGGTCGGGTCTCTGTTGACGGGATTGATCGTCTGTCATGCCAGGCCGGGTTGGTTGGCAACGTTTCTGTTCATCCCTGTGGCCTGGTTGGCTGCTTGCTGCGATCTTCAACAGGTCGAGCGAATCACTGACGACGACCCGGCAGCTGGCTGGCAGATCCTGCAACGGTCCGGGGCGATCGGCGGCCTGGTAGGCATCCCGTTGATGGGAGGCTTCGCTCGGCTGCTGGGGCTCCCCTTTGCACTGCCCCTCAATCTCGGCCTGTTTTGCCTGGCTCCGCTGCTGCTCCGATCCCGCCTGCAACGCAGTTGATGGTCTGCGAAACCACATTCTTCGCGGTAATTCTTGCCGCTGTTGTTGATCAATGCATCGGTGATCCTCGCTGGTGCCTTCACCCTGTTGTGGTGATGGGGTGGTGTATCTCACGGTTGCGCTCCATTGCTGAAGCCCTCGCGCAAAACAAGCCGTGGCGCCTTCGTTTCGCAGGTGCTGTGATCACCCTGCTCCTGGTCGGATCCAGTTGCGGATTGGGGTGGTGCATCGAACGCCTTGTGATGTTCAGGGAGCCACCGTTGTTTTGGACTGGTTTCACATTGTTGGTTTTCGGCCTGGCGAGTTGCCTTGCTGCCCGCAGCCTGCGGGAAAGTGTCTTGTCTGTGCTTGTGGCGCTGCCTTCAGCCCAGGACGATGCAAATCTCTCAAGGGCTCGAAACCAGCTCAGCTGGATCGTTGGCAGGGATGTAACGCGATTGGACAGGCAGCAGATTCTGAGGGCTGCAGCGGAAAGTGCCTCGGAAAATGCGGTTGATGGTTTGTTTGCCCCTTTGTTCTGGATGGTTGTTGGAAGTTTGCTTTGGCAATGGTCCGACCTTTTGCCTGGCCCCTTGGCGTTGGCCTGGGGTTTCAAAGCCGCGAGCACCCTTGATTCCATGCTGGGGTATCGGCGAGACCAATTGCTTTGGCTGGGAACAGCCGGGGCGCGACTGGATGACCTGCTTACCTGGTTGCCCTGCCGGCTGGTGATGGTGTCCTTGCCACTGGTCAGTTGTCCGATTTGGACGATGCCAGCTCTTGTTGCCGCTGCAGAGCGTGATGGAGCCATGGACCCCTCTCCCAATGCAGGTCGATCAGAGGCGATTTATGCCCACTGTGCGGGTGTTTCTCTGGGAGGGTTGAACCGGTATTCCGACCATTGGGTTGCAAAACCTCAATTGGCTTCACACCATCCGCCCGCCACAGCTGAATCGGTGCGCCTGATCCTGAATTTGACGGGCCGCCTTGAACTGTTCTGGTTGATGATGGCTGCGTTGATGATGAAATGGTTGCCATGTTGAGAACAAGCCTGGTTCTGATTGCATGTCTTCTGTCTACTGCCCTTGGTGCAGAAGCCAAAACAACACGAACATTCAGCGGTTCGAATCCTGGTGAAGTGGAAAAAAATGCACGTAAAGCTGGTTTCAGCTATCCAGACGGTGAAATGCAGTGCTCCTCTCGATGCACGCAACGTTGGGCTAAGGAATAAAAAGGTCTAATTTCAATATCAAGATGGGTCAAGTTGCCATTAGTACGCCCCGCGATCCATCGGAAGAAGAAGCACTCCGAATGTCCGGAGAATGATCGCGAGATCGAGAGGGAATGATCGTCCGCGGGCATACGCCAAATCAAGCTTGACGCGTTTGCGGTAGCTCAGATTGTTGCGTCCGCTGACCTGCCAGAGGCCCGTCAGACCAGGACGTACGGATGCCACTTCGTCCATATAACTGCCGTACCGATCCAATTCTTTATCCACAATGGGCCTGGGTCCCACAACACTCATCTCGCCTCTCAGCACGTTGAGAAACTGAGGCAGTTCATCAAGGCTGGAGCGTCTCAGAAAACGGCCGATCCAGGTGATGCGAGGGTCGCGCCTTAATTTGAAGTCCCGTTCAAACTCCTGGCGAAGTGCCGCATTTTCGGCAAGAACTTTGTTGAGAACATCATCTGCATCGGCTCTCATCGTCCGGAATTTGATGCAGCCAAAGCGTCGGTAGTTACGTCCGACGCGACGCTGAATGTAGAAAACAGGACCGGGTGAACTTAACTTCACCAGGAGCGCGAGGCTCAGGAGAATCGGCGCTCCTGCACCAAGGACAGCGAGGGACAGCACAATGTCTCCCGATCGCTTCAGCCCTCTGCCCATACGGCTTTGTTGCCCAATCAGAGTGCGGGCGTTGAGGAGAGAGGGTGGCGCCGTTGTCACCGCCAGATGGGGGCGGTAGGAGCCCCGCCCGATGGCGAGACCGGCTGTCTGACGGAGTGATGGCCGGGAGGCCGTCGTCAAGGCTCAATCTGTGTCTCGCCACACTCAACGTCACACAGAGAGTTCTGGCATCTCTCCGGGGTCACTCGCCGCAACGTCACAGCTTTGTTGGTGAGCCGACCAGGCTCGCTGCACCACGGCTTGAAACCGGCGTTTGAACGCTTCCGGACGAAAGCGTTCTGCCCAGATCCTGTTCTGCTCTGCATTAACGTGTGTCCAGAGCATTCGTTCGTGGAACCAGCGCACGGCTTCTGCAATCGATTGCGCCGATTGCTCCCGGAAGAGCAGGCCGGTTGGTGCGTCCACATCGCTCTGAAGACAGCGGACGGTATCAAGCAGTCCCCCCTGGGCGAGCCCGATCACCGGTGCACCGGAAGCCATGGCTTCAACCGGGGCAATGCCGAAGTCCTCAATGCCGGCATAAACGAACGCCCTGCAGGTCGCTAGCAGCGATTCCACCTGTTGCTGGGATTGCCGCCCTAGCAGCGTGACTGTGGGGCCTGCCAACCGCTTCAGCTCTTGGAAGTCCGAGCCATCCCCCACAACGATCAAGGGCAGTCCGAGGTGATTGAACGCTCTGATCACTAGGTCAACACGTTTATAAGGAACAAGTCGGCAAAGGCAGAGATAAAAGTCGTCTCTTGGTTCGTTCCATCGGAACCGTTGCACGTCCACCGGGGGGTGGACCACCACGGATGAACGATTCCAAAACTTTTGAATCCGACGTGCAGTGAATCGGGAATTTGCAATCAGTTGATCGATTCTCTGAGCACTGACGACGTCCCACTGCCGAAGCTTGTGAAGTTGCCAGCGGATGACGGGACCAAGGCCATACCGCGTCAGCGATGAACGTTCTAGGTAGGCATGCATCTGATCCCACGCGTAACGCACCGGCGTGTGGATGTAGCTGATGTGCAGTTGGTCCGGCGCGGTCAGCACTCCCTTGGCAACCAGGTGGCTGCTGCTGATGACAAGTTCTGCCGCCTCGAGGTTGATCTGCTCAATCGCATAAGGGAGCAATGGCAGATATTGCTGCACGTGGCTGACACCCCAGGGCAGGTTTTGAATCCCACTCGTCAGGATGGATCGTCCACACAACCAACTGCTTGATCTGCTGCTTTCGCCCTCCACAAGGGCGACCAGTTGAGGCTGTCTGTTGAGAGCCTGGAAGAGTTGATCAATCGCCTGGACAACCAGTTCCGCTCCACCGGTTGATCGGGGAGTGAACCATTCATGAACAACTGCTACCCGAGTTGGCAGATCGTTTGTTGGAACGATCAAAAAGAATCACCTCGAACGATACAAAGTCTCTCAGCTGATTGCGGCTCACCCATCTCGTCACGATGCTGTTCATCATGGCCAGCACAAGCCTCTCGATCAACGCCCTCCTACAGGACGCTCTCAATGAACCGGATATCGGGATCACCGGACGTTTTCGATGGCATGCAACAGCCATTGGTATTGCAGCTCTCTGGATCGCATCAGCACCGCCTTCGACCCCTCCGTTCGAGGAAGCAATTCAGGAGGGATTGGAAGTAGGGCTAGATCTCAGTCGAGAAGAACGGGAATTTCATCAGGTCCAACAGGGCTTGGTTTTGTTGTTCCACTCCTGACCGGTTTGCCTGTCCTCGATTTGTGGCGTCTGCAGCAGTCCGCCAGTGTTTGTATTTTTTCTCCCGAGGGAGATTGAGGAGTGTGTCTAAACCGGAAGACTGTTGCGTATGACACCTGGCGAACCGGTTCTCTGTTGGACGATCACTTCAGCTCGAACTGAACACATGGGTGATGGTCCGTCCTGTTCGCTGCACCTCTCAACGCTCGATTCCCTCGATTACTGGACCGATGAAGCGATGATGCCGGTGATGCATCCAACCTCGTCAATGGAGTGGGAGCGCTGGAATCGATTGCGGCTGGAAAAGCACGTCTATCAAATGCTCAAAAAAACCAAGATGCGTCGATCCATTGATTGATAATCTTTTGCCTAATCTTTTTGAATTGTTCTGACTGGTCGGTGCTGTTCAAGTATTGCAAAGCTTATTTTGGTTATTTGCGTTGAGATTCTGTGGCCATTTTATGAGGTCAAAATGTGTCCCAATCTTCTATTTGCTTCCCCTTAATCAAAAACTGCCTGTTTTGTGGCCTCGGGCATCGTCCATTTCGCGTGGGTGGGCAACGCACCAAGATCGTTGGCCGACCTTGATCTGAAGGTTCAGGGAGGCCCTTAGCCTGCCTCCATGCTCTCGTTGATTACACGCACCAAGAGTTTCCGAGATCCCTGGGTCGGCCATCCCGTCCTGAACCATCGCTTTCAGTTACACCGCCGCCGGGTTGTGCTGGCGGAAGCGCTTTGTCGGTGGCGGCGTTGGTTGGGCTTCCGCCATCTTCAATCGCTTCAGCGTGATGGCTACTTGGTGGTCCGGGATTTTCTACCGGATGCACTGTTCGAGTCGCTTCGTGGAGAGGTTGAGAACCAGCTCTCTCAGGCATTGATCCGGCATCCAGTTCCTGAAAACAACCGCACTGGCTTTCAACCCAAACAACCGTTCCAGGGAGGTTTCGATCGATTTGACGGCGGTACTCTCAACCGCTTTCTGCATCTCGATCCAACTCACTTCCCTCTTGCATCAGTGGTGTGTCGTGATCAGCGATTCAATCTGTTCAGTCGACAAGTGATCGGGATTCCAATGGACCCGCACAAACTCGATGTTTATCTCACTGTTCATGGGCGTGAATCTCGGACCCCTGATCTTCAAAAGGAGTTGCACCGTGACACCTTTTTTCGAGCACTGAAATTCTGGTATTTCCTCCGACCTGTCAAAGCAGACGACGGACCTTTTGAATATGTACCTGGAAGTCAAACATTGAATCCTGGCCGTCTCCGTTGGGAACAAAGCACGGCAGATTCAGCGATTGCCCATCGCTGCGATCCGGATGTCTCCGGTTCATTCAGGATTCGCGAGGAGGCCCTGGCGGAACTTGGCCTTCCAGCGCCCGTAGCGATCACCTGTCCAGCCAACACTCTTGTCCTGGCGGACGTGTTCGGATTCCATCGGCGTGGTCAGGCTCTACCGGGTCGCGAGCGTCTTGCTCTCTACGGATGGAACCGCCCTTATCCGTTCCTGCCGGTGACGTGGTGAAGTCGGCTGACAGGATGGAGGAATGAGCGATCACCCCTTTCCTCCTGAAGATCCCGCGGCGTTTCTGAGTCTCTGCGCTGGTGAATGGATGAGCCTGAGAAGTCGTTTCGCGCTTTCTGACGGTGACGACGAATGGCATCAGAGTGAACGTGGTGAGGTGACCGTTCGCTTTGAATCATCAGAGTCGGCCTCCCAGCTCGGCGATCTGGTGGTTCAACCCGCTGACGCCCCCCTCAGCCGACTTGAGTTCTGCGCTGATGGCGCTCTGACCTTCAAGCAACAGGGCGATGAACAGCTTGGTCAGTGGCGGTTCTGGACTGATGGCAGTCTGGAACTCACCATTACGAGCCCAGATGGTGTTTTGGTTCAGGAACGGATCTGGTTCACGAGAGTGAACCTTCGATTGAGAAGCACCACAGCCGTTGATGCCGACGGCGCTCCTCGGGAAGGCAGTTTCTGCACAGATATCCGACGCGTTTCCAAGCCTGCAGCCTGAAGCCGTGATGGCTCCTTACCGTCTTGATGTGGTGAGTTTGGCGCCTCAGGCCTTTGAACCACTGACGCAACTTGGAGTGATCGGCCGTGCATTCGCAGCCGGAATTGCTGAACTGCATGTTCACAATCCTCGCGATTTCGCACGCGATCGCTACCGCAAGGTGGACGACGTTCCCTATGGGGGAGGCGCAGGGATGGTGCTCAAACCCGAACCCGTTTTCGCGGCTGTGGAATCAGTGCCTCGGCGAGCTCAGTCGCGAATCGTGCTGATGTCTCCTCAGGGACAGCCGATGCGACAGCAGGATCTCCAGCGCTGGGCAGGCCACCACGATCAGTTGATTCTGCTCTGTGGTCACTACGAGGGGTTTGATGAACGCATACGCTCCCTGGCGGATGAAGAGGTGTCTGTCGGTGATTTCGTCCTCACCGGCGGAGAACTCCCGGCCATGGCATTGATCAATGGAGTGGTACGGCTTCTCCCTGGGACGGTGGGTACGCCCGAATCGCTTGTGGAGGAGAGTCACAGCACTGTCCTTCTTGAGCATCCTCACTACACCAGGCCTGCGGAATTCCGATCAATGTCGGTGCCCAATGTTTTGCGGAGTGGTGATCACGGCGCGATTGCCACCTGGCGTCAGCAACAGCGCGAACTGCGCACAAAGGACCGACGTCCGGATCTCTTTGCCCAGTGGCAGGCCTTAACAATGGAACCGGATTCACATCGCACCATGCAGCTGCGCATTGGAAACGGGTATGACATTCATCGGCTCGTTGCAGGCCGCCCGTTGATTCTTGGCGGGGTAACCCTGATCCATCCCGATGGGTTAGGGCTGGACGGGCACAGTGACGCTGATGTACTGGTGCATGCCGTGATGGATGCTCTGCTCGGTGCACTTTCTTTGGGTGATATTGGGAAGTATTTCCCCCCGACCGACCCGAAATGGAAGGGGGCAGACAGCCTGATGCTGCTTGAGCAGGTGGTTGGTTTGGTGCGCCAGCGGGCGTGGGAGGTGACGAACGTGGATGCTGTTGTGATCGCAGAGCGGCCGAAACTCAAACCTCACATCAAAGCGATGCGTAGCAATATCGCCTCTTGCATCGGTTTGGATCCCGATGCTGTGGGAGTGAAGGCCACCACCAATGAAAAACTCGGGCCGGAGGGGCGTGAGGAGGGCATCAGTTGCCAGGCGGTCGCCTTGCTGAGCCGTTCATGAAACTCGTTTGTGCTGCGTTGTTCGCCATCCTGCTTGTGGTTGCAGGGCCGGTTTTGGCAGACGAGATGGTGATTGAGCAGTTGCGTCTTGCTGTGCAAGCCGATCAGCGCGAGATCTGGTTGGAAGGTGAGCGCCAGACATGGCAACCCTGGCTGGAGAGTCAGCCGGGCTTCCTGGGCAGGGATCTGCTTTGGGATCCGGATCGAGAAGAAGGGCTGTTGTTGATCCGTTGGGCGAGTCGGGAGCAGTGGAAGTCAATTTCGACAGTCACCGTTCAGCAGGTGCAGGACCAGTTCGACGCGATCACAAACAGGGCTCTGGGTCGGCCTGATGGTGCCGGATCAGCCTTCCCTCTGCTGGCGGAAGGTGAGCTGCGGCCCCAGAGACTGAAGGGCTGATGCAGGATCAGGATGCGCGCCTGGACCTCAGCCGTCGTCAGCGTCTTGGCATGGTGGAGGCTGTATGGGGGGAACATAAAACCGTCCAACAGATAGTTGGCGTGCTTCAGAGATTCCGTTCCGTTGATGAACTCGGTTTGGTCACGCGGGTTCAACCAGAGAAGGCAGAAGCGGTGCGCCTCCAACTGCCTGAAGTGGTGGTTCATCCCTACGCCCGTTGTCTCACGCTTGGGCTACTGCCTGCTTCTCCCGCCGGGCCTGCCTCCGTCGCGGTTCTCAGTGGTGGAAGCAGCGATCGAACCGTTGTTGAGGAGACGGCTCTGGCACTTCGATGCCATGGCGTGGGCGTGCAACTGGTGATGGATGTGGGAGTCGCTGGGCTTCATCGATTGCTCGAACAGCTCCCCAAATTGGAAAGCGCGCGCGTCCTGATCGCCTGTGCTGGTATGGAAGGTGCCCTGCCCACAGTCCTGGCTGGCTTGGCGGCGCAACCTGTGATTGGTGTGCCGATTTCAGTTGGGTACGGCGTCAGCCTGGGCGGGCGCGCTGCCTTGGAGGGAATGTTAAGCAGTTGTGCTCCAGGTTTGTTGACCGTCAATATTGACAATGGGTACGGTGCCGCAATGGCAGCGCTTCGTATTTTGCGTTGTTGATGTTAATTCCTATGAAAAAGAAACGATTTTGATGCAACTCCCCAATGTTGTTTGTTGTTGTTGATCTCATCGCAGAATGAAAATAGTTCAAACAGGGTTAAAGTTGATGATGTGATTTTTGCAAATGTCGGGATTGTATAATTTTTAGGTTGAATTTTTGGGTTTATTTGTGTTGAACATCAAAGGAGGTGTGGAATCGATCTAGCAGTGGATAAAAGTTGAGATGGTGTTTGAGCCCAATTCAACTTTTATTGGGGACAATCCTCTGAATTCATGAATTTAAGGCTATCCCCGACAGATCGGAAGAATTTTCCAATTAAAGAATATACTATAGAATTTTTTGAAGATTATTTGGGTGAATGTTTTTTTTATAAGCTGAAGAGAGGAAGCAGCAATTACTCTTGCAACATTCAGAAATTGTCGTCTTCCCCTCGGCTTAGCCGTCCAAGCTCGGCCCTGGTTTCATCGGCTTCAACGGATTGAAGTCGATGCACCAAGGCCTGCAAATCATTGACTGCTAGCTCGCCATTCTTCTGCCAGTGCATGGAACGGGGATCGGGACCAGACAACGGTTGAAGAAATGCTTGAGTCAAATTTAAGCAATAAACCTGAGAAAAAAGACTTATTCCACGCACAAAATATAAGAAGATATTCTGAAATCTTTAGAGATGTTGAAGGTTTGGGTATGCGGTGATCAGCTCCTCTGAGCTGAGCACGTCTCCGCGTCCTTCTGGTTGCCAAATCACTTCCATGGCCAGCAGGTCAGAGGAGGACGTTGAGCCGAGGATTCTCAGGCTCTGTCGTAAGTCTTCACTTGTGTCAGTGCCGTTCAGAGTGCTGGTCGCGGTCGATGCAACCAAAACGGTGACGACGATGAATTCGTTGGTCGCGTCTGCTTCGCCAACGGAAGAGGCTTTTGATTGATCGTTCAGCCGCTGACCGCCGACATTGGATGTCACCTCGGCAGCCAGTTTGCTGCGTTCGTTCATCGAAAGGCGGTTGAAGGTTGATTCAGCTGAGTGGAACGGAACATCCCCACTTTCAGAGTTTGCATAAACCCAGAGATCAGGCTGTCGAAGCAAGGCAAGGGTGGTTTCTTGCAGCAGTCGTTGCAGTCCGGAATTGGATGAGGTGTCGGATGAAGCAGCAAGGGCGCGAAGATCGTCCTGCAGTTGTTTTGCACTGGCCAACAGGCCAACCTGCAGCTGAATCATCTTGACTTTGCTCGGTGTTGCTGGAACCGCTGGGGTGTACCCGTCGAGGGCTTGCCCGCCGCCAGCACCACGAAATGCATTGACCAGAACTCCGGCGACCGCCATCAAGAGCAGTAAGGGGAGCAGTCCCCCACCACCAAATCCAAAGATGGGGATGATGAATGGGAATCCAAAACCACCTCCGCCACCACGGCGATAACCACCACCGAGAGACCCCCCGCTGGAGCGTGGCATCGACGGGGCTCTGAAACTCCCCCCACCCATTCGGCCACCACGGGCAGCATCAGCGGGATCTGCGTGGAAAAGAGTCAGCCCCATGATCATCAGGGGAAGAAGGATGATTGCGAACAGTCGGCGAGGCCAGGGTGAGAGCTTCAAAGCCGCAGGAGTGTTGTTCATGCTGCAACTTTAGGAACCCCCACCAACGATGGTGACGATCTCAAGTTGGTCGCCGTTTTTCACTTCTTGAGCAGTCCATTTGCCCCGCGGCACGATCAGGCCGTTGTGTTCAACAACCACAAGTGCAGGGTTATGGCTCAGGGCGCGAATAACAGTGTCGATGCAGGCTGGACTCGGTGCAGGATCCAGGTTGCGCTCCTCACCGTTCACGCTCAGGGTCAGGGTCATGAATTCAGGGTCTGTCGGGTCAGAGATCGGATCAGTTCCAAGCCCGCGGTCTTTGGATCCTGCGCTGACATCACAGCTCCGATCACCGCTACCCGCCTGCAGCCCGTCGCGATGACCTCGTGGATGTTCGATGAGGAGATGCCGCCGATGGCGAACATTGGAATTCTGCTAAGAAGTTCGGCCTGCTTCACCAGCTCAGGTCCGACAGCTGCTCTGTCCGCCTTCACGGCGGTGGGAAACACAGGACCGATACCGAGGTAATCACATCCCTCGCCTTGCGCTTGCTCCACTTCTTCCAGGGAATGGGTGCTGCGTCCGATCAATTTCTCCGGTCCGAGCAGCTGACGCGCCACAGCAGTGGAAAGGTCGTCCTGCCCCAGATGAACACCATCGGCATCGAGGGCGAGAGCAAAATCAACTCTGTCGTTGATGATGAAAAGAGCCCCACGCTTTCGGCATTGAGCTTGAACATCAGTGGCTTCTTTGAAGTTCTGCTGATCGCTTCCGTCCTTGCTCCTGTACTGAACCATGGCAATGCCACTGCACAGAGCAGCCTCAAGCTTGCTGGTGAGGTTTGCTCCTGGAGCGGTGATTAGACAAAGGTTGCAGTCCTCCAGACGATTACGGCGTCGATGACCCGTTGTGGCCTGAAGACAAGTCACTTCAAGGTCATAAAGCCCGTAACGGATCGCTGATGCCTCCTTCGCTAGGGAGGCATCGATTGGGCGTGCGAATTCCTCGATCACGCGAAGCGCTTCTTGAACCCGTCCGCAGTTAGCTGCCACGACCTGATCGGGGCTGGAGCGATCCAGCTGCGCAGGATGTTCCAATCCCGTTCCCCTGTCTGTCGATGTGGAGCGGGCCTCCTTGTAGGGGCGGTGATGCAGTCGCCCGAGGCGTTGACGCCAATCCTTGAGGGAGATCACAAGATCTTCCCGTTCAAGTCCGAACCGACACCAGTCCTCAACGACTCTCAGGCCTTCGCGTGCCCGATCCAAATTTGCATCGATCAGACGAAGCACACAGGGATTTGGAGAAGAGTCGCGTTGCATCAATTCCATGGCATCTTGTGGAAGAACGCAATTCCAGGGGACATGGAGAACAGCGGAGCTGAGAGCACCATGCATGTCCTGGTTTGGGGCATTGCCCTGCTTGGCGGCATCGGTGTGTTCATCGTTTGGGGGCTGACCAATGCCTACCCGGCTGTCGCCTGAGCGTCGATGGCTAGATGTTGACGCGCAGCCTCGGCGTCGTGTCCGATCTGCTCGCTGAGAGCATCGAGACTCTCGAACTTCTTCTGTCCGCGGAGACGAACCACCGGCTCCACGCGAAGCTGGCGATTGTCTAACTGAAAGCTCCTGTCCAAAAGGTGAACTTCGACCGCAGATGGTGACGTGGGGTCGATCGTTGGTTGTGGACCCAGGTTCATGACAGCGGCCATGCGTTCGTCTTGACCATCCAGCTCCGCCCAGGCGGCATAGACCCCCAGGGCTGGCAGAAACTTTCGGCCATCAACCTGAAGGTTCGCCGTCGGCCAGCCCAGTTCCCTGCCAAGGCCACGGCCTCGTACCACCCGGCCTTGAAAGCGATAAGGACGGTCAAGAAGCTTGCGTGCCGTTTCAAGGTCCCCTGACTCAAGGGCAGCACGAATGCGGCTGCTGCTCATCCGGCCTTCGATGTCCTCAACGATGTCCACAACGATCACGTCAATGCCTTTTGCGGTGCCGAGGGTATGGAGCATCGCTGCATCACCTTCTCGATTGCGTCCGAAGCGGAAATTGCGGCCAACAGCAACCCGTTTGGCTTCCAGGGCCTCCACCAGAACTTGCTCAACAAAGTCTTCTGCACTGACACACGCCAGTTCTCGGTTGAATGGAACCAGCACAAGTTGCTCAATCCCAAGCGGTTCAAGCAGCGTGAGTTTTTCGCTTGGAAGATCAAGGCGAAGCCGAGGTTCGCCATAGAGCACCTCCCGTGGATGGGGCCAAAAGCTGACCACTGTTGGAATGCCTGAATCGGCTTCGATCGCGTGACGAATGACATCGCGATGGCCGGCGTGCAGGCCATCAAAACTGCCCAGTGCCAGGGCTGTCGGCCGTCGCGCGTCCTTGGGGGAGCAAAGAGGAATCAACGCGGTCTGTTCACCGAGTGGTTGTGATGCCAAGTTTGAACGACAAGCTGGGCCCTTGCATGGCTGACCGCCTCGATTTTCAGAAGCTTTCCTTTGGGTTGCGGCGGATGGGCTGGATTCGTTTTTGGATCCAGGTCGTGCTTGGCATTGTTGTTTTGGGAGTACTGCTCTTCAACAACATCGGTGGAAGCCTGGCTGGAAATTCTGAGCGGGCTGTCGGGCTTGGTCCAGGCCTTTCTCTCACCAGCCTTGCCTTTCTGGTGCTCCTCTTCAGCCTCTGGCATAGGAGTAAAGATCGTTTGAGCGGGTTCGCTCTCAACAGTAAAGCTCAACATGATGAAGACTTGCGGAATCTTTTGTCTGAACTGGCGTGGATGATTGTTAGTTTTTCATCTTCAACCATCCCCTGCTTTTGCTCACCAATGATAGGATTTAGGCTTGAACCTTCGGGAATCGACGCAAACCTCTGGTCAAGAACTCGGGACTGAAATGACTTGCAGCCCGGAAATAAAGCAGTTGGAATTTGTAAAAGAAAAACTTAAATGCGCAGAAACTTTGCTGAGGAACTAGGGGTTATTGCCTAGTTTTTGGAAGGTATTTGAAAGTGTAATGCTCAATATCTTTGCTTCTTAACTTTTTCTACAACTATTGGTTGACTGTTTGTAACTTTTAGGTGGCGGATGTTTCGCTCATGTATTAATGATAGAAGAGAGCTTAGATTACGAATCACAATGGCCGACGAGACATTGAACTCACTAGACAAAATCGATTCAATTGGCAATGTTCATTTATTAAAGAATCCTAAAAATATTTTATTTGCTCAGTCCAATGAGGATCCCTATGGAGAAGCTCTAAATGAATTAAAAAACTTGCGGGATCGTCCTTACCGCACTCCAAAGGAAACTTCATCATGGATGGTTGTAGGTGCAGAGTCTTATCAGGGAAGCAATAATCTTGCTCTCTGGAATATAAACAATAGGAAATTGCGGGTAATCGGATTTGACGAAGACTGGAAAATGACACGATCAAAAAAGAATTATAAAGCATCTCACCCGAGTTACTTTGACATTGAAAAGTTATTTAGTCAGGATTTTGATGATAGTGGTACCATTGGAAAAAATCCTCCTATTTATACAGTAGTTGAAGGAATTGGTAGTGTTGAACTTATCAAGGATCAATACCGCCACTTGTATATCGACACGGTAAATGGATCGCCAGTTGAAATCACCCGAAGAAACGGAAAATCGCTAAGAGCTCCTAAAAAATCAAATCCTAAATGGAGTTTGATTGGAGCTGAAACTGCAAATTCAGAGAACTTGTTGCTTTGGAAACAGTCAGCGACTGGGGCGATCCGTACTTGGACATGTAATTCTGAATGGAAGCAGCTCAAAGGTGGAAAGCTTTTTAAACCTGGTACAGAAGGTTTTGTTCAACTTGAAGAGATTTTCAAGCAAGATGTAGACGAAAATGGACATATTGGACCTATTAAGCCCACTTACACCACAATCGAATCGATTGGCAATACAGCTTTGATTCAAGATGATGATAAGAAGGCCTATGTTGAAAATGTTTATAAAGAAGGAAAAATTCCGATCGTGTCAGCTGATGGATTGCAGCTGAATATTGGCTCCGATGCATCAAACATGGAAATGATTGGTGCCGAACGTGTTGATGGCCTCAATAAAGTTGTTTGGCTTGATTTAGAATTAAATGGTATCAAAAGTGGTACCTTAAATGAGCGTTGGGAGCTGCAATCAGAAAGCGGACTTCTTTTTGATGACGAGTCAGAGTTTCATCAATTGGAAGTTGAGTTTCAGCAAGACTTTAATCTGGACACTTATATTGGTGAGAAACCCAAGCAATATACTTTAATTGAAGATAATGGTAGCTTTTCGCTCTACAAAGACCAATCTAATTTTGCCTATGTAAGCGATCAAGTTGATACACAAAAATACGAAGTAAAGGACATCTCAGGTGATCCAATTAATGTTGGTTCTGCTGATTCTGAGCTGCAGATTATAGCGGCAGAATTTTATGAAGGAAGCAATCACTTGGCTGTCAAAGATAATTTGACTGATGCAATTAATACCTTGACACTTGATAATGATTGGGACTGGGATGATCTCAGCGAGACTGATCCAGTTTACCCCGGTTCCAACGACTTTAATCACTTAGAAATCTTGTTCGAGCAAGATTTTGATGTGGATGGCTATGTCGGTGGCCCACCCAAAGTTTACACGAATATAGAAACAGATGGTTCGATTACTTTAATGCATGATCAAGCTAATTATGGATATATAAAAGTATCTTCCGACGGATCAATTCAGACGATTACTGATAGCAGTGGTGCAGAAGTCAACGTCGGATCCTCTGCGGCAGAGAAGGCAATGATTGCAGCGGAGACTTTTGATTCCAAAAATCATGTGGTTTGGAAAACCAACACTGATTCCAGTATTGATCTTTGGACATTGGATGCGAATTGGAGAGAGTTATCAAGTGACCCAGCAATTGCATCGGGTACTCCTCGTTACCACGCGCTTGAACAGCAGTTTGATACAGATTTTGATGCTGACGGATTTGTTGGTGAACAACCAAAAGTTTATACGTCGATTGAATCAATTGGGAATACCACGCTTCTTCATGATCAGTCAAACTTTGCTTATGTAAGAGCATCTGAAGCTGATACGATTCCGATCTCTATTAATTTAGCCAATGGCGAACAGGTTGATGCAGGTTCATCTGCATCGGTTTTACAAATGTTGGCTGCTGAGACAATTAACTCAACCAATAAAATCGTTTGGAGGGATAATCAAAACAAACAACTCAAAACATGGACTCTGGATGCTTCCTGGAATGTTCAAAATGAGACGGCTCTTGTGGCACCTGGTTCAGACGCCTTCAATGCGATAGAAGAAGAATTCCAAGAAGATTTTGATCAGAATGGAATCATCGGAGCATCGAAGGACTTTTGGACGACAGAACAATATTTCGACCGTTTGTGGGGATTTGAAAATCGTGGACAATTTGGTGGTCAGGCTGGCGATGATATTCGAGCTGTGCCTACATTTGGACAATTTGGCGGCGCATCAAACGGAATAAACAATTTGGAGGCGGGACAAAATATTGTTGCTGTATTAGATACTGGTGTTAGGGTCACACATGAAGATTTAAAGTCAAATATTCTTGTTAATAATAGTGAGATACCAAACGATGGATTGGATAATGACTCGAATGGCTTTGTTGATGATTATTATGGTTATGATTTTGCCTACAATGATTCTTCCCCGGATGATGTCAATGGTCATGGCACACATGTTGCCGGCACGGTGGCTGCGGCGTCCAATGGTTTGGGTGTGATTGGCGGTAATCCAGTTGCGAAAATATTGCCTGTGAAAGTTTTGAATGATCAGGGCAGTGGCTTTATGTCTGGAATTGTGAGCGGTGTTAATTATGCGGTTCAACGTGGGGCCAAGATACTGAATATGAGTCTTGGTGGAGCTGGCTATTCTCACTCTCTAAATTCAGCAATCACCCATGCAGGTGAACAAGGAAGTTTGACGATCGTTGCTGCTGGCAACGAAAATAATGACAATGATGTTAATCCAGTCTCTCCAGCATCATTTGATATTGATGCGATGGTCTCTGTTGGTGCGACCACTCCGACAGATGAACGTGCCAGTTTTTCAAATTATGGGCGAACGACTGTTGATCTCTATGCACCTGGTCAAAGTATTTTCAGCACAGGTAGTCGATCTGATACGGATTATCACTTTTTTAGTGGTACATCCATGGCCACTCCTCTTGTCGCCGGCGTGGTTAGCAGCTATTGGGCTCGTCATCCCGAAGCGAGTGCACTCACGGTGAAATCTCGCTTGATGGATTCCGTCAGGCCATTGGACTTTCCGATTAATACGGTGACAGGTGGCCTAATGGATATGGATTCCTTTTTGAAAGGGAGCCATACGAGCAGTTCCTTGTCATCGCGGCGTGCAGCCGCTTCCATGTCTGCAGGACAATTAGATCATCTGCCAAAATTCAAGAAAACCCATATTCTTCATGAGTTAAACTATCACCAAACAAGCAAGAAACATCTCAAGCAAAAAAAGTTAATTGGTTATGTTAAGGGTGAAACGCATCTTGATCGACAAGACACTTTGAAACAGATGCAAAATAGTATTGATAATAATACGCTCATGCATATTGAATCAGTTGAGCCCATGCATGGCTTGGGGACAACATTGGCGGTCATCGATTTTTCGTCGAAGAAAAAGTCAAATCCGCATCAATCTCTTCAGAAAATGTTTGAAGATGATCATTTTAACTTTTTTGAACTTGACCGAAAAATTAATGTGCCTACTCCGAAGATAGATGATAACAATAATTCTCGTTATGGATTTCATCACAACTTGAGTGATGATGTTACTCATTTAACGGCTGCAGATGGTGATGATCATCTGACGGGTCATAAAGGCGACAATCACCTCAATGGTGGGGGTGGACACGATCATCTTGAGGGACGTCACGGTCATGATATGTTGAACGGTGGTTCTGGGGACGATAGTCTTTATGGTGGGGTTGGAGATGATCATTTGGATGGATCCGTTGGTGATGACCACTTGACTGGAAATAAGGGGTTGGATTCATTTGTTTTAAGTTCTGGGCATGATGTTATTCACGATTTTAATGCTAAGCATGGTGACCGTTTGTTAGTCGATCTGCAATCTTTCCCCTACATCAAGCTTATTGAACAAGGAGAAGATTTAGTGATTTCGATGCTGGAAGGGGATTCCACAACAACAATCCACAACACAGAGATAACGAAAAGTCTTTATGACTCGATTGATTTTGTCGACTCCCTCTAGTTCTAAAATTTGATTATTGTTGAATTAGACTGTGAGGCGGCTAATGGTTTTTGTAATGGGCTAAAGTATAATAGTATTCAATAATTGTTCTATTGAAACTTATATTTTTTACTGCTGTATTGCTTTGGAAGATCATTTCTTGCTGTATTCTTCTCGCTTCCTGGAGCGATTTAATTCTTTTTTAAGGTAGCAGTCATACTCTATTGTTATATTTAAGGTAGATATCATCGTTTTCTGTGGCAGGAAAAAAATTCACCGTTGGTGCTTCTTCGCCGGACATCAAAGGGTTTGACCCCGCGCAGGACAAGTTGGATTTTGGTGATAACTCTGTACATGGCATGATTGCCGCAAAACTAAAGGATGGTTCAGTTGCTGTTGTTAATCCTTGGGGAGTAGATGATTATCAGGCTGTTGATGTTCGTTGGGATCAACTAGACATTGAGAATTTTGCACCAGTTGGCAATGAGCATTTTCGGCAGGATATAGGAGGCATTCTTTCTTGGGAACTTGGAATCGGACCTAGGAAATCTGGAACAACGTATATACGTTCTCATGAATATGGTAAATCAGAGGTTATTGATGATTTTGATCCAAAAAAAGATAAATTGAATTTTTTGTATGCGGGAACGAGAGAGCGTATGAAAGTGACAGATACAAACAAGGGACTTAAAATATCATTTATGCCGACTAATCAAAGATATCTTTTTAGGGGTGTGAAAAAAAAGGATTTGATTGCCAAAAATATCGAATTCCACTTTGATCAAGTGATGGAAGATAATTTGGAAATACCATTCTCACTTTCGGAGTTAGATGTCACCCTTGTAAGCAGAAGTGGTTTACTGACGCCTCCGGCTCCTGCTGGTTTGACTACAGATGGTGATCAAACGAGAGAAGGGACCAATGCTCACCCGGCTGTTGGAGAAAATGACACCATCGATACCTGGGAAGAGATTGGTGATGAGCATGATCATGGACATGGTGAACAACCGCAAGATGATCCGAAAGACTCTCCAAGTAATGATGATAAAGGAACAGACTCAGGCACTCCTTTGATTTCAGGTCAATTAGAAATTCAAGTTGAGGGTGATTTATACTGGGGCGGCATGAGTGGCAATTTTGTTATTACGAATGTCGGTAATACGGATGCAAAAGATTGGAAATTTGAATTTTTAACTCCTCATTTTGATTTGGAAAGTGGTTCTGTAAATATTCAAGAGAATGTTAAGTCGAATGATTTACGTGAGGTGACAGTTCAACCCCAAGATTGGAATAAAACGATCCCACAGGGTGAGTCTTTGACAATTGGTTTTAACGCAAAAAGTGTTGATTTACCTAAATCAGGAAAGTTGACAGAATCAATGTTTTTTGCACCAGGCCAAATTGAGTCTCCTGATCCCAATGAAGAAACAAACAGTCCAAACCCAACGAATCCAGACCCAAGTAATCCCGATCAAATTAATCAGCCAGACGAGCCAAGTCAAGATGATGGCGTTACAACAATAACGGGTACAGCTGGAAAAGATCTTCTGTTAGGTAGTGATCAAGCCAATGTTATTTTTGGACTACAAAATAATGACACATTGCGAGGAGAAGCTGGCCATGATCGTTTAGATGGGGGAGAAGGTGCTGATAAAATGTTCGGTGGCACAGGAAATGACATCTTTTTTGTTGAAAATAAAAAAGATAGGCCTATTGAGAAGAAGGATGAGGGCGTTGATACGATTGTCTCTTCTGTAAATATTGGTTTAAAACGTTATCCTGATATCGAGAATATCTCTCTGGCTGGCAATGCTCAAACGGCCATTGGCAATGATCTCGATAATATTCTGACTGCGAATGCTCAAAAGAATAAATTCAAAGGTGCTGGTGGTGCCGATACATTTGTGTACAACGACACATTTGATTCTGTCAATGTCAAGAAAAAGGCAAATATAATTTTTGATTTTTCGAGCAACCAAGATGACAAAATTGATTTATCGGGAATTGATGCGTCCTCTCTCGATGTAGGCCAGCAACAATTGAAGTTTATTGGATCAGATAAGTTTTCAGGTGATGACGGTGAGATTAGATTCTTTAAAGGCAAGCTGCAAATTAATACGCTTCAAAAGTTGAATGATAAATCTATTGATTTGGAAATTAATTTGAGGTTTGATCGTAAAAAACTTACAAGTTTTGATCAAGCTTCTTTGATTCTTGAACCTAGTGAAGATCTCCCCACTGATGTTGGACCTGTGCCAACTCCTGGTGATGGTGATCAAAGCAAGCCAGAAGATGGTGACCAAACGAAGCCAGGCGATGGGGACTCCGGTAAGCCGGACGACAGTGATCAAGGGAAGCCAGGCGATGGGGACTCCGGCAAGCCGGATGACAGTGATCAAGGCAAGCCAGGCGACGGTGACTCTGGCAAGCCAGATGACAATGATCAAGAGACGCCAGGTGATGAAACGAGTCCTTTCCCGGAAAAACCAGATTCGGGCTCGAAATCAAATTATGGAGTTATAGGTTATTGGCATAATTGGACGAATTCCACCGCTAAATATATCCCTCTTGTTGATGTTGATCCTCGTTACGATCAGATAAATATTTCTTTTGCTGAACCTAAGACACAATTGGGTGCAGATATGCAGTTTAAACCTGCAGTTGAGAGTGTAAGTGACTTTAAAGCTGCTGTTAGGCGACATCAGCAAAACGGTACTAAGGTTTTGATCTCAATTGGTGGAGCTAATGCACCGATTGAATTGGATGATGAAGAGATGAAAGAGACCTTTGTGACTTCTATGAATAACATTATCAAGGAATATGGATTTGATGGCCTTGATATTGATCTAGAAGGTTCATCGGTTATTTTGGACCCTGGTGATTCGAACTTCAAGAAACCCACGACGCCAAAAATTACATATCTAATAGAGGCAGTTAAGGAAATTGTCAAAGAAAATGAGGTAAATGATAAGGATTTTCTGTTGACCGCTGCTCCTGAAACCCAATATGTTCTGGGAGGATATGGTAATTATGGCAGCGCATTTGGTGGTTATCTTCCAGTATTAGATGGTCTCAGAGAGGAACTCGATTTACTGCATGTTCAGTATTACAACACTGGATCTCAATTTGCTTACACGGATGATCCTAAAACGCCATTTGGTCTCTTAGTTGAGCAATCGACACCTGATTTCTTGGTGTCAATGTCTGAAATGTTAATCGCTGGTTTCCCGGTTGCCCGAAGTACCAACAAGTCTCAATATTTTGAGGGATTCGGGGCATCTAAAATAGCACCTGGACTTCCAGCAACGCCTGCGGCTGCTCCTGCTGGAGGATATATGAAACCCGAATTAACAATCGAAGCCCTTGATTATTTAACAACAGGCGATCGTGATGGATATGAAGGTGAATATATTTTGCGTAATCCTCAGGGTTACGCTGATCTTGGCGGCATTATGACATGGTCAATTAACTGGGATAAATCAGAGGATGGTGGGACAAATCCCTATGAATTTGCTAATGCTTATTCTACATACTTTAATGATTTAGCTGCCCAACCTGATCCTAATAATCCTCAACCCGATCCAGGAAGTGGACGCCCTTCACCTGTTCAGCCTCCCTCAGAACCACTTGTGCCCGACGAGGAGAATAAGCCAAAGCCGATTGATGATGATGACACTAATAAACCTATCAATGAAGACGACAAGCCACAACCTGGAGATGATCAATCACCTCTAGATCCACCTGTGCCCGACGAGGAGAACAAGCCCACGCCCGTTGATGAAGGTGATAAGCCACAACCCGGCGATGAGATAAATCCTCCAGATCAAGTTAATCCTCCATCAGAACAGGAGCCTGGATCAGGCAACAAACAAATTGTGGCCTATTTTGAGAACTGGGGAATTTATGGCCGTAAATATGATGTTGCTGATATTGATGTCAACGATATTACTCATTTAAACTATAGTTTTATGGATGTTAAGTCGGACGGAAGTGTTGTCCTGACAGATCCATATGCTGATATAGAAAAGAGATTTTCAGAATCCTCAAGTGGCAAAAGGATCCAACGTCAATTTAGTGCTGACGAATGGGATCAATTGAGCAATTCTCGAAAACAAAGCTACAAGCGTGTGAATGCAGCTAGTGATTTTGAGACCTTGATGAATCCGGATGGATCTGCTCAGGTGATTGCGCAACCTGATGCCTGGTATTACGGTGAAGGAATACCAGGTAAATCATATTATGGTAACTTTAATCAATTAAGGCTCGTAAAAGAGCTTTACCCCAATGTTGAAATTGGTTTTGCTCTTGGCGGTTGGACTCTTTCTGGAGATTTTAGTGTTGCATTAGGCAAGAAATCTGGTCGTGAAAAATTTACTGATGATTTAATTGGTATTCTTAAGCAGTATGAATTCTTTAGTGTCGTCGATTTTGACTGGGAGTATCCAGGCGGGGGCGGTTTGGAGTCTAATTCGGTTAGTCCTGATGATGGAAAAAATCTCGCGTTGACTTTAGAGTTGCTCCGCACCAAATTAGACACTCTTGAAAATAGTAGCGGAAGAGATTTTGATATTTCTATTGCAACTGCTGGAGGCGTTAGCAAGTTGCAAAACCTGAATATCCCTGGAATCGATCCATATATTGATCTTTATAATGTGATGACCTATGACTTCCATGGTGGCTGGGAAAATATAACGGGACATCAGGCTGCCATGACAGGTGATCCTGACAATCTAGATGTTGTTACTTCGATGAAATTTTATAAGGATTTAGGCGTTGATATGAACAAGGTTATTTTAGGAGCTCCTACTTATACACGTGCATGGGGATTGGTTGAGCCAGGATCAGAATTTGGTTATAATCAGCCAGGTGATAAAGATGCTGCAAAGGGTTCTTGGGAGGCCGGAACTTATGACTACAAGTCAATTCTCAAAGATGTAGAAAGTAATGATTATGAGTTGATCTGGGACGATGAGCAGAAGGCTGCTTACATTTATGATGAAAATGATAAAATATGGAGTTCATTTGAGACACCAGCAACGATTGCTGGAAAGTCTGAATTCATCGAAGATACAGGGCTCGGAGGCATGATGTTCTGGGCACTTTCTAGTGATGCTCAGGGTGAAAACAGTTTGATTAAAGCTGCTAACGACGTCTTAAACAATGGTGATTCACCTTTGGACGTTGCAAATCGGGGTCCACAATTTGATGACATTATTAAAGGTGACGGTCGTTTCACAATGAGCGATTTTACTGGGTACCTAACGCATTCATCAGTATCGGCAAGCAACGTTGCTAACAATTTTGGTTTCGACGATACATCCAGAACAAAGATACAAGGTAAGAGTAGGCATCACAATCTTCATGGGACTGATCGTGACGAGCACATAATTTCTCATCATAAAAAGAAAGGCCACGATATTTTGAGTGGTAGAGCAGGTGACGACATCTTGGAAAGTGGCCCTGGTCGGGATGTGATGCATGGTGGTTCTGGGGATGATCACTTCCACGTACATACAAAAGGTCGTGCTACTAATTATAATTTTGATACAATCTTAGACTTTAGTAGTCGTGACGATAAACTGTTGTTGACCGATGTAAATGACGTTCGTTTTGCAAGTGTTGACTCTGTGAAGCAATTAAAGAGGTATCTAAAACGTGACGAAAATCTGATTTATGATGAACAGAGTGGTTATCTGTATTTTGACTTTAATGGCCTTGCGCCTGGTAACGGAAAAAATAAGGCTGTCATTCCTACTGTTTTATTGAACGGCTCTCCAGATATTACGGAAGATCACTTTATCTCAGCTCAACCGACTTGACTTTTTATCTTGCATCAAGGTAAGGCTTTAAGTCACCTTTACAGTTTGGGGGACCTTACAAAGGGTCCCTTTTTTTGTTGTTTTGACTATAAATGCGTCCGTCGAATATTCTTGTTTTGATTTTTGCTGACGTCGGCTCGTATTTCATATTCCATTGCTTTCGATGGAGCTTTTGTAAGGCTAGTGCCAGTTTATTGTCTAATTTCCCCAGTTCGTCTGTGATCGTGCTTGCAATATTATTGCAAAGTGTTTTTAATTTATTTCAGCTAATTATGTTTATTGTGGTCGTTGTTGGTTGTTCGCATGAGGTCTGCTGATTGTTTTATTCTTGGTATCGATCAATCATCTTTATCTCTTTGCGTGAATCTTAACAAGCTATTTTTTCTCTTGAATATTGCGTCTTGTTGAACCCTCTCT
Source organism: Synechococcus sp. AG-670-F04 (assembly GCA_003211515.1). Lineage (GTDB taxonomy): Bacteria > Cyanobacteriota > Cyanobacteriia > PCC-6307 > Cyanobiaceae > Parasynechococcus. The sequence goes on from QCSN01000009.1 coordinate 25,690, forward strand.
TTCATTTTGGTCTTAAGTGCCTTTTTTGAGAGGTTTCCATCTTTCCAAGGCAGGCATCCAGCGCTTGCAGCTGATGATCACGACTGGGCATGCCCTGAGTCGGTTTTGGTGGCATGACCATGGCAATGAGCAGCTGTGTCAGCTCTATCTCCACTCAGGCACCCCTGGAGGTGCAAAGAGGGGGCTGATGCAGGCTGGCCAATAGTCGGTAGTGATGCCAAGTTTGAACGACTAGCTGGGCCCGTGCATGGCTGACCGCCTCGATTTTCAGAAGTTGTCCTTCGGGTTGCGGCGGATGGGCTGGATTCGTTTTTGGATCCAGGTCGTGCTTGGCATTGTTGTGGTGGGCGTGCTGCTCTTCAACAACATCGGTGGAAGCCTGGCAAGAAATTCTGAGCGGGCTGTCGGGCTTGGTCCAGGCCTCTCTCTCACCAGCCTTGCCTTTCTGGTGCTCCTCTTCAGCCTCTGGCAGGGGTGGCTGATCGTCCGAACCGGCCGTGCGATCGACAGTGCGGCACGTCCATCCCGCGGTGAAACCTCGCGGCTCATCAAGCGAGGATTACTGGCGGACCTGCTTGGGCTGACATTTGCCGCAGTTGGGTATCAGGCTCTGGCGGGAAGTCTGTTTGTGCAGGCATCGATGCAAACCCCCGGCATCGCAATCGGTGGTCGTGGCATGGCAGACAACCTTGCCATCACGTCTCTGGAGATGCTTTCGGTTTTAAGTAACACGCAAGTTCTCTTTGCCCATCTTATTGGAATGATCTTTTCGCTTTGGCTTTTGCAGCGTATTTACCGCTCTTAATTGTCTACCGTTAATCGTGTGTTGCGCAATGAATGGCCTTTCATTTTATATTTGATAACTGAATAAAGCTGGATTTTTCGGGCTGGTTCTTGCGAAAAATAGATTAAAGATTGCTTTCTTTTCTGTGTTTTTAGGCATACTTTGAGTGCATGGGGTCAAGCGATTGCAGTGTTACTTTAGGGAGTGATATTGAGCTGAAAATGGATGGCTGAACCCGCTGAGTTCTGCTTGTTTCTGGGGTTTATGTTTGGCTTAGAGTTAACTAAATTGCTATTTTTATTGCAGCAATCTGTCAGCGGATCTTTTTCCCATTCATCGAGAGCTCGGGTAGGTTTGCCAGTGGGCCACGCCAGAAAAGATCTGGTTGGATCGGCGTTAATGATGGACAATTTCCGTCCACCTGTGCCACATCACTGGGCCAATCTCTTGGGCCTTCACCAGCAGATTCAAGATCCTTCACCACTTCGCCGGCCAGCCAGTAATAGGCCCGCCCTCTTGGATCTTTCCGCGGGCTGAATTGTTCGTCGTATCTGCGAATGGAGAGCCGCGTCCAGCGCAACGGTCCCATGGTTTTTAGCTCACAGGGAGGGATGTTCAGGTTGAGAAGGAGGGTTTCTGGCCATCGATCAGCCAGAGCCTGTTCCGCTACATCCAGGGCCAGTTCCGCCCCAGCTTGAAACTGGCGCCATTGAAAACAGGCGCTGCTCACCGCCATGGAGGGGATCCCTTCAAGAGTCCCTTCCATGGCAGCGGCGACGGTGCCGGAGCAGAACACATCCGTGCCCAAATTGGGTCCGTGATTGATACCGGAGAGCACCAGATCGGGTTTGTCCTTGAGCAGTTCAAAGAGAGCCAGCTTCGTGCAATCGGCGGGTGTCCCACTACAGGCCCAAGCTGTGACTCCATGTTCAAAGAGCTCATCGGCTCTTTCGGCACGGATGGGACTTTGAAGGGTGAGACCATGGCCGGTGGCGGATCGCTCCTGATCAGGGCAGACCACGGTGACCTGATGGCCTCTCCGGGCTGCTGCCGCAGCGAGCGTTCGTATGCCTTCTGCGAAGACTCCGTCGTCGTTGCTGATCAGGATCCGCATGGAACGGCTTGCAGTGCGGGGAACTTAGGCGCCTGGCTGCTTACAGTCAGCTGCCTTTGGTTACAAGCCCGTGAGCGCTCCGGTCACCGTTCAGCAGCTCACCGAACAGCTTGATGCCCTTGAGCAGCAGGCATCGGTTGATATTTCTGAGGCTTGTGACGCTGATGCCCTTGAGCAACTCCGTGTTGGCCTCCTCGGCAAAAAGGGACAGATTTCCGGGGTGCTTGGCGCCATGGGCAAGCTGGCTGGACAGGATCGACCTTTGGTTGGGCAACGGGCCAATGTGTTGAAAACCCAGGTTCAGGCGCTGCTGGCCGATCGGTTGGAGGTGGTGAAGAAAGCGGCGCTGGAGGAGCGGATTGCTCGGGAAACGATTGACGTCACAGCGCCGGCCAGTGGTGTGCCGATGGGGCATCGTCATCCCCTGATCACCACGACGGAGGAGATCGTCGACCTCTTTCTTGGACTTGGATACAGCGTGGCAGAGGGCCCTGAGGTGGAACAGGACCACTACAACTTCACCGCTCTGAACATCCCTGAAGACCACCCTGCGCGGGACATGCAGGACACGTTTTATCTGCAGGGTGATCTGCTGCTGCGAACCCACACATCACCGGTGCAGATCAGGCACCTTGAAGAGAATCCCCCTCCGGTGCGGGTTGTAGCTCCCGGCCGCGTTTACCGCCGTGACGCCGTGGATGCCACGCATTCCCCTGTGTTTCATCAGGTTGAAGTGCTCGCCATTGATGAGGGCCTGGATTTCAGTCATCTGCGTGGCACGGTGATGGCTTTTCTGAAGGCGTTTTTCGGAGATCTCCCCGTGCGTTTCAGAGCGAGTTATTTCCCATTCACTGAGCCTTCTGCCGAGGTGGATGTGCAGTGGCGCGGCCGTTGGTTGGAGGTGATGGGCTGCGGCATGGTTGACCCGGCCGTGCTCACAGGTCTGGGGCTCGATCCTGAGCGATGGAGTGGTTTTGCCGCGGGTCTCGGTGTGGAACGTTTTTGCATGGTGCGCCATGGCATTGACGACATCAGGCGGCTCTACACCAGTGATTTGCGCTTCCTTGAGCAGTTCTGATCATCCCCACAGCAGCACCCTGATCCGCATTGTTCGCTCTTCTGTTTCAACCCGATCACTCTTGAAAGTCTGTAGCTAGAGCAAGGGGAGCTTTTTCAACGCCCATGGCTGATGTGAATCAGGACAGGATTCAGAACCTCGCTGATTCCATCAAAACCGGTCTGGATGTTGGTGTTGATGCCATCGCTGGAAAATTGAAGGACGCCCAGTTGTTCGCTGACGCAAAAAGCGAGGAAGTGGAACGTAAAAATCAGGCTCTCAAGGAAAAAATGGCCGACTTCCTGCGTTCGGCCCAGGCCAAGGGGGATGACCTGCATGAGGGCATGAACGACAGAATTTCGAATTGGGTCAGGCAGATCGAATCCAACTCCTGATGGGCTTAGGTCTGCATTCGGTGTCCTGTCCTGGGGGCCTGATTGTTTGGTTGCACCGTCCTTCCAAATCAGCCGTTGGTGCAGACACCGGATCAATCGTTGTTCCTGGTTGAAATGTGTCAATGTTCGCTTCCATTCTTGCTAACTCGGCGCGAGCTGCAGAAATCATTCCGTGGTTTCAAGCCATGAGTAGGCAGTTTGTCAAGCAATTAATCAACCAGGCCAATCCGGATTCGCCTCGTTTGTCGTTGTCGGATGTGCTCTGCAGCCTCCTCACGGAATTGGGGCCTGTTTATGTGAAGTTGGGCCAATTGTTGAGCACCCGTGCTGATCTCATCAGTGAGATCGCTCGGCAATCGCTCGCTTCAAACCATGAGCAGGGGGTCAAAAGCGCCAATCGCCCACTGCTCGGCGCTTTTTATGGAGCAATACTTCGTGGAGGGGTTCTTTCATGCAGATCCCCCTCCCGGCAATCTGAAAGTGGATCGCAGTGGAGTGATCACCCTTCTTGATGAAGGGATGATCGGTAGTTTCGATCCGGCTTGCAGGAACACGTTGCTGGATCTGGTGCTGGCATTGATCAATCAGGACGCCGCACCTGCGACGGATCTGCTCGTCATGCTGGCGCCCCCGGCTCCCGGGATCCGCGTTGATCGGGTTCAGCTGCAGAGGCAGTTGCAGCAATTGATCGCTGCAAATTTGTCCAAGCCCCTGAAGGAAATCAACTTTGCATTGTTTCCTGAAGAGCTCCTGCAGCTGGCCAATCAGGTTGGCCTGCGGGTCCCTGGAACCCTTGGTTTGTTTGTGAAGTCCGTCACCAATCTCGAGGGTGTGGGTTCTTCTCTGGATCCAGAATTCAGCTTCACTGGAGAGATGGAACCGCTGGTGGCCAAGTTGCTGGCCCGTTCGCTCCTGCTGCCGGGAGGGAGCGCCATGCCGTTTGGTCTCGATCTGCGCAATTTCGCGTTGGACGCACCACGCCAGCTCAGTCAGCTACTTCGGCGTTTCAGCGGGGATGAACTCGTGTTTGCCCTGCAGCTGGAGGGTTTGGATCAGTTGCGCACCACGGTGGATCGTCTCTCGCGACGCCTTTCGCTTTCAATTCTTGTCGCTGCGCTTCTGCTCAGCGCCACAGTGATGACAACATCACCAGAGGAGGCTTTGCTCCAAAACATCAGCGAAGGACTGTTTATTGCTGCGTCTTTGTTTGGTCTCTGGCTGATTCAATCACTTCTCCGATCGTCCCGGTCTAGTTGAACGGAAGAGGGTGTTGAACAGAAAGCTGTTGATCGGAAAGTTGTTGATGGAAGGCGGCTGGTCAACGAAGAATCAATCAAACAACCATCTGAATCCCAGGTTCACACCATTCTGACTTGATTCATAGCCGTTCCGTCCATCATGGGCTGAGTACTCAATCCCGAAGTAGCGATACGCGAGGGAGATCTGGGCCGAATTTCCCAATGCGTAAGCCAAGCCTGCTTCGACGGTGCCCGAGAGATCCTGCTTGCCATTGAGCCCAAAACCACCGACATCCATGCCGAGGAAGGCTTGCCAGTCTTCACCCAGTGCAAGGGTGGTGTTCATGCCCAAAAGGGGCTGCACCCAAGTGTTGTGCCATGTCTCACTGGCTTCATCGGCAATGTCGCGTTGAAGTTGCCTTGAGGGAAGGATTCCCTCGACGGTCACGTTGTCTTGGAATGAAACGTCCATGTCCAATGAGGCGTCGATCAATCGCATTCCTGCAAAGCCAATGAAGCTCACCGACCCAGGCGTCATCCGTGGCTTTTGAATCTCACCGGCGCGATAGCGCAGGGCGAGATCAAACAGTGTTTGCTCGGTGTCGGTGACCGATTTGATGGTTCCTTCGGAGGTGATGCGTCGCTGCGGCAGGCGCGGGTGGCGATCGTTGGGGATGGGGTTGGAGCTGTTCCAAGACGACACCGTCTCGGACGTGCTGAAGCTGAGATGGTCCAGGCCGGCTTGCAGGCCAAAGCGCCCTTTCTCGACAGCCACCTTGCCGCTGAACACGCCGGTGAGCATGTCCAAAACATCGCTGAGATCCAGCGTTTCGCTGGTGGTGTTGTTGTCCAGCGTGGTTTTGGAGTGGGTTTCCAGGGGGAAGAATCCGTAGGCCTCCACATACACCCGGGTGTCGTTGTCCCTTTCCTCGGCTTCTTCTGCGTAGGCCGACAGAGAGAAAGGGGTGAGCAAACAGGCAGTGGCGAGGCCAAGCAAGCGGTTGAGACGCATCGGGCTTTGGAACGGAAGAATTCAGATGATTGATTCAGTCGAAGACATCAGCGTGGCTTGCGCACTGGACCCATCAGGGGGTTTTGAACCGGGCCGGCAACGCCATAGGTCACAACGAATCCTTGGCCCCCTCCAAATGTGGAGGTGCGTCCTGTGTAGGTGGGGTTAATGACGACATCACCGTCGAACCAGTTGTTGGCGCTCCACAGGTTTCCAGCGTCATCAACGATTACATCGGTGGTGATTTGAATAACGCCACTTTGGTAGTTGTGAATCACATCCCCAGTGGTTTTTCCTACCGGGCAATTGACAGGATTGACGCCGCAGATGTGAATCAAGCTTTGACCATAGAGATTGCCGACCCAAACGTTGTCGTTTCCGTCGATGGTCACTCCCCAGGGGACATAAGCGGTGCCTTTGGCGATTCCCTGCTTGACGACTTTCATGTCGGGTGCAATCAAACCAACCATCCCAGCCTGTGTGAGGTTGGGGTTGTATAGGTAGAACTCAGCACCCGCCTCGAACTCCTCCATGATGGTTTTGGGTTGTGGTGCGTTGGCGGGGATGTTGGGTGGCATTTTTCCGCCTGGAGGAAGTGCTCCTTGAGGAGAATTGGATTGCTGGGCAATCCAAACGTGCCCTGTTGAGTCAACGGCAACACCACGTGCTCCAAGGTTCACTTCGATCGTTTTGGCCTGATCAGGAGCGTCCCCTGGAAAAACGGTGAGTTTGTTGTTGTAACTGCTGCTCACCCACACTCTGTTCTGCGCGTCAACGGCAACTCCGAAGGGTGCTTCGAGGCCATCAATTGTGATTCGTTCCCCCTGGGTGTAATCGCCACCAGGGAAATAAATCATGTGGTTCGAGGTGTTGTCGGCGATCCATACATCTCCTTTGGCGGCTGTGGCGACCCCCTGAAGCTGACCCACTTCCCCGTCAATGGTGGCTGGCCCGAGTGCTTTGCCGTCTTTGAGGTCGAACACCCCAACCATGTTGTTGAACGCACCAACCCAGGCGTATTTTTCTGATACTCCGGTCCCCCAGCCCACACCGTTGATGCCTTGGCCGTTGTAACCGCTAATTGCTGGTGAGAGGGGTGTGCCGCCGGGGCCGAAGTGGGTCATGCCTCCGCCGATGTTGTTCACCACGCCGGATTGAGAGCCCGGCATCCAGTTGGTTCCACTCCACATGTTTCCTTTTCCGTCAAACATCAACTTCCCGAGAGCTAAAGCACCGCCACCGTCAAAAACCAGGGAGAGGGAAAAGCTTTTGGGTTGAAACAGCAAATAGGGAGCGGATGCTGTTGTGCGCAGCTGTGTCGCTTTGTTGATCGGGTAGGAGCTTTGGAACAACTGATAGAGCGCGCCGGCGTTCTTCCAGGGTTGTCGGGCAATGGACGTCATTGCTGAGAGTGTGTTCTCTGAACTTGTTAGGGCGAGCAGCTGATTGCATGCTCGAGATTGCTGCGGTTGCCCGCACAAAGCAATCAGATCTGAGAGCACATTCATCCGAGCCGCAGTCTCGGAATTCAGCAGGTTGGTGCTTTTCAGCAACGTTGCACCAAAGCGACCCGTGCTCTGGTCCACCAGGTTTTCCACTTGGCTCGACCCAATCGCTAAGGCGCTTTGACTCCCTGCCAACGCTGTGCCCTCAAGCAGCTGGGCATTGGGCCAAACCGAACCAACGGTGGTGAGCTCGTTGATGGCGACATGGTGATGCTCATCCCCGCCGAGCACCGTGAGCATGGTGAGTTGGTCGGCGCTGGATCCGCTGATATCGCCACCTTCGGCCACGAGGTAATGCACGACCCCTTGCGTTGCTCGAACCTTGACGCTGAACGCACCGTTTTTATTCGAGCGATGGGTGCTCAGTTCTTTGGGGGATTGCCCGGGTTGGGTTTGCCAGAGGGTGATGGATGAGCCGCTCACCGGCTGACCCTTCAACGAGATCTGTCCTTTCAATGTTGATTGCCCTCGGGCTTCGACAGATCCTGTTGCGGTCCCAAGAGCCAGTGCACTCAGGGCAAGGACCTGTCCAAGCGTTTTGAAGGCTTTCATGGACGTCAGTGGGATTTTTTTGTTTCTAGAGAGAAATAGAAATTTGCGCAGCATTTCGATCCCGATCACGTACACATGGGCGCACGTCACTTCCCATAAGCTGAGCGGGTTCTCCGCCTTCTGCGATCGGTGCCCCGCATCGGACTGATCGTTAACGATGGCAAGCCGCTGGCAGTCCAGACGGCCGACACGATCCAGCAGCGGCTCGCTGCGGTTGGCCATGAGGTAGTGCGGGCCAGCAGTTCCGGCGGCATGGTCGGTTTCGCTAACCCAGATCAACATCTCCGCCTGCTGGGATACAGCGCTTGTGTCCCCGATGGGTTTAACAGCGCCATGGCTCTGGCGATCGTGCTGGGGGGTGATGGAACGGTGTTGTCCGCTGCGCGTCAGACCGCCCCGGTGGGGGTTCCAATCCTGACAATCAACACAGGGCACCTCGGTTTTCTGGCTGAGGCATATCTCGGCGACCTCGACAGGGCTCTCGATGTGATTCTCACGGAGCAATGGACGATCGAGGAACGCAGCAACCTTGTGGTGAGTTTGCTTCGTGGAGATCAGCGCCGTTGGGAGGCCCTCTCACTCAACGAGATGGCTTTGCACCGCGAACCCCTCACGAGCATGTGCCATTTCGAGATTGCCATTGGTCGCCATGCCCCGGTGGATATCGCCGCAGATGGCGTGATTCTTTCCACTCCCACAGGATCGACCGCCTACGCCCTGAGCGCCGGAGGCCCCGTGATCACCCCTGACTGTCCAGTCCTACAGCTGACGCCGATCGCCCCCCATTCCCTTGCATCCCGGGCGCTGGTGTTCAACGATCGGGAGCCGGTCACCATCTTTCCCGCCACTCCAGAACGGTTGATGATGGTGGTGGACGGAAGTGCTGGTTGTTATGTCTGGCCGGAGGACCGTGTCCTCATCCGGCGAAGTGACCATCCTGTCCGCTTTGTGCGACTTGTCGATCACGAATTTTTCCAGGTTCTTCGGAACAAGTTGGGCTGGGGATTGCCCCACATTGCCAAGCCTGAACGGTCATGACGCACCGTCCGTTGCTTTTGCTTGCGGGGCGTGATGCCGTTGCGCTGGCTTCTCGACTCACCGCTTCGGGTTACGTCACCATCGATTGGCTCAGCGCTGGTGTCGCTGCAAGTGAGATCAGCGGGCCAGAGGCACCCGCTGCCGCCATCCTCGCCGCGGATCAGAAACCATTGATCGCTGAACTGCGCCAGCGTTTTGGTGCCATCCCAATTCTCCTCGACCTTCAACAGGACAGTGTCACGGCCAGGGCGGACTGCCTGTGTTGGGGCGCCGATGATTTTTGGTTGTCCACGGTCGGTCCGAGTGATCTGCTGTTACGACTTCGTCTGCATCGCACAATCCAGGCGCGTTGCGCGGGGGATGCCCCCGTTCTGCAGGTGGAGGATTTGCACTGTGATCTTGGCCAGAGATCGGTGCATCGCGGCGCACGACCCATCACCTTGACGGCTCGTGAGTACGAGCTGCTGTTGGTCCTGATGCAGCAACCGGGGCGGGTGTTCAGTCGCGATGAGCTTCTTCATGCCGTCTGGAAGGAGGAGCGCTCCGGCAGCAGCAATGTGGTGGAGGTGTATGTGCGATACCTGCGGCAGAAACTCGAGGAAGCAGGGGAACCTCGCTTGCTCATGACGGTGCGAGGCATCGGCTACCGCCTGGGTGCTTCTGAAGTTGATTCCCTCTGAGGATGGAACCCTCTACACCGCCCCCACAGCATCTGCCCCTCACGGCGGAATGGTGTGTCACGACCGACCGCTGCATTTCCTTGGAAGTGGCCAGAACCCCAGAGCAGCAGCGTTTGGGGATGATGCAACGCCCTGCACTGCCACCCTTGCGTGGAATGTGGTTTCCCTTCGAACGACCGATTCGACTTCGTTTCTGGATGCACAACACGCTGGCGCCCCTTGATATGGTCTTTTTGCGAAAGAACCGCGTGATCCACATCGAGGCGCGGGTCCCGGTCTGCCCTGCACTCCCCTGCCCCAGTTATGGCCCGGTGCAGCTGGGAGATGGTGTGATCGAACTCGGCGCTGGCGAGGCGGAACGATTGGGAATCTCCAAGGAGCAAACCGTTCGGATTGGCCCGATTCAGTGAAAAAATCGTATCAATAGCGTGTAGTTTTCGTGCCTTTCAGGATCATGGTTGGATTCATCGGCGCCAGTCGCGTGCCATCCGCCAGCACCTGACCGCGCCAGGCTTGAAGCTGGCTCAGGCTCACCCGCAGTCCCGCCTCTTCCAGCAGGGGCCGCAGGTCGGCGATCGCCTCGATCGTGGCGAGAGGGATCACCACCACCCCCTCGGGACGTAACCGTTCCAGCGTGAATCGAAGCAATGCACAGCGATCGGCTCCACCCCCTCCAAGCAGCACCCGGTCCGGTTGATCGAGGGGGACCGTGAGAATCGTCCTGGGTAGATCGCGAGCGTCAATTTCCAGAATCGCTGCGGGTTCAACCTTCAGGCGTGTTGCATTGGCTCGGATCAGTTCGGCACCGCCACCGCGTCGCTCCACCGCCAGCAGCTGCAGATCAGGTCTCAGTCGCAGTGCTTCCAGCCCGATGCTGCCGGTTCCTGCCCCCAGATCCCAGAGCACACCTTGTGGTGGTAGATCCAGATCCGCGAGCAGCTGCAGCCGCACCTCGCGTTTGGTCATCAGCCCTGGATGGTCGGGATGTTGCCGATACAACCCATCATCGAGACCGAACAGAGGGAGTGGACGCTCCGGAAGTGGAGGCTCTGATATGGCGATCAGCACAACCATCAGCAGGCGAGGCAATGCTTCAGGCAGCGCTTTTTCCGTTGAGAAGAGCTGCACCTTTTCTTCGGGGTGGCCGAGATTGGCGCAGACCCAGAATTGATAAACCGCAGCGAGACCACTGTTCAGCAATGTGCTGCGGACGGCTTCAGCACCACCCCGATCGGGATCGGTGAGGACGGCAAGGGCAGATGGGCGTTTCTGCAGCTCGCGACTTAGTTGCTGTGGGTCCCGTCCATGTAGGCTGACGCAGCTGGTGTTCTGCCACGGATGGCCGATACGTGCGAAGGCCAGTTGCATCGCTGAAGGGGCCGGATGAAACCGCAGGCGCTCGGGGCCCAACCGGTCCAGCAGGAGTCTGCCGATGCCGAACCAGAGCGGATCTCCACTGGCAAGGACAACACTGGGCTGACGACCCCTACGTGCCAGTTGAGCACAAAGCTGGCGGGGATTGTCGCTTGCAATCAGCTCATGCCTGTCGTCGTCCATGAGCCATGCACGGAGGGCTGGATGCAGCCGACGTGGAGCCGCCAGCCATCCTGTCTCCCGGATCAGCTTTTGATGCTGCGCCGGCAAGGTCTCGGGTGCGCCTGCATCCGTGCCGATGACATCAATCATGACGATATTCTGTCGTGAAGATCAGCTTGCGTTGCAAAAAAATCCTTAAAGGACGCATCGCAGGGAGGTCAAGTGGTTAGAGGTAATTAGTCGCATGTCTTTAGTCATGGTTATCAATGAATTTGGTGATGGGGATTTCTGATCGAATAATTTCTATCAGTCAATTATTAAAGTCAAGAAAGCTAAAAATAAAGGTCGTATCAATATTAAGCTGAACGCCCACGTGTTCAATGATCTTGGTGACGATCCGAATCTGGATGCCAGAGATTTCTTTACATTCAAGGTTCCGAAGAACAGGGAACTTGTCTCTATTATGTTGAACAAATATGATAACTCGTCTTACGGAGATAACACTGGCGCTGGCGCGTCGATTGCGGATTTGGCTGATCCATCGGCATTGATCGGGGGGAATCTGATCGGCGTGGCGGACGGCCTCATGCAAGGGGATGAATTGATGGCCGATCTGCAGAAGGGGTTCAGTTTTGGAGAGATGAATGTTCCTGCCCTGGAGCCAGGTGCCATGAGCGGCGGAGACCTCACCTTTTGTTTCCAGGAAGGCAATCAGGGTGCTGAAAATCTGCAATTTGTGGACTACTCAATGACCTTTACGTTTGACTTGATCGCATCATCATCCTTTAAGATTGCATTGCTGTGGCTTTGATTGTGACAACCTCATGGTCATCGTGATGTCCTCTTTGTCATGGTGACAGCCTTCCTGTAAAGGTTATCTGATCTTCTGTTAATGAGAGAATTAGGGTATTGATTCTCTCATTGGTTTTTTTGTGGGACTGCGATCAAGGGGATATGATCTTCTGCTGGCCGCGGGCTTCATTCGCCCTGTTGTGCTGCTCAGGGATCAGGTGGTTGTGATCGGCCATTGGAGGAGTGGAACAACGTTCCTTCATCAACTTCTTGCCTGCGATCCAACGGCCGCAACGGCCAGGAACCGGCTCACGATGGCTCCTCAAGTGGCGCTGATTTTGAAACCTTTGATTCGTTGCATTGTTCCCTATGTCATCACGTCGATTCACCCAATTGATCATGTTCCATGGAGTGCTGATGACCCTCAGGAAGATGAGATCGGATTGGCGAGACTCATAAGAAACCAACATGGCAGGGATCGCCTTCCTAAGACTCTATCGACGATGTTTCCGTCAATTTGTTCTGAATCAGTCTGCAGAGTATGAACAGCAACTGCTTGATTTTTCCCGTTTGACCTGGCTTGAGTATGGCCGTGGAAAGCGACATTTGTTGATCAAGAATTTAGCGCATATTGCACGAATTCCTTTGTTGCTTCGATTGTTCCTAGGGGTTCGTTTTATTGTTTTGAAAAGGGAACCCAGGGATTCGATTCGCTCTCTCGTTCAAGTCAAACAGGAATTGGCAGCATGTGGTGGGATTGCAAGATTTGCCTGATGAAGTAACTCAGGTGAGGAAAACATTTTCCTCCTATTCTGAATTGATGCATGCATTTGAGGCATCCCACCATCTGATTTTGGATGGTCAGTTTGCAGAACTCACCCATGAGGATCTCTATGAGTCCCCCCTCGATTCTCTTGAGCGAATCTATGGAGAACTTGGCCTCGTGAGCTGGGAGGAGGTATGTCATTCTTTGGCTCGACGAATTCGGCAGGCAGGCTCTTATCGGCCTCGGCCTGTAAGTCTGCAAGAGTTCTCCGAAAATGTTCTCAACGCTCTGCTTGAAAAGAGTCGGTCTCTTTAGTCGTTTTTAACAGCCTTGAGGTGTTTTTCAGTGCAGGGTTTTGTATTGAGTTGGCGGTTGAGATTGTTGTCTTCAAAATCTTTGTGTTAGCAAAGGCATATGTTTGAATTGATGTGTAAGAAGAACTTGGGATGGTTTGAAAATATTGGATTGGCGTCTCTGTTGCCGCTTTTGTTCATCAACAGATTCCTTGTTGGGATTGGTATCACACTTTGTAGGGCGGAGTTGTCCGGGTGTTGTTGTTCTGTTGTTCAATATTTGTATGACAATGACACAACAACCCGCTTCATGAATTCCGATCGACGGCAACGTCTCCACGAGCTTCTCGTCGCTTTGCTGTCCCGGGATGAGGAGCTGCCACTCATGGACGAGGAGCTCCCTGCTGCCGGCCATGCAGGAGAACCGGCGGTATGGCTGGACAAAAACCGTCGTACGCTCCAGCGCTATCAAGCTCTCGTTCGAACAGCAGTCACCCTCGATGCCCTGGTCGATGCGGAACAAACGGACCATGAACCGTGATGGAGAGCTCCTTTCACTCCCGACGCGCTCGAAGTGATTCATGGGGATCTGAGCTGTCTAAACCACTGTTTCAACGGTTCACCTCTGGCAATCTGGGTCCAATGTGAGATGTTCCATGGCTTCCTTGGGTTTGCCCGCCCTGCGCGGACTGCTGCGCCGTGGTTCCCGTTCCAGTGCTTGGCAGGTTCCAGCGGCAAGTTGGAGCCGACCGTTCGGTTTGGGGTGGAACGAGCCCTACAGCGTTCGTTACGCCAGCAACCTTGATGATGGTGCCTGGCATGGGATGCCGCTTGGCGGTTTTGGTGCAGGCTGCATCGGACGCAGCTCTCGTGGAGATTTCAACCTCTGGCACCTCGATGGAGGTGAACATTGGTTCGGAACCGTTCCAGACTGCCAATTCGCGATCTGGGAATGTCAGGGGGAGACCAAACGTGCCCATGCTCTCGCCACCACTCCGGATCGTGATGCTTCCCGCGATGGTGCTGCAGAGCCGCTGAAGTCATGGTCCTGGTATCCCGGCAGCACGGAGGACGTCAAGACGGGAACCTATGCCGCTCGATACCCCCTCAGCTGGACCCATTACGAGGGTGTTTTTGCTGCGGCAATCACCTGCGAAGCCTTCAGCCCAGTCATCCCTGGTGACTATCAGCGCACGAGCTATCCAGTGGCTGTCTTCCGCTGGCAACTCAGCAACCCCACCCCACAGCCCCTCGAGCTCTCCATTCTTGTCAGCTGGAGAAACATGCTGGGTTGGTTCACCAACACGGATGCCTCAGCGGAAGTTCATTTCCGTGATGACGGAAGCCCGGAACATAATTACGCCCCAGCCATCGGATCATCGGCAGGGCATCGCAACCGCTGGGTTGATGCATCGGGTTTTAAAGGACTGATTCTCGATGGCCAACGATCGGACTCCGTTGAAGAAGGTCAGGGTCAATGGTGTCTTGCCGTCCCTGATGACCTTGAAGGTGTCGAGATCACACGCTGCAGTCGCTGGGATCCCACGGGTGATGGCGCAGAGATCTGGGGCCCTTTCGCATCGGATGGCCGCATTCCCGACAGCAACAATGATCGAGCCAGCCGCCCTGGTGAGCAGGTCAGTGCGGCGATGGCCGTCAAACTGACGTTGGCACCGGGTGAATCCCGCGAGATTCCGGTGGTGATCAGCTGGGATCTTCCGGTGACGGCGTTCGCCTCTGGCGTGGGTGAATGGCGCCGCTACACCGACTTTTTTGGCGTTGATGGCAATAACGCTGCTGCCATCGCTGCAGAAGCCCTGCGGGACTGGATGTCGTGGCGTGAGCGCATCGATCGCTGGCAGGAGCCAGTTCTGAACAAGGCGGAGATTCCCGAAAATCTGAGAATGGCCCTGTTCAACGAGCTCTATGACCTGGCCAGTGGTGGGACGCTCTGGAGTGCTGCGCGACCTGGGGATCCGATCGGTCGCTTTGGGGTCCTCGAATGCCTTGATTACGCCTGGTACGAAAGCCTTGATGTGAGGCTTTATGGCTCCTTAGCGCTGTTGCAGTTGTGGCCTGAGTTGGACAAGGCGGTTCTGCGAAGTTTCGCTCGCGCAATCCCGGCCAGTGATGACACCCAGCGTCCGATCGGTTGGTATTTCACGCAAGGGAAAGGACGTGTGGAAGCGGATCGCAAAGTTAGAGGAGCCACTCCCCACGATTTAGGTGCACCGAATGAAATGCCGTTTGATGCCACCAACTACACCGCCTATCAGGACTGCAATCTCTGGAAAGACCTGGCAAGTGATTTCGTGCTGCAGGTTTGGCGCACATTCACGCTGTCACCTACCGGGGAGGATCTGAGTTTTCTCGCCGAGTGTTGGCCGGCAGCTGTGGAGGCTCTTCGTTATCTGAAGCGATTCGATGTCAATGATGATGGCTTACCGGATAACGGCGGCGCTCCAGATCAGACGTTCGATGACTGGCCTTTAAAAGGTGTCAGTGCCTATTGCGGTGCACTTTGGATTGCCGCGCTTGAGGCAGCACTGTCGATGGCCCAACGCCTGCATCTTGAACTGGGCCTCGACACAGGCGACGACCAGCATGCGTTTGGCCAGTGGTTGGAGCAGGCCCGAAGCAATTTCGATGATCTTCTCTGGAATGGTGAGTACTACCGGATTGATGCTGAGAGTGGTACGCCTGTCGTGATGGCTGATCAGCTCTGTGGCGACTTCTATGCCCGTTTGTTGAAATTGCCTCCAGTGGTGAGTGAGGCCAAGAGCCGAAGCACGTTGAATGCTGTGAGGGAGGCCTGTTTTGAAGGGTTCAAAAACGGTGAACTGGGCGTTGCAAACGGCCTTCGTCGTGATGGCACACCGCTGGACCCAAACGGTACGCACCCACTTGAGGTTTGGACTGGGATCAATTTCGGTCTTGCTTCCTATTACCGGTTGATGGGAGAGAAGAAAACGGCTGAAGCGATTTGTTCAGCCGTTGTCGATCAGGTTTATTCCGGTGGGTTGCAATTCCGCACACCAGAAGCCATCACCGCTGTCAATACATACCGAGCATGTCATTACCTGAGAGCAATGGCGATCTGGGGGCTTTGGGCAACAGAAACAAACTGGTCCTTGATCCCTGGAGCTGCTGATCAACCAATGAGTTCCGAATCAACTCCAGCTTGAAATTAGAGATAAAGTAAAAAAAACTGCGATCGGCTTTACCCATTTAGTTGAAAATACATTTTTTGTGTGATCTTGGTTTGCGTTGTCCTCTAAAATATTCACAACACAATGACTGTCGGAGACGGGTGATATGAATGGTGTACTGATTGAACTGATCCACATCCTTAGCCTAAAAGAAACTTTCCTGAGGGGGTTTAAAAAGAATCAGTCAAGCTAAATAGGGCAGCAGTTTGCCTTGATGCACTGGCTGGAAGTCTGGATTTCAATGGTCAAATATTCTCAAAAACTTTGATGCTAAGAGGGAAGACGGAATTTAATTTTACACCGTTCTTTGTGCTGGCTTTAATTTACTTCTTGGCGTGAGTGCTGCAAGAATATTGCAGCTTAAATTTTCTTTAATCAGCGGTTTGCTGCAAGGAGATAGTATTGTTATTGGCAGTATTTGGTGCTTGTTGTGTGCTGGTTGTTCGGAAAGATTTTTATCTTATCATTCGTGCAATAAAGCAAGATGACAAGGCCGGCCATTTAGAAGGATTGAAACAACTTGGGATTAATCCCAAACAATCATCGAGTTGGTGAGTGGTTTTGTGATTCCAATCAGTTCGGCAACATATTCCCCATCCAAGCGAATCTGCAAGTTTCCACCCTTAAGATTCATGCTCATATCTTCAAACTTCTTGTAGTCGTCATCAATCTGGAGTTTATCTTCTTTGGAGTTGAAATCAGTGATTTTGACAAAGCCGTCCTCGTCATCATCAATGATGAAAAGTTCATCACCTCTTCCGACGGTGAACACATTCTTTCCTTCATCATCTTCAAATTTGTCATTTCCATTTCCTCCGATCAGGGTGTCATGACCATTTCCTCCCTCAAGTTCATCATTTCCACTGCCACCATCTAGTTTGTCTTTCCCATCGTTCCCTTCAAGTTTGTCATTTTTACTTCCACCAGTGAGTTTGTCGTTACCGCTTCGCCCATTCATGAACGTCGAGACGTTTTTGGCTTTTTTCTTATCAGCCTTGTTGGTTCTCTCCCAACATTGGTCGTACTACTTGCTGCAACCCCACCAGCTGAATGTGCTGACGTCAGAATCATCTGTGACGATCGTTGTCGAAATTTTGTCCATGGGTACTAAAAACGTTCAATTGCAACATATCCAGAGCAAGTCGTAGTGGCTTCGGAAGGGAGATTTGGGAAGATTTGGATCAAATCGTCGCCAGAGACGGTGGTCAACACAGGTTCTTAGAAATCTATCGCCTGACTCCATAAGCCTGCTGCTCCCTGCCTTCACAAGTTGAGCAGGGCCGTGTGACGCCCCACGTTGGTGGGTAGGGATCTCTGTTGCTGTTGCCTCCTGTCTGTGGACACAATCTGAGCCCCTTGATCATGTCGGATGAGGTTCATGCTGGCGGTGGCGTAAGACGGTTATTTCAGGGTTAGGAAATCAACTGGCATCGCGCATGAACAAACCACACAATGTGACCAACCAGCGTCGTTGTGATGGTCAGCAAGTTGCGCGGCAAACTCCTTGTGCTGTTTGGTCAGGACTGCATCGGTGGACGTTCTACACCACTGGCGAAGGGTATTCTTGTTCTTATTATTTTTTCAATTTTACTCGCTATAGTAGCAACTGAGCCTACAATTCGTAGGGATAATGTGGATCTTTTAAGAAATCTAGATTATGCCATTGCTCTATTGTTTCTATTAGAATATCTCGCCCGTTTGTGGATTGCACCGCTCAGGCCTGGGGCAAGTAGAGGTATAAAAGGCTCCCTTCATTTTGCCGCTACACCAACGGCTTTACTAGATTTGTTGGCGATTCTTCCTACAATTTTGGGCACTGTTAGCCCGGAATTGTACCTTCTGAGAGTAATTCGTCTTGTACGAATTGGTCGTATCGCTCGTTCCAAGCGCTTTCGAGACAGTATGATGTATTTCCACCATGCGATTGCATCTAAGAAAGAAGAACTTGGGATTTCTGCTGTCTACAGTGCTGTTGTTATTAGTGTAAGTAGCATCTTGATGTATTTAGTCGAGGGAAATGTGCAACCTGAAGAATTTGGTTCGATTCCACGCTGTCTCTGGTGGTCGATCATTACAGTCACAACCGTTGGTTACGGTGATGCCACACCGATAACAACGATGGGAAAGATTGTTGCATCGCTAGCTGCAATTAGTGGTATCGCCGTCATTGCGATACCAATTGGAATTGTTTCGGCTGGATTTACTGATTCCATCAATGAAGAAAAGCGTAGAAGGGCTCTTCATGATCAATCCGATTCTCACTGAATGTCAGCCTCTGCTTGAATTCTTCTCCATATTACACTTCTCTACCGAAGAGTAATTGGTTGTTTGCATAAGCAGAACAGTTATTTTATTAATATAGCGATAGCATCGAGAATTGGCATTGGCAATGAATAGCCTTGTTGAATATTTTTTCTGTTTGCTTTAACTTGGATGTGTACTGCTGCGTGATCCAAGAGTTTTCATTGGTCTTAATATGGTGCGATTGTTGTAAGGAGTGATTACATGTTTTTATCTTTTGAGAGACTAGTTGGTTTTAATTGGGTTTAGCTGTGGCAGTTATCTGTCTTTTATTAGTAGCAAAGTGTCAAGGGATGTTGAATTGTACTCAGATGACGTTGCCGCTCTGTTCGGCTTTAATCGATCGGATAAAATATATGTTAATTTTCTACGGCTGACTCCATGGCCCATGGATTTTATAAAGTTTAATGCCGCATTAATGCTTCGTTGGTAGGTCGTATATTTGTATTGATTTTTAAAACTAAGTTGCTCTTTTAAAATTGGCTTATTGATCTTCGTCAATTGATGGTGTAACATGAAGTAGCTGTTGAAAAACGCTTGGGCAGTCTAAAGCCTAAGCAAATTTGTTGGGATAGAAGTCGTATACTTAAAAAGTTATCAAGAAATTATGATCATACTTTTTCTCTCTTAAATGTAAAAATAGCCCGTAAGTGATTTCTAAATTTAAAATTGCGATTCTTAATCAGATGTGGTCTTGCTAACGAAGCGTGGTGACGATAATTTGCGCGTTGATTAAGGTTTTTTTGTTAAAATTGGTCGACGACGATTTGGGTAAAGTTCACGACAAAGCGGGCAGATTTTTCCATTACATCCTCTTGCAGTGCAAAATTCACGTCCATAGAAGATAATCTGAAGATGCAGCTTATTCCAGTTCTCCTTTGGAAAAAGTGCTTTCAGATCGCGTTCGGTTTGCTTCACATTGTCGCCATTACTGAGTCCCCAACGCTGAGCCAACCGATGAATATGAGTGTCGACCGGAAACGCTGGCACACCAAAGGCTTGAGACATGACCACGCTTGCTGTCTTGTGACCTACCCCTGGGAGTGCTTCCAAAGCTTCAAAACTTTGTGGGACATCCCCTTCGTGTCTCTCGATTAAAAGTTGTGCGAGCTTTTTGATGTTTTTTGCTTTTGTCTTTGCTAATCCCAATTGGCGAATAAAAGACAAGATCTCTGCTTCCTCCAATGATGCCATTGTTTGCGGGTCGGGGCCTGCCGCAAAAAGTTTTGGCGTCACTTCGTTGACTTTTTTGTCTGTGCATTGCGCGCTCAATAGAACAGCGATCAGCAAGGTGAATGGATCTTGATGGTCGAGGGGAACAGGCGTCTCCGGGTAATGCTGATCAAGTCTCTGCATGATCACGATGGCCCTTTCTTTTTTTCGCACGTTGTGGCACTATCTGCGAACATCCTAGAAGATGTTTCGATTCAATTCGACGAAGCTGTCATTGAGGAGGATGACATCATTAAAAGATTGTTCCAATTCTTTTAATCTTATCTCTGGATTCCAATCACGCAGATCCACCGATAGGATTGGACGTAGACTTTCTGGGATTGATAGGAAATCGGCTAATTGCTTTAACATCTTGCCTGTTTCTTCTTGGTTTTTTCGTATTTTCTTCTCTTCAGATTTGAATGTCAGGAGAGCTTTCTGTAATGAGGGGATTGCATGTTCAAGAAGTGGATTGTCTTTTGCCTTGTCAAGGGTTGATATCGCTGCCTGTTGCATTGTTTCCAGCTTCATCCATGCGTCGTAACACCATCGTAATTCGTTAAGACAATCTAATGCTGTCTTTAATGCGGTCGCTTCGACTGCAATGGGACTGATGATCTGTATGGATTGGCGTGTCAGCAACAGACTCACTGATTGCTGCGGAATCCCAGAGTGACCCTTCCAGAGTGCGATGTGCTCTTCTTCAGAGCGAATGTGGTTTCCCTCACCTTTTAGGCATCTGGTGATCATTTCGAGTTTCAGCTGATTCGCCTCTTGTATGACCTGAATCTTCTGCACCTGATGAAAGATTCCTTCCACAGACACCACTGAAAGGCTATGCCGAGTCTGGGCTTGTTCCACATAGCGCTTCAGAAGACGATGGTTCGCCCGCCGCACCTGCATTTTCAGGATCCACAACAGGAGGCCCAAACCACCGGCGATGATTGCAAACTGCCAGAAACGGATCGCAACGATCAATAGCGCTAGGCATCCCAGCGCAATCAGGGATTGTCGATCGTCTTCGTTGATCAACCAAGGCATTGTTCTGGGGAAAGCATGTTGTGCAGATCGCTTTGAATTGTGGTGTATGTGGTGATGATGCGGGGCATTTCACATCGTCACTTGTTTTTGTACAACGTATCAAGGCCTGCTGACCGTTTATTCTCCCGCATTACTTCTAATGAGTATTGTTGTGGCAATCCTTACGATATGACAGCCCAGCTTTCTTACACTAACGTTTTAAAGGAGGAAGGAGGTAAAAGAGTTTCATCTTGATTCGGCAGAAACAACTTAACACGATCTCCCGACAGATGGACCTATCACGACAAGTTTGCGTACATTTGATCTATTTGTTTGGCTAAGTTGTCAGTATTAATGGTTGGTACGAATGAAAATCAACTGAATTCCCCGATCTGGAGATGTGGCTTTTTTTTAGTAAGGTGTTAGTTCTGGCCAGTCAGCCGCTGAAAGATTGGAAAGGTTTGTCATATTGTTAGCGATATGGATAATAAGTTTGTCATATTGTATTATTCAACTTGGACATTCAATGATCCAACCCAACCTGAAAATTTAGTTGAAGTTCATTCCTTGACTGCTTCGTCGCTGGATTCGCAAAAATTCAAATTATTTGGTTGTTGATTGGCTTTGATTGAAGCTGCTCACTAAAAACTCAAAATAATTTTGTAAAAGCTCCCTAATCTTGTATTTTTTAAGTATTTCCTTTCTTGTTCTGATCTGGCTTTGCGATTCGTTGATCAAGGAAGTATGGTAAATTTACTCCAATCAAGACAATCAGGATAATCGGCCCTGCCCTGAAGTATTCCTCCTTTTGTTGCGAACTTAATTGCATTCGCGTCCAAATATTCCGGCCATGTTGGCAATTCATTGAAGTCGTATAGTATTTCCGCACCTAGAGTTACCCCCTCAGGTGTCAACAAATTTTTCTTTTTCAGGTGGCAATAGCTGGCAATACTATATTCGACTTCATGCAAGATCATGTCTGATTCTATAAAAGCATTGCACATTCGGTTTTCTGATGTGCAGAATTGATCGATTTCATCCATCGTCACAGGATTCTTTCCCTGTTGAGGTGCAGCTGATACTTGTATCGGTCCAAATGAGAGAAGAAGCGCACCAAGAGCAGCTATAAATTTGAACATTTCTCTTGATCTAACACGTCTATCTTAATTTCTCTACCTCCTTTCATATCCCTACGTCAGCTCCTTATAACGGTTTACAAGGTCTCCATCAACACAGCTATACGGGGTTTCAAGGGTCAACATCATCTTTTCTCTTTTCATGACTCCAGCAACACCATCGGACCATGCCCCAAGCCTTTTGCGTCTTGGTAGAATAACGTTATAAATTGTTTCGAGGTCACCAGAACCTATAGATCAACAATAAGAGTGAATCATGAGACTTTTCTGAGGTCGCACCGATGCTTAGGCAATGACTTCTTAAGGTTATGTCTCGGCTAACTTCGAAGAGGGATATGTCGCCCACTATGATTCTCAACTGTTCTTGTTGAAATCGTCCCAGCCAAGCTTCAATGCATGAAGTGAAGTCATCCACTCCACATGTTTGTTGGATAGTATGCCTGAATGTTCAGATAGATCCGAGGTAAAGTAAAGATCTGACTGACCTTTTACGATTTCGATTCTTAGCGAACTAGTAGACCGGAATCTTAATCTATATCAGTATCAATATTTAACCTCTCACATTGAAACGTACCGGTCTAAATAAAGTGAAATTGACTCATCTTTGCAACCAATCAGTTGCAGACATGTTTTTGGAGACGAGGGTAAAGCGGTGAAATCTCTTACCGTTCTTGACTTTACTCTTGAGCGACCTCGTTAATTACTTAAAGATTCCTATTTTCATCGATCTATGCCTTGCTTTTTAAGTCAATTCTTGGCAGTAACAATCAATTGCCGAACATCTGTGTGAGTCTTTTTATTTCGATTTAAACGTGAATCTCCTCATGGTTTGACCATTCATTTGTTATGGTGTTACCCGGGTTTGTACAGATGATTAGACCGTAGGGGGCAGGTCTCGTTTTGAAGAATGTGCGTCTGGGTAATGTCTATCGTTAAGATTTTTATGGTTGAATAAAGTAGTGACTGTCGTTTTCTTTTGCTCGCCAACATCAACGACGTTCAGTATATTTGAAGCAGTCATCACCGCCCAACTCGCCAGTGGCGCAACCCTCTTTTATTGCTAGCGCTCTTTGTTCTGGTGTGTTGGCATCACGTTTCTCCAGGAATTCGTAGACGGTTAATGATATCAAGCGTTCTTCGAAAAGTTGTTGATTCGTCTGCGCCTTGGCTTGTGGTGCCAATAAAAATAATGCGAAGACTGCAATAATAATTCTCATGACTATCATGCTTATTAGCACTATACTGCAACAACACTACCTCCGCGAATGAATATGTCAATATTTCTGTCTGAGAGAACTGCTTCAACTTCTCTTTGCAGCTTGTCTGGGCTGTATCAATCATGTATCTCCCTTGAACATATAAGTATGATCATAGATCCACTGTCGAAATTGTCTTATTTTCGTAAGAATAGCCTGTGAGATTCTTCTCGTTGGATCAAAGTGTGTTTTGCGTTACGCAGTTTTTGGGGTCTGTTTTTTGGGGTTCCAATGGCTGCCATAGGTACCAACCATGAATGAATTTCTTCTGCAACTCAGAATCGAAATCGATGCCAAATTTTTGCACTATTTGCTGGTAGTCGATCGGGGTACCTTGATTTGTCCTTGCAATGCATTATTTGCTTAATAATTTACCTCCTCTTGACTATTCTATTTTTGTAGTCAGTGCAATCTTGAGCGAAGCAGTTCAGAGCATGAGGCAGCAATCACAGGGACATCGTCAACAAACACCAGCCTGACCAAGTGGAGTCTCCAGCTTGTCTTCGTTTGTCACAGGGCCGCTTGTCGCTCCATCGAATCGCTCGCCGGTAGGCTGAATTGTAGTGAAGGTGAAGGCGCCCAACTCAGCCTCCCATCTCTACACCAACCCAACATCCCTCAAACCCTTGCCTCGTCTCAATCCCTTTCAGATCAAGGGGTTATGCCAATCCTCGAAACTTTTCAAGTTCAGTTCAATCACTCCGCATCTCGCCAGTGCATTGCTACTGGGGTCGTTGCTTCTTACAGGGTGTCAACAGTCGGATTCTGCTAAGGAGCAGAAGGACGAACGACCTGAGGTTCTGACAACGTTCACAGTCCTCGCTGATTTAGCTCGCAATGTTGCGGGTGATCGTCTTCGGGTGCGTTCCATCGTTAAGCCCGGTGCAGAGATCCATGGCTATCAACCCACCCCTAGTGATCTAGAGCAGGCAGTTGATGCTGATTTGATTGTTGAAAACGGTCTTGGTCTCGAGTTGTGGTTCAAGCGTTTCACATCCTCTGTCAACCATGTCCCCACCGTGACCTTGTCGGATGGCATGCAACCTCTTCTGATCGAAGAGGACGTTTATGCCGGAAAGCCAAATCCCCACGCATGGATGTCTCCGAAGCGGACAATGGCCTATGTGGATCGTCTTGTCGACGCATTTTCACGATTGGATCCCGAAGGTGCTGATGCTTATTTGCGCAACGGCAATGCTTACAAGGAGAAGTTACGACAGCTTGATCAGGCGCTCACAAAATCGTTGTCTGAGATTCCTAAGCAACGCAGAATGCTTGTCAGTTGTGAAGGAGCATTCAGTTACCTTGCACAGGATTATGGTTTGGAAGAGGCTTATTTGTGGCCTGTCAATGCTGAAAGTCAGGCCACACCCCGACGGATGACCAAACTGATTGATACAATACGTCAGCGAAAAGTTCCGACTATCTTTTGCGAAAGTACGGTTAGTGATAAAGCTCAACGCGAGGTAGCAGCTGCTTCAGGTGCAAATTTCGGAGGTATATTTTATGTCGATTCACTTTCCGGTGAGAATGGTCCAGCTCCTACCTTACTTGATTTACAGCAACACAATGTTGAGATGCTAGTCAAAGGATTGAGTTCACCCGTACCTTAGCAGGAGAGTAAGTTTTCTTCTGCTTAAGCTCGATTGGGTCGCCTTTTTTAGCAGTATATCGATATTTTGATTCAACTCTGTTGGCTTTAGCCGTGAATAGGACAAGTCGGTTCAGTTTTTGTATTGCCATTATGTCTTTTTTATTCTAGCTAATTGGCTTCGTTTGGATCGTTGTTCTATGCTGAGTGTTGTTGGCCTTAGTCGAGTTCTCTCCCTCTACTGTGCTTGACTGATTTGACTTTTTGTCAACTTTTATAGGTCCCGGTCTTGATCAAGGCGTTTTGGTACTTGTTTACTTGCGAGAACTCACTTGTTTCTATTTACAGTGCCTTTTCCTTCGTTGTTGTCCGCCAACTTGTATTCCATGGCTTTTGATTTGATTTCTCTATTGTTCATGGTCTCCCGTTCCCGGGGGGCATAGGACTGGTCCAGTTGATGCTTGAACAAAGTCATTGTTGTTTGCCAAGTCTTGTAGGATCTGCTGTGATTGATTCCCTGTTGTTTGGGCTCTTGGTTTCTTGAGGTGTTAAAATTGATCTATACAAAGGTTGTTTATGCGCGTTGAGGCCGACAGAGTTTGCGTTGAGTACAACGGAACTGTTGCACTTTACGATGCGACTCTTAATCTGCCGGCTGGTCGCATTTGTGGTTTAGTGGGGATGAATGGTGCCGGTAAATCAACACTTTTTAGGGCATTGACTGGATTTGTGAGGCCAGTTCGAGGCCGAATTCGTGTCAATGGTTTGACTGTGCATGAGGCTCAACGTCATCAATCCGTTGCTTATGTTCCACAAAATGAGGGAATCGATCCTCAGTTCCCCGTCTCGGTCTGGGATGTTGTCATGATGGGTCGGTATGGTTTGATGAATCTTTTAAGAATTGCAAGGGAATCTGATCGCGTTGCAGTGAAGGATGCTCTTGAGCGTGTTGATTTGTTGGATTTTGCCAGCAAGCCCATTGCTGTTCTTTCTGCTGGTCAACGCAAGCGAGCTTTTTTAGCACGCGCCATCGCTCAGCGCGCCGATGTTCTTCTCATGGATGAACCATTTAATGGTGTTGACATAAGGACCGAGAAACTGATGGCGCAGCTATTTCTTCAATTTCGTGACCAAGGCAGAACCATTTTGATTTCGACGCACGATTTGAGCCATGTGCGGGACTTTTGCGATGT
Organism: Synechococcus sp. AG-670-F04; assembly: GCA_003211515.1. Classification (GTDB taxonomy): domain Bacteria; phylum Cyanobacteriota; class Cyanobacteriia; order PCC-6307; family Cyanobiaceae; genus Parasynechococcus. The sequence continues at coordinate 51,370 of QCSN01000009.1, forward strand.
TGTTGTTTTGATTAATAAAACCATCCTTGCTTATGGAGAAACATCAGAAGTCTTTACTCCTGAAAACCTGGCGATGACTTTTGGAGGATTGCCACCTGATTTGCTTAAGGGCAACAGCTCCTCCGACCATTAACCTGACCCTTTTGACATCATGTGGTTAAGGATGACTTGCTTGATTCTTGCTCGATCGCGTTCAACATAAATTTCGGCCCAATGTTCCGGCTTTGATTTTCTTATAAGTTCGGTAAAGTCACCGTCCAGTTCAGACATGATCTGTTCAATGAAGTCGTCTGGATTGTCACCAAAACTTGCATGTGATTTCAATACCTTGTCGAGGCGTTTGATAAGCTTTGACGCTTTGCTCATTTTTCTTTATTTTACAATTGATGTTGGCAACCAGTGGCTTATTCGGGGCTGGTTTCATCGGATTGCCCCTGAAGCAGCCGGATGCCTGTGCTGTCCTGCAACTGTCTCAACAATGTGGCTAACGACAGGTTGACCTGTCCTTCCCGCTCACCGATCAATGTGACTTCTTCAACTTCGATCGGTTTCACCGTTTCGCTCAACATTTTGAGCAATGGCTCCAGTTTTTGCAGCAGGAATAGCCTTTTTGCATCATCTCCTGAACGTTTCAGGGACTCCACAAGTTCTTGCAATCCCTCTGCCTGTGACCGACCTTCTTCAACGATCGTGGCCGCTTCACCTTTGGCATCTGCAATCATCGTTTCGCATTCAGATTCTGCAGGTGCGATTACATCTGCTTCCAGCTGTTGCATTACCTGCTTGATTCTTTCCTCTTGCACTGGCAATTCAGCTTTTGCCCTGGCCAAATCTGCTCCTACTTTTGCTTGAACTTCTGCAACCAAAGCTGTTCTTCGAGTGAGGGCGTCCTTTTTTCTTTTCTCTGCATTGGCTGTTGCAATTGCAAGCTCTTTGTCGAGTCTTCTCAAGGCAGTGATGCGTCCGTTCTCTGCTTGCTTGACTGCTGATTGTGACGTTGCTTCGGCTTCAGCTATTCTAGAATCTCGCTTCAATTCCACCAGCTGCTTGCGGCCAATCGAATCCAGATAGCGCACATCATCCGAAATATTCTGTATCTGGAGTGTGTCCAGGACAAGTCCTAACTTCTGAAGATCGTCCTCTGCTTCATCGAGCAATGTTCGGGCAAATGTCACCTTGTCTTCGTTGAGTTGTTCAGGTGTGAGGCTGGCCATGACCCCACGCAAATTGCCTTCCAACGTTTCCTTCGCTATGTGACATACCTCCTCCTGGGTTTTTCCGATCAATCGTTCAACGGCATTGTCAATTCCTGGTTCTTCTCCACTGATCTTGATGTTTGCAACACCAGATACATTTAAGGGGACTCCACCTTTTGAGTATGCATTGGTGACTTGCAGATCAATAATTTTATTGCTTAAGTCGAGTCGCATAACCTCTTCCAAAACTGGAATTCTTAACGCACTCCCACCACGAACTGTTCTGTACCCTACGCGTTTTCCACTGCTTGTTGTTCGTCTGAGTCCGGCAAAGATCAGCACTTCACTGGGCTGACATATGTAATAAAGTTGTCTCAATAATGAGACAAAAACCCAGATTCCTGCGGCTCCAGTGAGGCCAAGTGCTACAAACATCAATGATCTCCAGTTGAGGTTAAAGTGCCAAGCAAGTCGATCCCAAGGATCTCGTTGACCTGCTCGAAGAATTGTCGAACCACCACGTGATTCAAGGCCACAAGATTGGCCAGTGTCTCAGCATTGTTACCATCCAGTGCTGTGATTTTTTTCAATGTCAACCGTCCTGGTAGACGGGTGGCCTGGCTGAGGACCATTTCAATTTGCTGCAGTAAAAATACCAATTCTGCGGTGCTACCAGCATCCTCCCAAACTTGCGTCAGAAGATCATTGACCTGTGCACTGGCTTTGACATCCTCCGCCGTGGCCGCCGCCCGTCCGCGCGCTCTCAATTCTTTAGCCTTTTGACTGGCTTGGGCGGGCAAGATCTGTTCAGCCTTAAGGCGCAGACGTTCCAGTTCTGCACGTACTTTTTGCAATTGTTGTTCGGCACGAGCCCTGGCTTCGAGTTCTGCCGCTTCCGTCCGCTCTTCTTCCGATCGAGCCTCTTTTTCCATTTCTGCCACTTTTGTTCTGACGTCGTTGTCCTTCTGAATCACAACTGTTTCTGCTTCCGTTCGAACAACTTCGGCCACCTCTTCCATTTCTGCTTCAACGCGCTCAGCTTGTCCGATCGCTTCTGCTTCCGCGATTTCAGCATCTCGTACAATTTGTGCAACGCGTCGTCGACTGATTGAATTCAGGTAGTCAACATCGTCAAATACACTTTGAATCTTTAATGTATCCAGTTGAAGGCCAAGTCGTCGCATGTCAGCACCAACATCGTCAGCAATTTGTTCCGCAAACTTGAGCCGATCTTCATTCACTTGCTCGGGTGTCAATTGAGCTAGAACACTGCGCAGGTTTCCTTCAAGATTTTCCTTGGCAACCTGCACGATTTCCATGGGGTCATGACCAAGAAATCTCTCAATCGCATTGTTGCGTATTTCAGGATCTGTACTGACTTTTACATTGGCGATCGCTTGAATGTTTAGTGGTGTTCCTCCATGGGAATATGCATTGTTGACTTCAACGACAACTGGCAGGAGAGTGACGTCCATCCGCCGTGCTGTTTCCAGGATTGGCTTCACGAAGGTCCAGCCTCCGTTGGCGACGACGCGATAGCCACTAACACCTTGATCTTGCTGGCGCGATTTTGAACCTGTCACCACCAACATTTCATTGGGTCGGCAAATTCTGATCATCCAACGGCAAATTATCGTTAGCACCACAATGCTGACGACAACAGTGGCCGCACCCGCTATGACCACCTCACTGTTTTGATTCTCCCGATTGGATAGGAAGGCTGGAGTCGATGACTGCGTTTGTATCAATGGAACCGTCTTCACAATGTGATTAATTATTTCTTTCATTGATACACATAAAACATAGAACGAGTTCGTTATGCTCCAGATACTTTTCGATTTAAAGTTGTTCCACGGTCAGGGTGTGACCTTCGCATGTAAGAACAACAACTTGGGTGCCTTGCGGAATGGCTCCTTGACAACTGCGAGCTGGGCGCCGGATCAGGCTGCCTTTGACATTCAGTTCAACAAAACCTCTTGCATCCGCTCCGATTGCGAGGGTTACGCGTGCTTCGTGCCCAATGAGATCCTCAGCTCTGACAAGGCTATCCACATTGCGTTTCCCAATGAGCCGCAGCAGTTGCGCTGCTCCCCACCCCATGACCAGTCCTGCAAAACCAGCTACTACAGCAATGTGTGATTGGGATGGTGCAAGAAGCGTTGCCAACAACCCAAAGAGACCGAAGCTGCAAAGACTGAAAGACCAGAAGGGTGTGCTGAACAACAGCGTCAGTTGCCCGCCTGCTCCGTCACTGTCGAATCCTGAATCACTCGTCAGGCTCAGTGTGATCAGAATGCCACCGGAAACCAAGCAAAACAAATACGCAAGAAGCATTAATCCGAAACGTGTGTTTTAGGAATGTCTGTGGACATCAATCTCTCTAAGTCACGTTGCAAATCTACGGTGAGTTGTTGCACAGCCTCACGCCGATTATTTTTGTATTCATCAAGACGTTGCCGTACGGCAATCGGTTTTGCAACGGTGATCACTACTCGTTGAGGTCCAAACGATGGTTTCCCTTTCCAGGGTTTGTCTTCAATCCATCCAATCGCTTCTTCCAGTAATTCCACCATTTCTGCAAATCGATCGAAACTGGGTTGATCCTTGATGTAATGCCCGCTGATGCTTGTGAAGTGCTCCACAAGACGCATGTGAGTCAGCTGCTGATCGGCTTCCCTGGCTTCCCAATCGGCCAGGCTGCGATCCAGCGCTGAGAGTTGGTCGAGATTCTCCCTGTAAATCCGATCCCAACCTGCTTGCTCAATCCGACGGCAGCGTTCCTGGAGAGTTCCACTCGCCCTGAGCCCGAAATGGCTTTCGCCCTTACGCAATCCATGCAGCCGATAGTCCTCGATTCGATCGGCCATCGACTGATCGGCAACCGGTTTGATTCGTTCCAGTTGTTCCAGGGCTGCGAGCAGGGTCATTCCAATCTCCAACAATCGATCGCGACGACCCTTTGAGGGGTCTCGATTGAGTCCGAGGTGGACTTCGAGACCTTCAAGCCTCGCATCAATGTGGGACCAATTTGGTCGGCGCCAGCCGTAGCGAACGCCGACAGGAACGACATGGACATCCCGCCGGTCCTGACAAGCTTCCATATCAGTGGCTGCCCAGAAGGCTAGTTGCGCTACCCCTGGCTCCAGAGGCGCCATCTCCTCCGAAAGATTGTTGGTGGCGCCCTCTGGAGCCACCACCAGCGGATACCGCCCTTGGCTGAGTGTTTCACGCGCCTGTTTCAGGGCAGGACGATCCAGTCGTCCACGATGGATGGCGATGCCTCCGCTGCGCTGCAGCAACCATCCAATGATCGGTCCAGCCCAAATTGGGATCCCACGGTCATACAGAAATCGCAATTGAACAGGCTTCTGATCGATCCGCCCCTGCCGACGTGCTTCGCTCGGCAGGGCATTCCAGAACAGGTCCGCCAGAACTAGTGGATCACGGGGACTGGGATGACGGAACGCAATTAAGAGATTGCATTCCCCCCTTCGACTCGCAGCAATTTGCTCGAGCAGATCTGATGCGGCTGCTCTGGTGTCACGTCTTAACCGTTGCCCGGCGAACACGACCGGCAGAAGACGTCGCAGCCCAGCCTGAACGATTCGGCTGGCTCGTGTCGGTAGCCGTCTCAGCGATGGTCGAGCAGTGAGGAGCGTTGCACGCGGCACGCGAAACAGGATGTTGAAAACTGGCTCTTCTGTAGCAGTTCTTTTGTCTGAATGATCACAATCCTTCCCATTCCATCGCGATGCACTGGATTGAAGGTCTTCAACAGATGTTTTCTCTGCTTCTCCCCATCGCCTGTTTCAGATCACCAGTTCTGAATCACGGCTGATCTCTTGTGGATTTCAAGTGATGGGTCCCATGGTTGTCGTGAACTGAGTGTCGTGCAGCAGGTGCTGTTCCTGCACTAAGGCTTCATGGCTTAAGAGTCCCTTCTAAGGAAGGGGTAGCTGCTGTCATCGAATGATTGGCGAAGACGTTTTGATGTCCTTCCACTTGATGTCCTTCCACAGCGCTGCGACATTTTTCATGCATCGCCGCTGTTCCGTTAGCAAAGACGGTCACGCCATCCGATCAGATGGCTCAAATGTCCTGTTTGGATGCGTGCAATCACGACGACCTGAGCGATTTCAAAGCGTCTTGAACTGACCGTCTTGGCTGACTGAATGGTTTGGCGTGGCTTCCGTGCTGCCGTGGGATGATCTTTGTTGAGCGAGGCTTTGGTCAAAGACCATTGTTATGGATTGGTTGTTAGAGCCTCTCAGTCATGGATTCATGGTTCGGGCACTGCTTGTCAGTTCCCTTGTTGGCGGCGTCTGCGGCTTGCTTTCTTGTTATCTGACGCTCAAGGGTTGGGCTCTCATGGGTGATGCGGTTTCCCATGCAGTTCTTCCCGGAGTTGTTCTTGCCTATGGACTTGGCTTGCCTTTTTCGTTGGGCGCCTTTGTTTTTGGCGTTGGTTCAGTGGCGGCTATCGGTTTTGTTAAACAGAAATCACGGGTGAAGGAAGATACCGTAATTGGTCTTGTGTTTACTGGTTTTTTTGCTCTCGGTCTAGTCATGGTTTCCAAGACACGAAGCAACATTGATCTCACGCATATTTTATTCGGAAATGTCTTAGGAATTTCCGCATCAGATATTCATCAAACCTTGATTATATCTGCTTTGGTGGTTGTATCTCTCCTCGTGTTCCGAAGGGACCTGATGTTGTTTTGTTTTGATCCAACTCATGCCCGTTCGATTGGTATCAACACAGGGTTCTTGCATTACCTCTTGCTAGGCCTGATGTCCTTGGCAGCAGTTGTCGGGCTACAGACAGTGGGGATCATCTTGGTTGTTGCGATGTTGGTTACCCCAGGCGCTACGGCATATCTCCTGACGGACCGTTTTGATCGGATGACCGTTCTAGCAATTTTGAGTAGTGTTCTTTCAAGTGTCTTGGGCGTATTTGTCAGCTATTGGACCGATAGCTCAACCGCTGGCTGCATCGTGCTCGTGCAAACAGCGCAATTCATTTTTGCATTTCTATTTGCTCCACGTCATGGAATACTTCGAAGTTCTCATGGCTTAATGTCTTGAGGAGCCTGGGCATCACACAGAGCTGATACGGTTGGGCAAAACCTGATGAAATCCCTGATGATGCACTACGGATAAAGGTGTTTCGTATAAGTCGCTGAGAGGTTTGTCACGTAATAATTCCCCGGCAGGTCCATCATTAATAATCTTTCCTTTCTTGATGAAAACCACCCGTTCGATTTCGGGCAAGATGGCATCAATTCGATGGGTAATTAGCAGAAGAGTTGTCCCTTCTCGACACAGCTCCTGTAAATTTATCAGGAGTTGGTGGCATGCCTGAAGATCCAGGGCCCGTGTTGGTTCGTCCAAAACCAGAACCTCTGGTTGATGCACTACTGCTCTAGCCAACATCAATCGACGACGTTGACCGTCTGAAAGTTCACCAAAAGGTTCTTCTTTAATTGAATCTAGATTCAGCCTATTTAGTAACGTTACAACAGATCCTAGCTGTTGGTGATTTGGAACTTGGTCTCGTCCCAAACGCGTAGCACCAAAAAAGGCACTCAAGACAATGTCAATCCCTGTTGTTTTTGGATGGAATCGACTTTCCATATCAGTGGTCAAGGTGCCGATTCTTTGTCGCAACTGCCAGAGATTGATAACTTCTTCACCAAACAACTTCAGGTGGCTGTCTGGTTTAACAAGGGGGTACAGATTCCGGTTAATCAGTTTTGCGAGAGTGCTTTTTCCTGCACCGTTGGGGCCTAGTACAGCTGTGGATTCACCCAGTCGTAAACTGAGGGTTAGATTCTCGAAAAAAAAGCGTCGTTCAAATTTAATCTCAACATTTAATGCCTCAAACCAGATCTGATTATTCATTTAATCCTTCCATCCAGCGTTCAAGAACGATCTTTAGACCAATGACAATAGGTCTTGTTTCTTGACACACATGGCTCCAGATCTTCCCTTGACGAATCTGTTCAAGAGTGACGAGTTGGATCTCTTGGCCTTCTTGCAGGCATAGCTCTGAGATTGAAACACTCAGTTTTCCCAGAAAGATGTGTGCTATTCGATCACCACCGTCGTGGCTAAACCAGTGCCGCAGGGGGCCAGGTGGATTCCAGCCGATCTCTTCGTTCAATTCCCGAGTCACTGCATCAGCTGGCCGTTCACCTGGCTCCAGGTGACCACCAAACAACCCCCATTGCCCCGGGTACACGATTTTTTCATCATCATCACGGAGCTGCAGCAACCAGCAATCATCGCGTTCGAGCACGGCCAAGGCCACTTCAGCTTTCACTGTTCTGTCGTCTCCAATCGTTTCCATAGAGCCACTCCACCTCCCCGTCCCCTTGCGGCAAGCCAATCACTCCCATCTTGGCGATTCAGGTCGATCAGAGCAAAAAAGGGGGTTCTGTTTGCTGATGGTTCAGGTAACACCTTTCTTAGCAGGGTTATGGAACCAAAATTCAACACCAGCGTCGAAAACCGAAACAACAAAAGCGGTCTGTCACCTTTAAGTTCGGCTTTTCCCTCAAAGCGCAACTTCAGACTCCCCAAGCAAACCTGATTGCAGATTTTCAGGATGTTGTCCTGGGTTTGCAGTTGAAGTTGTGCGCCAACCAAACGCAACAGAGGACTTGTTCCAGGAGGTGGCAATGCCCCTTCCCGGGTCCAGTTTTGCACGAGCAACCAGACGCCGTTCAGGTCAGATGATCTGATACCACTGCCTTGTCGACGGGAGCTGCTCTCCCGTGAGAGGATCTGATCAATTGTGATCATGGGCTTACTGCAGGTTTGATGTTCTGATGAGTCCAATGGAATCCAAGCAACGGCGCACACCGCCCATCACTGATCTCCTGTTGCGTGGTCTTCGGATCGGGGCAAGCACAATTGCCATTGTTGAATTACTGCGTAATGACTGGCTGGGCGGTGGTTTATCCAGTTTGGCTTGGTTGATTTTTGTACAAGTTGAACGCCGGCGAGCTTCTGTTGATCAAAGTGATACCTAGAACATTACATATCATTTGGCCTTGCTCCGAAGCAGTATTCCATGGCCGCTTGTATTTCGAGAATCAACCAAATGTCAAAAATGAAAGCAATTAAAGACAATATTCCTGAAGAGGCAATAAATAGAGCAAAACTTGCGATGCTCCCGTATAAGATAATCTCTTTGAGATGTTTTCTTGGTGGACGTAGTGACATGGATCGTGACAATCCTTTCGGGAGTTCCTCCATTGCTATCGCTTGAGCCTGACGAGCCACTTCGTATTGAAAATAAATTCCTGCGATTCCAAATGTGATTATTGTTAGTATAACTGCCCATCCTGGTGTCATCATCTTTTTGTCAGTAAGATTGAAATTATTGAGAGCAATGATCCAACGGTAAAGTAGATAGAGTGAATACAGGCCGAACGTGATAATAGTTAGGACGACGATTAGGGCGGGATTAACATGCTCTATAGGTTGATGTCGACTCATGCAATTTAAATCTACTTTCACGATCATACCTCTAACATATGCACTGTCGATCATCCTGTGCAGTTGTGAGGCCAAAATATTCTCATCAAACGCGTGGTTATCGACGTCGTTGGATCTCGTTGACTACCCCTTTGATCATTTTTTACCTGGTTGCACGAGATCGTTATTCATGGTTGCCTGGTTGGTCTTGTCCAATCCGTCATGCAACTGGCCTCCCATGTCCTGGTTGCTACTTGACACGTTCCATTTCTTACAGCCTCACCGGCCAACTTGGTGAGGCATTGTATTGGCACGTTATGGGCCCGCCCATTGCTATCACCCTTCTAGGCTTTTGTGGTCTAACCATATTCGGTCAACCAGTGATCTGGACAAAAAAGCTTCGATATGTCCTACTCCTGTTTATTTTCTCTCTTTTCGTCGTCTGGATTGTAAGGCTCATTCTTCAAATTGTCTTCCATGTGAAAGCCTTTCCGGTTGATCCTCTTCTGTCAATATAATCGAAAAAAGCTGATTTAATATTAGCGCTGTTTGATTATTATGCTTTTAGTATTTGACGTACGAAATTTATGTACTTCTTGTCCCTAGCCAGTTTTTGACTGTATGTATTTTTCTTTGGCGTCAATGTGCCATGTTTGTCTTCGTGGATTATAAATACTAAATCTAGTATTCTCTCTTGTCCAAAGATGCATTGAGTTTGAAATTGGTGCGCCATTCATACTGAATCGGTTAAAATTAAAATCAGCTTCTTTGCATCACTTGCTAGCCCCTACTTCACTGCTTGAATTCCTGTCAAAGCATTCCTCCTCGAATGATTATCAAAAAAATCTTATTATTATCTGTGGGCAACTTGGAGATTTTGATTCTGTCGAATACGCTCAAGCTCTTGTTCCAGCTTTAGATCGCCTAAGACAGGCTGATATTAATGTTCTTTTGATTGGTATTGGTGATTGTTTGGGGGCTGACCGCTTCTGTGTTTATACAGGATTCCCTCGCGACCAAGTCGTTGTTGAACCCAATAATAAACTACATCGTGATTGCAGTCTGTACGAGGGATTAAAAACAGGACTGAATCCATGGTTTAATTTGTTATTGATGTGCGCTGGTATTGGCTCTCCAGGAACATTGAAAGAAGTTTTAAGGGGGTATATTGGTGATCGCAGTGCCCAATCAAGAATTCACAATTCACTGTTTAATCTTATCGGTGGAGATGAGTTTTTAAGACCATTTGAGTTGGCGACCGTCCGTTTACAGAACATGATAGAAGTTATATCCCACTGGAACATTTATGTTCCAAATTATCAATGGCTTTGTCAACGTGGTGCCACATTCATTCTCAATCGTGAGAATGATGTCATCTACAGTTATTTTGACACTGGAATACTCGGTTTCTCTGAAACGATGGCAGAACCACTATCTTTTCTGAATCGCTATATATGATCAATTGTAGCGATTAAAGTCAATTTTGCCTAAATTTTTTTGATAGGCTAATGCTGCTCTGCCCGCTAAATTTTTGATTTTGGATCTAAAATTTCCATCAGTCTTTGATGTTCAGATTGATCGATAAGGTTTTGACTCAATAAAAGATCAAGAACCTTTGGATTAACAGGAAGCTTTGTCATGTCCATGATATTCCTGCATAACTTGAGAGTCTCTGCGAGGATTATTTGCGATGCCATTTCTGGCTTCATCTCTGCAAATTTACTCTGAATATCTTCCATTAATTTGTCTTTTTGCTCTTGATTCATGACGTCAGGAATTTAAACTCATCATAACTGCTTTCTATGATTTTGCTACTATATGTTGCTTCGCCAATGGTGTAGCCCCAAACATTTCATTAGTGTTTTTGCTTGGTTTTCACTTTGCCCAGATTCAAATTTTGATCAGAAGCTGCTTACTTTCGTGACATAGCATGTTAAGCCACCAAAAATCGTGTAATTTATTCTGGATAATCTGCGTATGATTCATGGCAGCGATGTCAAATAGAGCCCTAGACACACTCGCTGTTGTATTGGCCACCACCGTTGTTGTTTCAGAACGTCTCTTGTGGCCGATCCTTCTCTTCGCTCTCAAGAGTTTAGAACGCTTGATTATCGTTCAACCTGCAAAGGATCCATTGCCTGAATTACGTGTTGAAGAGAAAGAGCTTGAACCGATACTTCGTCAAGACTCTAATCAGGTTTAAAACAAGAATCACCAAGAATTCCTGTGTTTTGCCTTTCTGATCTAAAGTTTTTAACTTAGAAAAGGATTCTTTATTTTGATGGTACGTACCCTGTTATATTGATGATATTGGCTTTTTTAAGTTGCTTCTTTTTAATCGTTCCAGATTCAATATCCTCTTCTGGATTCTTTTCATGATCACTCCAACGGTTGGTCATTCTTCAAGCCAGTGGGTCCCGGAAGAGGAACCACCGAATTGGTATGAGGTTCGTCAAGAATTAATGAGTACAAATCGCTTCACAGATTCTGCCTGGATCTATGTTGAATCTCTTCAAAGCGAGAAGGTCCTTGCAGCTGAATATTTGGCAGATGTCAATAGAATATCCGATACCGTTAATTTTAACGGTGCATTGATTATGCGTCGCTTGCCTTCACCAGAATGGGTTGTTCGTATTTTTCCCATGCGCGCATTGTGTGGGAAAGGAT
>QCSN01000010.1 GCA_003211515.1 Synechococcus sp. AG-670-F04
GAGGCGTTGATGGTGAAACCACATCTGAACACCATCGAATGAACAACATCGAAAGGAACCGATCCCAAGACTGATCACCAACAACGGCGATCACGACGCCAACGGAAACGAACGGCTCCAGCATCAGGCAGGTGTTTCAACTGATCGACACCCAACCTGTCGTGGTCTATGACGAAAACACTGGTAGAGATTTGCAATGGCACGGGAGAAAAAGATCAACTCCGCAGGCCGGCAGGAGGAGCTGATCACCAGCCTGATCGGCCTCGCTGCAATCCTTGTGGCAACAGCGATCTGGTGGAGTCTGGCGCCACAGTGGCTCACAAGCACCTGGCAGACTTTCTAGGTCGGATTGAGGCCCAACAACAGGACACCCGATCTAACTCAAAAGAGACGACGTCTTGGTTGAAACGATCGCCCCGTCAATTCGTGGTGGTTCAACAACAAAAGTGAAGCAGGCGAGGCAATCAACAGGTCTGGGGTGACGGAACACCCCAGATCTGGATGGCGGACCTCCATCACTGGGCCTGAAACAAGACCGGAACTTTTTAGTGATCCGGGATCGATGCTTCCGCACGGAGCATGCACCATGCTTCAAGCTCCGTTGGCTGGCCACAACTCGGGCAATCCCTGCCCCTGGCTTGAACCTGGGCGAAGGGAATCCAACGGGAATTGTCGCGCCCCTCAAAGCCGCAATGCCGGCAGTGAATGCGGTATTCAGCCATGGCTCAGGACGGTGAAGCTTCCTGACGTTTCACGGCGTCATGGGCCTGACGAAGGCCATGCACCATGAAGCAGTACGACGCGTTGCAGACCAGGTAACGACCGTTGCCGACAGCATCAATGCTTGAACCTCGGGACGTTGCATAAATCCTGCTTCTGAACGCCATGCCCACTCCGTGATGATTCCCTCACTCTTGTTGTCTGGCAACACGAATGCAATCGGTGTTAAGGCGCATTGTTTTCCCTGCTGAAACGAATAAGCCTCATCCTGGTCGCCTGCCTTATGCATCTGACCAAACAAGACGTCTCAACCCGCCAAGATCAAATCATCAAGGTTGTCCACAAAACAAAGACATTCAAAAAAGAGGTGAAGCCACCCAGAAAGGAACAGCTTCCCTCTTCAATTAGGCTTAAAAAAGAGACATCATTTCCAGAGAGCTTGAGCACCCTGGATGATGGAACAAAAAATATTCAACCAGCCATCAATGCAAGGCATCAGTAATCATGGCTGCGCTTCAGCGGGACATCCCGATAGGGCTGCATGCCTATCGGAGGTGGAACATGGCGTTTTTCCTCAACATCCACGGCCCCCATGGCATGGGCAAAAGCATCACCGAACCATTTGAACAGAACTTTCATTGTTCCTCCTGTGGTCTTACCTCTGTCTTACTGCTGAACACAGCATCTGTAACTAGGTACTTAACCACAATCAGGCACTGAACCACAGCATGAAGAACATGAAGGAGCAGTGAACCTGTCCCCAAATAGGGGTAGAAGCATCATGCTGATCAAGCCAACATGAAACATACAGACGCATTCAACATGAAGCTTCAGCTTGCCAATGCCCAACCGATGGGAAGTCTGATTGTTGAGGGAAACCATCAACCCTTTCGTGCCCTTGCATGCGCTTTACGGCCTTCCCAGGTGCGCATCGGACGCCGTTGATCGGGCCACTGCAGATAGACACACCCAACAATTTCATGGGTTGGTGCACCGGAATCACACCGACGGACGCTGTCCAAAAAAGGGCTGCAGGACTCACCTCCTCACCACAGAGCCCGTCGCTGTCCCCGAATGGGGGTAGTGGCCCAAAGGGTCTTTGAATTTTGATCCCGTCAGTCTTTTCAATCTCCGATGCAAAACATCGAAGCTCACATCGCCAAGGATCGTGAGGAGCTGGCGAAAGCGGAGGCATCAGGAGACCAGGCCAAGGTGCGCCACTACAGCAGCGAGCTGGAAGCGCTGGAGACCTACCGCAGCCAACACCCTGGTGAACACAAGGACCCGACCACACTGGAGGTGCATTGCAATTTGAACCCCGAGGCACCGGAATGCCTCGTCTATGACGACTGATAACGGGGTCCGCGATCGCCTGCAGCCTCTGGCGAGGATGTTGAAAGGGGCGAAAAGCACCATCGATCTGACGCCGTACCTTCAAGGCCAGACAAGATCCGGCGGTGAAGAGCCTCTCCTCTCAGTTGCCTTTACTGGACGCATTGCTCTGGCCATGAAAGGCCGGTTCTTCCTGAGATGTTTCTGCGAAAGTTTCAGCGAAAACACCCGCATTGGTTGTGCCGTAACAGATGAACAATCCTGTCTGAACTACATCCAGAGGAACCGCTTCGACTTGCTTCTATGCACCGACCTCCTCGAGAAGGGAAATGGATTCGAACTAGCCCGCAAAGCACGGAAGCATCAATCGGATCTCAAAGTGGTGATGCTTGCCCTGAGCGATGCCATTCCCGTTGAGCACAGCAATGCGCCCTGGCTTGAGGCTGTCGTTGCAGAAGCAGACATTATTGAAGATCGCAAACCCCTTGAAGCTGCAGTGATGGCAGTGATGGGGAATCACTCCTATCGCAGCCCATCGTTGCGATCAGATGAGCTGCCCTACCTGAGCTGCCCGCGATTGACGCCAAGGGAATATGAAGTTCTCGATCGTCTGGCCCGTGGCATGTCTGACAAAGAAATTTCAGAAGATCTTGTGGTGAGCGAACAAACTGCACGCACTTACACCAAACGATTGCTGCGCACACTAGAGGTCAACAACCGCGTGCAGGCAGTTCTGAAGGGGATGCGTTGCGGCATGGTTCAGATTTAAACAGCAACAACAGAAGCCTGGGCTGATGTTGATCGAGGAGAAATCCGGAAGAGGGATACTTTGGCAACGTCAGCATCAGAAAGAACAACGACAAACATCAATCAATCACCAGTCAAACTCCCATTAAACAGGTATGACCAGAGGGAATACATTCAACGGTCAATGGATGCCTGTTGATTAAAAATGATATCGGGATGTCCTGGTTCAAGATGCGTTGTCATGCATGCCACAACGCAGGTGCCATCCTCTTCATCACACTCAACCAGGCAGGCCTGGTAGCTGCTGACAAGGTCCCAGAGCTCTTCAATCGATTGACAATCAAAGACATTTTTCAGCTGTTGCATTTTTCCATCGCCAGAGGGAAAGGCTTACAACGGAATGATTGTTCAGGCAAATTGCGGTAAATATCGGTTAAGTACCTAGGCATTAACGCAGTAGATCGCAACGCAGGAGGTAAGTACTCAGCGGGCATTGATGCAGGCGCGTAACAACACCCAGCTGATCACCGTGAAACTAAAACCAACTGGAGACGAGGCCCGCTGCCTGGAGGTCACTCGGTCTGGAGCCAAGCCAAAGCTGATGGCTAAAGATAGGCCAACACAATCAAAGAGAATCAGCAATAACGCCGATCCAGCTGACACATCTTCTGGTTTGCAAACCACGCTTGCCAGGTTGGCTCAGGCTGCCTGTACAAAAACTTCAATGGCCAGAGAGTGAGATCAAGAGCAATCTTGAAAACAACCCTTTGAATCCAGGACGACAACCGCAGCAGGAGTTCAGCCACCGGGACATGACAGCTGTGTTCAGGTTGCATCAAACCAGACTCAACAGCATCAGTAAAACCTCTTATCGACGAAGCCATTGTTTGGATCCAGACACAACTTCAAGCCAAAAACACCACTTCCATCGGTATCACTCAAGGCTTCGATGGCTCTCACCCAGTTTGGTCTTGACGAACTCGCTTCACTGCCAGTCCTGCCTCGGTGGCGGTGACGGCAGCCAGGAGCAACAAACCAACCAACCCGATCAACTGATTTTGAGCTTCTGCGGCTTGATCAGCGCCCTGAGCCAGAAATGCGCCAGCGACGAACCATGCAACAGCAACGCCTGACGTCACCCAGTAGGCACGCCAGCGTCGCTGATAGAGATAGCCAGCCCCGAGGCCCGGCACCACGTTCAACATCACGGCCACCCAGCCGGCGGAAACAGCCAGAACCTCATCTCGATTGGGTTGATGCATCGGTCAGCAACAGCGACCTGCATCCTGACGAATTGGCTGTGAGATCGGGTTGGCTGTGAGATCGGGTTGGCTGTGAGATCGGGTTGGCTGTGAGATCGGGTTTGTCTGCAGAGGAGCCGACAATGCATCGCCCCCGAAAGTTAGAAACCGTCGACTTCAAGGGTGATTCAGCGGGGTTCGCCGTTGTCAATCTCTTCCACCACCGTTCGCCCATCACTGGAGGTCAGAATTTCCGTCTCCACCAGCGGAGGCTGACCATACATACTCCTGCCATCCTGGTTTCCCAGCATCAAACACAAACAGAAAACCGTCTGTCGTGCTTTTCAGGCAAGAACCACCACCATCTGCCCTGGCATACATACACTTTGCAGCTCGGTAATTATTCAATCCACCATCAATGCGTTCCACGCGGATCCGGGCTGTATTTACAGCTCTCATGTTCGCTTTTGAACACTGCGCCACGGCAGCAGGCAACACAGTCAGACAGGCCAGCGATACACCAGCCAGCCTGGTGATAGCAAAAGATGATCTGGGAATTCCAGTTTTTGCTGCTGATGCACGACTAGCTTGATTTGGACGACCTTATCATCAGACACCACTGAACGCCTTCGATCCGGATCAAATCCAACACTACAAACTGCAGACACTGCGCTAATTCACAGCAACGGCCAGAAGACAAATGGTCTTCAGATCAAGCTTCTCAAGCCACGACTGATCACCCGAGCGCCCCTGACTAAACGCGAACAATCTCAACCCGAGATCAGAGCAGACGCTCAAGGCTGGGGCTGCGATCACAACAACCCTGACAACAACCTGGCGAAAGATGAACAGCCCTGCGAACCGCACCCTGCTTCGCAAATAACAGGGGCTCCAGGTTGAAACCAAGCCTTGGGCATTGAGACGCAGCCTAAAAATCGAGGAACAGCCAGCTGCTAAGAACGTTTGGATTTTTTTCAGAACGATGCTGAGCTGAACTGCACCAAAAAAGATGAGCTGATACAGACAAAGCAATCAAAAACAGAGCCAAGGATCAGGGCAATTCCGAAAGGATACTCAGACAAAAGAAAGGAAACGAGTATCTATAAATTCGAAAAAAGCTCAGCCAAATTCCCATCCCATTTGAAGCATCTGTAAGCTACCAAGACAATAACGAAAACCTCAAAATCACCGCATCTTTGACAACAGTAATCGAATTTTTAATGGGCTTGCGAGAAAACCTGGCCAACGAATCACTGCGGCTTGCTGACATCGATTCAGACCTTTGCGAGTGGAGTCCAACACAAGCCAAACACGCTCCTCGACGCCCAGATCGGACCGACTCGAACCCGGCGATCAGCGCCTCGCAGGAGCCCGAGATGGTTGATTCGTGGCAGCAACCCAACGCGTTGAAGGCAGCTGGAGCTGACGATTGGCCCATTCCTGCGTCAGCGCCTCCAGCAGCGTTGAGCGGTCACCGAACAGACGAATCACGACAGGATTGATTGAGAACTAGTCTCAACAAAGCATGGCCACGAAGTTTATGCAAGTGATTCTCAATAGCGGTAATAAAGGTGGCTCTGCTCCGACGGCGCCTTTCATGGACCTCCCTCACATGGGGGATGTGCAATCGGATGAGCGTTGCCTGAATGGAGCAAGAGCATGTTCCGTGCGATGCCCTCGGCCTACGCCCTGATTCTCGAGCAGGACAAGGCCCTGATCACCCAAACCGTTCTGGTGGGGGACGCTCAAGAAGCCTGGCGGCTTGGCAGAAAGCTCTACCCGGATCCGCTCCGTGGCGTGGTTTACCGCGACGTCAAACACACATCCTCTGATATGTAGCGCTAAAACCCGGTCAGGGTGAGCTAAGTCATGGAGCTAAGGCTCGATTCCCATTCCAACCGGGAGGCGATACACCAGGAACGGCGACTGCTGCATCGTCGTCGACTCGTGGTGGTCTTCGGAGACCGACTGACCCTCTGCTCGTTCTGTCTTGCCGAACCCATTCATTCCAGCCTGGTTGGGGCGGCAACCACTGAAGAGGAAGGGCTTGCTCTGGTACGCCGCACTGAACCGGATCTGTTGATCTGCAGTTCCTATCTTGAAACGGGCTACGGAATCAACCTGCTGAAGAGCGTGCGATCGGAGCTCCCCAGCTGTCAGCTTCTGATTGTGCTGGTGCGGGAAACCGAAGCTGTTGTCTGTGAGGCGATGCAGGCCTACGCAGATGGAGTGATCTTCAAATCCAGCCTGGGCACCGGGCGAGGTGACTTGATCTCTGCACTTCACACCATTGCTGATGGTGGTGTCTATTTCCCGGAGGAGATCCGTCGCTTAGCCTCAGCATCGAGGCCCAGTCCGCCTCTGCCGCCGTTGATCGAAGAGCTCACTCCGCGTGAACTTGAGGTGGTCACAGCCGTGGCCCGCGGCTTGAAAAACAATGCCATCGCCCAACAACTCGATGTGATCAGCTAATCTGATCGAACCCAGGCCAGCACAGGCTTTAGGTCTCAGATCCGTTGGTTGCGTTAGTCATACAAGTAAGTCACACAGCTGATGATCCCGGCGACAGGTGAGAAACATGTCAATTTTTCAAGTGTCACAATTCCCTGACAAACGGCAGGTGTCTCAACTCACTTCGAACGGAACCGTGCCGACCGGATGACCCCGATCAACCCTGGCCCCGAATTTGAATCATGCTTCTTGTAGTTGCACTGTTTACGGCTAGATCCAGCATCTAACGGCCTAAGTATTTATACCAATTCCGGGCTAGGCCGATCGAACAATGTTTTTGCTGCACGGATCCGGTCAAACCTGGCGAAACCGGACACCCCCACCGGGGGTCGATTGTGTCCCGGACCTAGCGATATACGACATTCAAAATTTGGGGCAAAGAAATTTAGGTAGTTATTGGTAGAGAAAGTCCAGTAGTTCAAGAGTTTCATTTACAGGATCATCGTACATATGGAATGGAGTCTTAACCAGAAAGAGAAAGTCCAAGTCTGTAAATAAGAATTCGTAAATTCATCGTGTTATTAAGAATAGTAGTACGAGGGATCGAACCTCGATGCATTGAAGTCTGCTCCGTTCCACCCTACGAATGCAGATGCAGTCACCAGACACCAACAGATGAAGGGAAGCGGAAGAGCTCCGCTAACAAATCATGGTTCAACAGATGTATTAAACCAACAAGCAAGTAAAGTTTGTACAACAAGAAAGCAAGAATTCCAAAACTTGCTAGTGCGCTTCGGATGCCTTAAGAAAGAAACTTAAGAAAGAGCGCAAATGATCTATTCTGACTTGTTGTAAACGGATGCAGGAATCGCATCAACATCCAGGCTAGGCAGACTCAATCGAAGAGATTCGAGAGCATCTGAAGCCTGTTGTGTCGGTTGAACACCAGAATCCATGCAAAGTTGGCGAATAACATTAAGAGTGGATGATTTAATTTCACCAGCTGCCATTTCAGTTTTGAGTGCTTCTTTGGCAGCATTTACAAGCAAGCAATGTAGATCCGCAATTTCAGCAAGATCGGCACCTGTTGTTACTCTATTAACGTTTTTACGTCTGGGCATAGTACTGATAATGTTCAAAAGAATTTGCTACAGCCTGATTCAAGTGTTCATCTGTCAAGAAAACGAGATCATCTTTGACTTCATTTTGGATCCGAAGAGCCAAGTCAAGAGACATTCCAGTTTTGAGTGAATTAAAGAGAACGTGACGCAGAGTATAAAGATCAACCCGTAGGCGTTTCTCTACTTCACTTTGTGCTTTAGTCACACCCGCAGTAACAACTGTAAGGGAGCCTTCAGTACGTGGTTCTTCTTCATTACGAGAGCGCAGAAGTTCTAGAATCTTCTTTGCAGTAGCGTAGGATATGCCAACATAAACAGGTATTGTGACCTTTACGTTGTCATCTTCGTAACGATGGGAGGGTTTGATAGAAGTTTGATCAGTAACTTGAATAGTCATTTCGTAAATAATAGTAACGTGTAAGTATCAATAAGATGGCGGTTGAAAGCCATAAGGATCTTCTTCAAATTGAGCTTGTTGAAGATTGTCGAAGTGTGCTTCCCAGCCTGTCTGGCCAGTGAAGTCTTGTGATGCATCATCACCAGTAACTTCAAGACCTTCGCGGCTTAAATCCGCATCAGTCATTTCAGAAGCTTTCTTACGCTTCGGTGCAAATGGTTTGGCAATACCGGGAGGTTGAAGATCGAGCTTGCGCTTCTGCTGACGTACACCAGGTGGGTGTTGTTGACATTTGCGTTTCAACTCTGATGCCAGATCCGTAGCCAGTGACTGGCTTATTCTCAATCCGCAGGCCATCAGAGGATGTTCTACGAGGGACCATTGGAGTGCCTAATTTGTAGGATTCAGCGGTGTTGGTGTTGAATGAATATTGCGGATTCGTTTTGAATTGAGGATCGTGACCCTCTTCCGCTTCTTCATCACCGGCATAGTCATCTTCTTCAATCATCTGATTTACTGTAATGAGTTCCGCTTCGGTATTGGATTGCTCAATCAGTTCATATTCACCAGTTGTGGTGTCAATCAAATACTCATCACCGGTTTTAGGGCATTGAAAGATGAAGTGTCTCATTTGTCTTCAAGCGTTTTGACTTGTTTGCTGAGACCAATGAGTTTGCCTGTCAATTCTTTTACAGCATCTTCCAATTTAAGAAGGTGTTGCTGAGTAGGATCTTGAGCAAAGACTGCTTGTTCTTGTTGCCACTGTTGCCGTGCAGCTTCTTCAGCTGCTAGCCGTGCTTCAAGAGCACCATTAGCCGGGTTCCAAGTAGTGGAGGTAATTTTAATGTCTTTACCTGCAGAGACACGTTCAGATGGCGTAATGTCAACGTGAACAGGCGTACGGTTTTCTTGAGTCATTTGGTTTCGTAGTAGATTTTTGATTACTGATTAAGTCGTTTTTGAATAGCTGTGTAAGCTTTAAAAGCTTCAGCTGGACCAAATTGATCAACGGCTTTAGAGATCAATTCTTGTGGATCTGCCATGCCATAAGCAAGGTCAACACCAGCACGAATAATAAAATCTTCAGCAGAACCAGTGTTATATTCCGAATGAATAGATGCTAAGACATCAGCTTGTTCGTGAGTTACAGAAGACTCTTGGATATACTCAATCTGTTGGTCAACAATTTCTTGGGGGAACTGATCAAACCATTCGTCAGTAGAAGATTTGGGTTCTTCGTGACTTTGTGAATTGTAGAAATCCTGGAGTTGTTCTAGCATTTCATGGAAGTGATCCATATCATCCAGATCAGCATCTAGCAAATCATTCCATTCTTTAACAAATCCTTCAGGCAAACCAGAATCTTCTCTGTCAGCAAATTGCACCATTGCATCGAGATTAGGAATTGATTCACGTAATCCTTGGATGTAAGTATCAACATCAAAGGAGACAGCTTCAGGATCTTGCTCTTCAATAATATATTGAAAGTGAGATTGACCGGATGCATCTTCTACAACGGTTGCATCTACTGATCCACCATTGCATCCGTTATTGACGTTGAAATCCATCAAATGGCCTTCATCTTTATATTCAGGCGTAACAGTCATTGCATGTTGTGGCATCAGGAATTCTCCCGATGAATTGCATCTGACAAACCTTTGTAGAACGCATCAAGACGTTCTTCAGTTTAGCGATTCCAGTTTTTGTTGAAGTAACCGAACTCATCACTAGCGTATTTGCCAGTAGCTTTCATTTTGAAGTACGAAGCAATTTCAACCAATGATGCGGCAATAACCTGTAGGCAATAATTTTGATCTTGTTTCATTTTTGAATAACATTTAAGTAGCGTGGTTGTCTCTATCAACCTAAAGGAGAAGGGAAGTTTCAGCCCTATCTCCTTATTATCCCCTATTCAAATTTAGTGTTATTCCATCGGTAATTGCCGACGGTCAGTTGAACATGTTGACCGCATCAGTAACACCTTCACGCCAGCTCCGATCAGGACCAACATCAACCAACAGATCAGTTTCCCATTGATCAGCTAAGTCTTGAAGGAAATTACCCTCTGTAGCTTTAAGGTAACCCATGCGATAACGGGAGCAAAGGTCTTCAAAGTTGTTGGGGTGACAACCTGCAGCATCATGAATAGTTGTCAGTTCATAAGGTGCATCGGTGTAGGCATATCTCAGAATCAAACCATCCAGCGAATGGATCACATCAGGAGCAATAGCCTTCAGAATATTCTGTGGACTAAGGCAGTCAACGTGTGTAATCGGAATAGTTGGCGAACCATGGAACACGGTCTTAAATTCTTCACGACTCAGAACGTATTGGCGCTCATCAATGTAAGTACCATCCGGCAAAGTGAAGGACAATCCGTGAGTAGATTGCTTGTAGATCTGCCTACAGAGATCAAGATATTGATTTAGCTGACCATTTGGCAGCTCACAATTCTTATCCATGTATTTAGATCTAATTGTATTGAGGTTGTCAAACTGAGCTTTAACTTGTGGATCAACACCAGTAAACAATCTCCGGCTTGCCATCCGTTTGATGCCTTGGTTGTACTTACCGATTGAACCAAGATTTTGATCAAAGGCTTTCCTGATCAACAGTGTAAGGGCCATTCTAAGAAATCCAGGTACTTCATTGTCAGAAATGCCTTTCTTGAACAATTCAGTTTGAATGTCTGTGGATTGAGTCCATGCACCGGAACCATACACTGAAGTACGGGCGTATGCTTTGGACAATTTTCTACCAAGTTTGCCATCTTTACTGGTAAGAAGTGACAACAATAGATCACGTTCAGTGACGCTCATGTCACGCCTCTTTCGAGTCTTAGGATCTTTCAGCTTGATTTCGTGCTCACGATCTTTCAACCAAGAAACCACAGTATTCAAAGCAATCCTATATGCATCGTTCGGTTGATCTGCAGTTGTCATCGGGATAATATTTGTAGCAGTCAAGCCACTAATATTGTTGATCAAACCAGAGACAATTTGATAGCCACTACAAACAGCATCACTGTAAACAGGAGCGTGCCAAAGACTACCATTCTCATGCTCAACCCAGTTTCTACAAAGTGACAGCAGTTCCAAGGGTGAAATATGGTCGTACCTTTCAGCCAAAGAAATAGCTTGTGGTGAACCTTCAGCGATCGTACGAACTAAATCCAGGTTGTCTTGAGCGTGTTTGATACGCTGATCAATTGACACCTTTGAATCAGTCATCGCTGTTCCGATGGCTCTTAGTGCAGCCTGTTCACCATCTGAGCTGAGTCTTTCACCGTTCTTGAAGGTAAGGGTATACCTACTAGATGGACTACATTGAGGATGCCCGTAACCACCGATTACATAGCTTCTCCCTCGCTTATCAAAGTTCCAAGCAAAGAACAATTGTGGATCATCTTTAATCTGGTTAAAGCGAGCCATGATCTGAGCGAACGCCTTACAATTCTGAGAACTGTTCTCGGCTCTGCGGTATAACTCACGGAGCTTAGTATTGTTCTCTTCGTATTCATAAATGAAATCAAGTTCAAATTTCAATAACTCTTTATCAGCCTTGAATCGTTTAATAAGTGTCTTGTATTTCTCCTTATTAAGATCACGGTATTGAACTTCCGGCACCAGTGCAGCAACACCTGAACTCTTCTTAATGTCTTCACAGCTATAAGGTAAGGGTCTGAAGATTCCGTCGTAATCCTGTTCCCAATACATTCCGATGTGATTCACAATATCAACCTGTGCTGAATCAAGCACCCATTCAGTTTGCTGAAGCTTATTCAGAAACGCGGCAGCATGTTCGGATGGTGTAGTATCACATTGCCCCATTCCAAACCTAACCATTGCACATTGATTCAAACCAGAGACACCATCTGAATGGTAACCACCGCTTGAATTCACTGTTCCAGGTTGTTGTGAATGGACCCAATCTTTAGGCTTCTCAAGTAGCGGCAGGAAATCAACAGTGTGTTTCTGCATCTCTTCAAGAACCTTCCCAATTGCCTTACGGAATGAAGGACGGATATAAACCAGATCTCCACCCTTCAGCTTCTTGTTGCGATGATATTGAAATGGTCTGGGGTCATCATCTGGAACGTCTTTCCCCTTCGGAATACAAAGAAGGTCTAGCAGTTCTGAAGCTGCAAACTCTCTGAACGGATCTTCCCATGGTTGAAAGCGTTCATTCTTTGGGATGTAGAGCTGAGCACCTTTAGTCTTCCGACCTCGCCTAACAACAATCTGTCCCCGATCCACTTCGTTATACAGTCCGCGAGCACGGCCAACACGTCTTGCAAGTGTTGCACCATTATCCTCAACAAGCTTCTTGATGTGTTCCAGGTGCTTACCAAGGATCTCATTGTGCTCATCGGTTGTATCCAATTCTTCTCTGAAGCGATCGTAGAATCTGATCTTGAATTGGAGTTCTAGCAAGTGACCAATCTGAGTTTTAAGGTCAACACGTCTAGAAATATCCGGAGCTAACGCAGCATCAGCCATGACTTTCCAAACCGTGGCAGCAATGAGTGAGTAGCCGTAAGTTGGTTGTTCAAGTACAGATGAACCATCAACAGGTAATGACGTGTACATGCCACAAAGGTTGGCCAGGGCAACATCACCTTTCGATGCAAGGTTCTTTCTAATCCTGTCCTCCACATGTACTCTTATTGAGAGCGCATATGTCTGAATATATTGGTAAGAGATCTGATGAATACCAGCGCCAGAGCTACCGTAATTCCGTTCGTTTGCTTGTTTGATTTGACGCTTAAGCCGTTGAAAGCCGAGATCAAACATCTCCTTTTCGCGTTCAAGCTGATTCAAGCTGCACCTCCAATCGGAGCAAGGATGTCTTTAGCATCAAAGTATTTGATCAAACTGAAGTAAAGTACATCAGCGCGTCTATTGCGCTGTGCAGCTACTACAGGGTTAGTTCGCGCTTCAAAGGTGACACAAAGATCGCAAGCATTTTTGTATTTGATCCAATAAGCGTGCCGCTCTTTAGCGGGCATGTTTTCGTAGGTTTTCATAATTTTGTGTAAATAACGTGTAGTTTTAATTGCAAGGGATGACCCGAAGCCACCCCATGATGTTCAAGCTGCGCTTGCGTCTTCAATTGTGTCTTCACCGTGCATCAGCGTTAGTATTTCAAACACTTCATCTGCGACATCTTCCCAATGCCGTCCGGTGATGTCTTCCCCGCGCACCAGCCACTTTTTGATTGTTGGAAGCGGCACAGGCTGCAGGGTGAAACCAACCTTTGATGCATGTTGAATGTGATCCAAAGCTTTCGATTGATTCGGCATCACCACCAGACTTTCGATCAGAACGTTGTCATTGAAATCAGGTGGTGGTGACACTTTGAAATTGTCTCTGAACGCTTTGAAGCTGTCAGCCCACTCGATCAGCTGCACATCTACCGGAACGACAGACCATTCCGGGTTCAATTTGAAGATGTGAACCGGCATTCCCGTTGTGCCACGACCACCACGTGGACCGCGCTCACGGGTTCGAAACTGTTCCATGAAGCCGTAGTAGTGCCGCGTTCGGGCCAACCCGCCAACGACCAATCCTTCACCATCAACAGCCAGCATGATCTGTCGATCATCACTGAACACAGCTATCGCTTTGCGAATTGCTTTCGCAGCTGCATCCGGCAAGTTCCCCGCACTGAGCGTTCGATGTAACTGATCCAGTGCATCATTCGCTTTCGATTGTGTCGGTCTGTGTGTTTCCAGATCGCGCCATTGTTTCGGGCGTTGTCTGAAATCGTAAAGATCAGGTTTGACAACCAGTTGTGATCCCAGCCGTTTGATCATGCGAGCCGTGAGCGGTTGTGACGCATCACGACCGGTGATGTTTTCCTGCATCTCCCGAAATCTGAACACACGGTCCGACGAGCTATCGCAGTCTTGAACGCACTGCTTCAGTGCTTTCGCGTGTGACCGCGTAACAGGCCGATGTTGTTCATCAGTCTTACTGTCATCATCCCCACTAGTTTCCGCGCATTCCCATTCAGTTTGAAATACGAACAACCAATAGTATTCGTAAATCTCATCCCGATTGGGAAGGTCACATTCACTGACCTCACCCGACGCCAATGCCATTGCAAACGCTTGCCGCATGAATGCATGAAAGCGTCGACTGTCGAGATCTGCCGATGCGGCTGCACCGCTGAGGTCCATTTTTTCAAGCTTTGTCCAACGCCAAGACGTGTTCTCAAACACGTTCTTGAAAAACGCTTGTCGAGCTTTGCGTTGCGCTGCGAACACCTTTGATGCTCGAAACGCGATCTCTTTCAGATCAGCATCAACCGCCGCTTGCCGATCATCATCATCAGCAAAGGTTGCATCATCTTTCCATCTGAAAGTTTGAGGCTCTTCAATTTGTATCGTTATGTACCATAAAGTGTCAATAAACAGTGATTGCGGGTGCTCTGTTGCCCCACACTTGAAGACCGGGATATGTCCGGGAAATTCCCAGACACTCCCGATTCGTTCGCTCTTCAGCGTTTGAGAATGTTCTTGCGGACGAACTGGTAGACCTCTTCTGTGGTCAACAGGTGCTCTTCGATGATCGCGTAAGTACCTGGCAGATCTTGTGTCCGGTCGAAATATTTGATTGAGTAGTTGAGAGACTGCATCTTGTACCGTTTGTGTTTGTGAGTGGTCGTCGGTAATCCCCGACGCCTTCATATAGAGACCGGGATATGTCCGGAAAATTCCCAGACACTCCACTTGTACGATCAATGCACGTTGTCCCGCATCCCTCAACTGAGGGATTGGTGAGAGCAATCGTCCCCCCCCCCCCCATATGGGGGAGACAGAATCAAACAATAAAAAACCCGCAATCGCTGACGGGGAGTGCCTCTGTCTATTGGATTATATAAACGAGACGCCATGTTGATCAACGACCATTGCGAACTCTTTCTTATTGAAGTCAAAATCAACGAACTCATCGTCACGAGAGGACATTGAACCAACCATTTCAAAGTTCTTGAAGTCAATAAAACCTTTCCCTTTCGAGACTCTGTACTTGCTTCCCTTCGTCGTAACGGAATAAACACCCGCATCGAGTCGAAGCTTGTCCTCTCCTTTGCCGCCATCAATCAGCTTCATGTCACCGAAGCCAGTGAACTCGTCATCACCTTTACCCATCTTGATCGTACCTCTGCCACCCAGACCACCAGCACTGGCATCAATAAGGTCATCACCATTGCCCATGTTGATCGTCTTGTGATTGATAAGGGCATCAGTGTCTCCTCCTTTCACTTTTCTGGTGGTTGAGGTGATGACATCATCGCCCTCACCCATATCGATCTTTCCAAAGTTCTCAATTCCAACTAGGGAGTTGGTGACTCTGACATCGATCAGGTCACGACCAGCACCCATTGATGAATTCCCTTTGATTTCAAAGCCACTGCCAGCTTCGTTATAAGCAATCAGCTTATCGTTGCCGCCAAGGGTATCCACACTGACTTCCTCTCTAATGAATAGGGAGAATCCATCCGTATCATTCGATTCAGAAGCTGCGTCACGCTTATCGGACTATGTTCCTGTGTTCTCAGAGCTCGTCCAACCCTCTGCTGTTAGTTCACCGGGAGTGCCGTCAGGAGTGGGTTCGGGTACAGGGTCTGGTTCAGGAGTGGGAACAACCTCGTCGGCAAAGGTAATGACCACATCTTTGTCAAATGCATCTACTGGAGGATTTTGTTTAAAGTGAGCTGGTAGTACAACTTCAGTAATATTGTTACTTGTGAAAGCACCGTCACCTATTTTCTTGACTGAATCTGGGATAACAACTTCAATTAGTTGATTGTGGTTAAAGGTATTATCACCGATTGTCTTGACTGAATTTGGGATAACAACTTCGGTCAGTTGATTGTATCCAAAGGCTCCATTGCCGATTGTCTTGACTGAATCGCCAATGTCAATCTCAGTTAGTTGATTACCATCAATGCATCATCATCGATTGATTCACTAGTGTTCTGGAATCAACAGAATTAATTTTCTGCAATACAAATCCCGAAACAGTTTAACGCTCTTATTATTAAACTAAAAATCGATATCCACAACAATAGGTAGATGGGTCTCGCGAAAAGTTGAATATCCCATAACTGCTATGACGCAGTTGTGGTCTGAGCGAGCGTCTTTCGCAAAATTTCTGAATGCTTAAGCAATCTATGTGACCACCGGATCCAGATTTAATCTTATCAGCCTAAACTTAAAGATAAATGTACTTAAAAATACTCAATCATTGAAATTAATGCTGTAGAAATCATATAGATTCTACACTATTACGAAAAACTGCCCGCCCATGACAATTAGGTTATTTAAACAACCTTTCGGTAAAATAACTCACTTTTTATAAAGCAAAACTCTTAACGCCAGTACAGTCATATCTCGATCAAAATCGAGAAATTTTCTGACAAAATCATGCCTTTCACGACTTGATTTATGAGAATTTAAGTTCCTAATCTCATCAAGCCTAATACAGATAAAATCACTTTCTGTAAAAGCCCTCCTGTAATACTCGTAGGTACGTTCATTAAGATATTCTTCCATACTGATGTGGAGAGTTGACATGATTTCTCGCATCTTTTCCTTTGAAATTCCTAAATTCTCTAATTCTAACATTTGCTGCCCTATTGGCAAAAGATGAAAACCATACCTTAACCTATTTGGAATATTTTTTGTATCTACATGACCATGATCTCCACCACTAGCGGCGGAAAAAATGGGCGCAGTATATATATATGCATGTGCATTATCCTTCATCACTTCATAGCAGTTTTGCAATGCTTTGTCCACATCGAAAACATGCTCAAAACATGCAGTCGAAAAGATTCGATCCGGTCTCAAAATTCCCACAAAATCCTCAATTTTCTGAACATCAATAACTTTAAAATTATAGTCATCTGAAACAATTACATTTTCCCTTCTAACACAACCATCATCAATACCTGTACCACAATAATTTCCTAATTCGAAAAAATCGGTCACGGATTTGCTCATAAAACCTCCAATCTCAAGCAGAGAAGCTCCCCTTAAATCTGTTTGCACATGAAAACAAAATAATTGAGTAAACTGCCACTTTCTAAAAGCAACTTTGCAAGCAAGAAGATCGACATAAATTGCTAAGAAATTGAATTGATGGTCTTGAGTAATCTTCGGTAATCCACATTCGAAGTTATTTTCGAACCTAATTCGGAACAATTCGCTTTCTTTGTAAATTCTAGGAAGATCTTTAAAGACCATTTTTGTTGCCTGAATGCATTCAAGGCTTAAGGTTGGCGACTTAGCGTCTCTCATCTCAGCAAGAAATGGTGACAACGTCACTTCAAGCGATTCAAGATAATTATCCATAAATACGATCACTTAAAAAACAATTTATAATATAGCATAATGCTTCTAATTTCTTAACAGAAAATATATTTGACGCTATATTTGATTGCCTTAAAGATTCAGATATCGATAGCTCATTTTGCTTAGAGAATGAGAGCGACACATCAGCGCCCCCTGCTTTTCCCTTTCGGGTGTTGTATAGCTTCAGCTCCACTGCCTAGAGCATCAGGCTTCCCGACAAGCCAATATCAACGAGCTTTGATTACTCTGACGAATTCTGTTGACATAAGGCGCGGATTTGATCCTATGGAGGCCACAGTGAAGCTCCTTTCTTCGGTCTGGATGGTTCCATCTTTATAAACGTAAGTCATCTTTCCAGACAGATCGTAATTTCCTCCTGTATCACCAGTGATCTTGAGGTTGGATACCGTAACTCGGTTAAATTGCTTAAAGAATGATGGGTCATAGTTCGACAATGCTGCACCTGCCATGCTCTCACGCGCCGAATAAGAATCTCCATTTGACATGTCGTTTACAACCTTATAGACAAGCTGCACTGCGGAATCAGAATTGTTTGTTGTTGAAGTGGTCGGCCTTCGCGATGGCGTATTAACAGGACTTGATGGCTGGAATGCGTTATCAAAATCAGTAACATTTGCAGAGCAAACTGTTCTGTGGGCGGCTGCTCCAATTGAGTTAGGCATTACATCGATCCACTTACTTCCCTTGAGGCTTTTGTATTGCCATGCAGGACAATTCGCAATGAATCTAGATTCATCACCTGATAAGGACCTTTCGTAGGTCACAAAATTTCCGTTTCTGGAAAGGGGTCGTACATAAATAGAGTTATTCTTAACCGACGTTCCTGCGTGGATCCAGCCATTGCCTGCTTCAACAGGAGCAGCAGCAACAAAAGAAGCGCCAATAGCAGCAGCGGCAGCGATTGAAGTAAAGAGTTTCATTTGATTGATTGGGTTGCGTGGAGGTCTTCCCCCCGATGCACACACCATCGCTGATTCACTCTCAGATTCCATCCCCCATCTAAGGGATCTTTTCTCTGATCACTCCCCCATGTGGATGAAAATAAGTGGTCAATAAAAAACCCCGCACTTGGCGGGGCTGATATCCCTGTGTATGTGTCTTGTCGGGAGATCGATAGCGACACATCAACGCCCCCTGCTTTTCCCTCTCGGGTCTTGTATAGCTTTCAGCCCCGTGTCATAGGCATCTGGCTTCCCGACAGAAATCAAATATCAGACAATATAGTTTCCATCTGTTGTCCATTCAAGTTTTCCAGCCATACCCCTAATTCCCATGAGGACACCATTTTGATCCATAAGGAATGCATCACCTTTATATTCATCAATAAATAGTCCCTTCTTGTCTCCATCGACAAATATAGCGTCGGCACCATCCTCGAAATCCATAATATATGTCACATTATTAGGCCCTTTCGACCATTTCTTATCTACTCCGAAAACATCTGCTC
This sequence comes from Synechococcus sp. AG-670-F04, assembly GCA_003211515.1. GTDB lineage: Bacteria > Cyanobacteriota > Cyanobacteriia > PCC-6307 > Cyanobiaceae > Parasynechococcus. The sequence continues at coordinate 18,839 of QCSN01000010.1, forward strand.
CCTTACCTCCCAAAACCTTGTCAAAACCCTTTCCTCCAACAATATTATCATCACCATCACCACCCTGAATCGTATCATCTCCATCTGCACCCCAGATGAAGTCGTTGCCTTTCGTTCCTTTTAAATTGTCATTTTTATTTGTACCAAAAATCTCTTTCATTCCATACTCGTTCGTTTCATATTTTTTTGACTGATTTGTCTCCTTTTTTTTGCGATTATTTGAAGTCAATTTAAACGAACCATCGAAAAATTTTACTTCCTCCATATTTTCAAGTTGAATTGAAACCGTCTCTTTGTTGTTGAAGATTCCATCAACTTCCGTGGTCAGAAAATGTGTTGATCCATTCTTCTGGATATTCCAATTCTTCTTTGAATCGGAAATTATTAATTCGTCACGACCGCCATAACCATTAATGGCCCCATTGTGATAACTAGCGCTGACATTTCCAGTGATTTGAAATGTGTCGTTGCCATTTGTTCCACGGTTGCCTGAATTGCCCCAGTACTTGAAGTTCATTTGATTGATTGGGTGTGTGGAGGTCATTCCCCCCGATGCACATACCATCGCTGATTCACTTTCAGATTCCATCCCCCATCCGGGTTATCTTGTTAGCTGATCGATACCCTATTAGGGTGAATGGCTCAAGCGCAATAAAAAACCCCGCACTTGGCGGGGCTGTTATCCGTGTGTGTTTTTTTTCGGGAGATCGATAGCGACACATCCAACGCCCCCTGCTTTTCCCTTTCGGGTGTTGTATGGCTTTCAGCCAATAGGCATCAGGAATCCCGAGTATGAATTCAGTAAAGGTCAACGAGCATTCATTGTCTTGTGCATCATCGGGAAAGAACCTGGATATTGCTTCATGACTCCCATAGTTTCAAGCATGCAGCCTTTATCTCTTACATGTCCTCTATTCCATGCCTGCTCCATTGCCATTTCAAGAGTTGCACCTGAAGCCAACATCCTTTCAAGAATTCCAGCTGCAGCGTGTGGATAGCATGAATAAGCGTTAGCAGGAGTAGCAGCAACAAACGAAGTGCAGATAACAGCAGCTGCAGTGATTGCGTTGAAGAGGTTCATTTGATTTAAATTGAGTTAAAGTGCTTGAGTTAAATTCATTCAATATGAGCCACAGTATCCAGACCAGACCCGCTGAGGATGAAATGCAGGAAGTTGAGTAGTTCTAAAATTGTATTCATATCTAACAATCTGAGAGGGTGTCAGGCTTGTCACCTCAACCGCATCAACTGCTTGCCCCTTCAATGGTTCTCCAAGGTCATAATCCTTGGCATGTTTGCACTTTACGATTTTGCCATTTTTCTTGAGGAAAAATCCGTTGTCGAAGTCGTTAGTATCAACTTGAACTCCTCTGTCTAGGTCCATCAATCGACTTGCAATTACAGGCTCAAAAGAAGTTATTGCCATCCCAGTTGCTGCAACAAGCGAAATAGTTAATGCGTTGAAGAGTTTCATTTGATTCCTGTGTGTTGTGTGGCTCTCGCCCCGTGAACACACCATCGCCTAGAAATCATGAATGCACATCCCCCAAATAGATGGTTGATGGGAACATGAATATACCCGTTTGGGTGATGCTCTTGTAGACAGCGGGATTTATAAAAGAGATGTTCAAACACATAGGGGCCTTCAAATGATTGAAAACGAATTACGAAGACTTATTGATTTGCCTTTCCTAGCCTACGTTAATTTAATAAGAGTAATCATTGAAAAAATTAACGGCGAGGAAATCGATGACAGTGGGTTTGGTTACAGGCAGAAAGATTAGAGACCGCCTTCCAGCGGTCCTGTGACTGTTAGGCAGCCATACCATCAAAAAGGTTAGATCATCAGATTTCTTGAATGTTCTGGTTGTCAGCTCACCAAAAGTACCGTAGACACTTCTCGTTGTTCCAACCTTTTGTGCTGTCAGTTGACATTATTTGCCATACTTGCTTTGTGCTACACCAGAATAGTGCGTGACCTTTTTCTAGATTTACTGTCACCAACTTTCGGCTTACCTTGTTGTGCTCTTCGTTTGTCTTGTACTGTTGCCATTGAATGTACCTTCGATGTATTTGCTCAATTCAGGAACTTGGTTCAGATCATCTTTGGTCAGATGAAACTTGCAGTAATACCTGAGTGCAGCTTCTACTTCATCTTTCAATGTGAAGCCTGCTGTTATTTTGTTGTGATTTTCCATTCGATTAATTTGTTGTGTGGTTTGTTTGTGTGTTGACTACCATGACTACTGGTCTGTAAGTAGTCCTGACTACTCTCAAACCCCCTGTAATACCATCGTGTCTACCATGACTACCGCACTTTCTCGGAAAGTTTCCTGTGGGTAGAGAGAAGGGGCACACATGCTGTGATGGTGCTCACTTATACTCTCTACTTTTATTTAGTAAAAAAGCTGGTAGTCACGGTAGTCACCAGTCAGCCACTGCGTTTTCGGCGGTAGTCAAGCTGGTAGTCATCGGTAGTCTGGTAGTCAAAAGTCTGTGTCTTTCTTGCTCCAGCGTTGCCCAAATCTCATGAAGAAACTTTCCATCTCTTCAACCTTGACTGAATCTGGATCTTTAACAAGAACCTTCAAGCTGAAACCTTTGTAACCATCTTTCCGCATCTTACGTGGACTCTTAAGTTTGGTCCAACCTAGTTGCTCCAGACTCAGATTCACTTGATTGGTCAGCCTCTTATCAGATTTAGTCTTCACATCAAGACCCAAGAAATCTTCAATCTCAGTCATGCATGTAGTAGTCCTGTCATCCAGGAACATACTTAGCTGATCAACGTAAGCAGCATCTTCTACAAACCCTTTATTGAACTGTTCACTAGCCATTGATTCAGAATGATCCAGTTCAATTTGGTATTCACCCTGCTGAAACAATCTGAACTTAGCTATTGCTCCAGCAAGGATTGCATCTCTTTCCTCAGCTAACAGCTTCAGATCAACACGCTCACCTTTCTTCTCCCAATCAAGCGGTGATTCAATAACCCAATACCGGGTGTTACCTGTCGGATCCTGAAGAAACTGCGGGTGATTACAAGAACCATAGATGCTGAACCTTCTCGGGAATGTCTTGCTATACATCTTGTATTTCACAGTGAATCTGTCTTCAGTCTGAGTCAACCAAGACTTAAGCTCACCTTCCAATTGATGTCTGGTTACTCGTTCAATCTCGTCAAGGTTTGCAATCCATGCAGTGCTACAAGCAAGCATGAAGTTCACATCTTTGAGATTACTCTTTGACCCTACGCTGAAGATCCGTCCATCACCATTCACCAGAGTATTGATGAAACCATCTTTACCAATGTACTGTTTACCAACGACAACCAATGCACCACGCAACGGAAGGCCAGGCTCAAGCAGCCTTCCAACCAAACCTACCAACCACTTCTCCAACATGACATCAGCCAAGGGTGTAGTGGAGTGAAAGTAACGTGTTGCTAAGTTTGAAATATCGATCGGTTCAACAGTATCTTCAAAGCGCTTCAGCTCATCCTCGTAGGGATCGTAGCTGTTCTCCATTGCAATAATAGTGAGAGCACCTTTGGTGTCCTTCGGAAAGTTTATTCCGTATTCTCTACTCAATGCGTATTGAATATTGTCTAGCTCTTCACCAGACATTTCAACACCATCACACATGACACCCATGGTTGCCGTGTTGTAACGATATTCATGTTCATTCGTGACAGCTTCTAATGTGGGGATAACATCTTTGACCATTAAAGTTGCTCCTTTGGCGTAGGTAATGTTGTGAGACTTGCCACGCTTGTCAACTACCCACACTGTTCCACTCTCATCATCAACTGTCAAACCAGGCTTTATTACACGTTCAATCGTGTCTCCTACTTTGTAACCAGTTGTCTGGCCGAATAGATCACCGACATCCACCTCAATAGTTTCTAATTCTTCTCGGCAGATATTGGTAAGGTGTTGGTTAAACTCTTCAAGTTCATCACCAGCATGATGACGAGCCATTGCAATCAATGACCCCATTCTCAGCTGATGTTCTTCTTCCGGTTGGTTACCGATTAAAGATTCAATCTTGTAGGCAGTGTCCCATTCACCGTGCCAATCACAATCATCAATTAGATTGTAGGCTTCATCCGGACCAAGTTCATTGATTAAAACTTTGAGGGTATCAATTGCATCAGGGTAAGTATTTGTTCCATCTGGACCACGTGGCGGAATGTGTTGCAAGCAAAGCATCGCTTTGGCTTTCTTTGTTTCCAAGGTGGAGTCAGATTCAATTATCTTCCTCTCTTGTGGTTTACGTTCAAGCGGTGCAATATCAGGCAACCTATTGTCTTGGTTCCACCAGATAACTTCAGCATCTGGATTTCCAAAGCTGCATTGTGCAGACTGCATTGAACTATCATCTTCACCGAAACCAGAGTTCAGTAGGTACTCCCTCAAACCTCTGAGTCGATCGTCATATTCATGAGCTGACTCACAAGTAGTAGGCAGGATCCCCATCACTCTGAACCGATTTTGCCCCGGCTCATTCCTGTGGGATGCAGTAGTAAATGCACCAATGCAATGCTGTTTGAAGAATGGGTTCTCTTTGGCAAGTTCCCAATTCATGGTGCCGTCGTAGTCGAGCAACACCAGCTGACCTTTTACAAAGTTGCCTTTAGTTTTGACTCCATCAGTATAGATACCAGGCGCAACTGCTAAGCCATTGTTGACACAATGCTGCAAGTGATTCAATGCCGCATTGCTATCCATCACCTCCCAGCTCTTGTCAAGAGTTTTAAGTTGGGGGTCACCTTTCGCAGGCTTGCCAATTACATCACCGCGAAAACTGTAGCCAATAAATGTTTGAGATTTCATATAATAACATTGGATATAAATCCGTTAGGGTTGGGTATGTCACACTCCTGTCGAAACAAGCACAACCAAGTTTCAACGTGCAACTGTTCATAGACCGGAATATGTCCGGCTTTCTTGCGGGAAACCTTTCAAGGCTTTTCTCCCATATTATCCCCTATTCGATTGCGGAAATAATCTAGTCTTCCCGTCGTCAATTCCCGACGAGAGAATCAACCAATGACCACACCTTCTGAATCTCTCGATGTAGTACTTCATCTGGCATCTCACCGTACATTGCATGAGTTGCAGAGCCTTCCGTCTTACCGTGACCCGTCAACACTTCAATAACCCTGGTGTCACATTGTGCTCTTCTGCTCAGTGTAATGAATGTGTGTCTTGCTGAATGAACAACAGCATTCTTGTCTGTAATGACTGCCCGCAGTTCTTTGTTAATGCTGGAGACTCTCGTTTTTATTCCTCTCTTAGATTCTGGTTCGACTTCAAAGCCATCGTAAACCGGGACTCTCCTGTAGCTGGTGAGGGTCTTCGGTCTCCAATCAAACTGTAGCTGCTCATCAATTGAAAGGACTCCATCCTTCAGATCTGGCTGTTGACGGCTCACATATTCACCAACTCTCAGACCCAACATGCATAGCTTGAACACTCTCGGACAATGAGCATGAATGATCTTCAGCTCTTCATCTGTGAATGGGCGTCTGGCATCATCTTTATTTGCTCGTGCTGTGTAAGCAATTGTACTGAATACGTTATGACTCAGTTTGTCTTCATCAACTAGAACTTGCATCACTGCTCTCAATAACCTGTACTTTGCAGCAACTGTTGTACCAGTTGTGATCTCTTCTTGATCACTTAGCCACTGCCTGACGATTGCTTTGGTGACCTGATGAGGTTCAGCGTATTCTCTGAATCGTTCAACAGCTTTGTGTGTGTTGTAGCGGCCACTCTTTGATATCGGTCTCTCTCTTGATCTGTTCCGTATCTTCTCCCACAATTCCAACGCTTCATCCCAACTGATCGGTAGTGGCTGGTCGTTTGCGATCGAGTTGTAGACCGTTTCGTGTTGCGGGTTCTGCGGATCAAGTTCCCGGACGTTCAATGCCCCGGCTGCAGCTTCGTACGGACTGAGTTCAGGCACACTCCAGTTCTCCAATCTTTCGCGCAAGGGTTGACCATTCAGCAGTGCTTTCAGTTCCCTCTCCAGCTCCACATAAACGGCTCCGTAACGCGCCAAAGCCAGCCCGTGATCAGTTGTTCCCAATGATCGAATCAGACGCGTCTTGCCCGCTTGTGAGCGCAGTTGTGGTGGGATCGTGAGCCTTGCGTACCAGGTTGCCCGGTTTCCAATTCGTACTGGACCAGCCCTTCGTCGTGGCATCGTTAGTCATACATGAAAGTCATACAGTAGACACCTCGAAGCCCTTTGCAACAGAGATTATTGGCAAATACAATGCTTCAAATCGGTGTGTCGATGGAAACGGTCAAGACCCACGTTGGTAACGCAATGGATAAGTTGAATGCCCGGGACCGAACCCAGATGGCGGTGATGGCACTTCTCCACGGCCTGATCAACCCGGCAACGGATTAAGTGCTTCACGGCAATGGCTCGGAGGCCTTGTCGCAGCGATGCGAGAACCTCATGGACTTGATTGAACCGATTGAAACAGCACCGCGCTTGAACCAATTGCCTCGCCAGAAGCCGAGTGATCATGAGTAACGCCATAAAACAGTCTGAAGAAATGACCATGCTGATTGGCAAACTTTGCTCAAAATGACCGCCGAAAACAATCATTCTCCAACAATCATTAAAACCAGGCAACAAGCACAGAAGCTCAAGACAAGAGCAAAGTAAAAACTAAAAATTTGAATTCACTTCCCAGATCTTTTCTGCGAATTCAACAAATACAAACCGGTGATTGGATGGATCATGCAGTGCATTCCATTCCGATTACCACCCCAACCAAGATCACCAAATTTGATCGCAAAACCCTTGTTCTCTCGTCCCAGACAACACTCGAATCAATGGATCCATACTGCAGATGCAGGCGTTGCACCAGCCTGCTCACTGGAAACCAGTGGTTGCGCCAGCGTGATGTCAGGTCGACCCTTGGATGAAACGCAGGGGGCATGATGAACCAGCATTCAGAAACCGGTGATTTTCTGCAGTTCCTGATTGGTGGCTGCCTGTTTGGTTCTGGAGGTTTTCTCCTGGCCAATCAAGTGATGGTGCAATCAAATTGGACCCATACAGGAGCAGGACTGTTCAGTGGGGGCTTCGTTCTGCCATGGGGAACGCCTGGCATGGGCCTGCTGATGATCCCCCTAGGGATTGGCGTCTGCATGCTTTTTGCCGGCCGCTACCGACGCTGGGCCAATTTGCTTGTCTGGGCATCACTGGCAGCTCTACTCGTCGGGGTCCTGAACAGTGTTCGCATCACCTTCAGGCCGACAACCCTTTGGCAACTGGGGGTTTACATCGTGATGATCGCCTCCGGCGGCGGGCTGATGTTTCGAGGCATGAGATCCATGGATCACGACGGGCACTCCTTCAGACAAACCGAGGCTGATCAGGGAAATGGTGATGAGGTGCTTCGCCGAGAGATCGCGGAACTCAAAGAACGATTGGATCAGCGTGAACGCCAATGATTGACCAAGCCCTCTCCAAGAAGCAGTTCGAACTGGCCAAAGACCTCAACGGCGAATTCGATTGAGGGGATCAGACAACCAGAAACAACAATGCCTGGGCCCGATCTGAACAACGCGGGCTGGAAGGCTAAAAGCCCTCCAAGAACGATTTGATTTTTGTCGCGATTAGTACTTACGCATTGCAAAGCCTGGTTTGCAGTCATGCCGAATCACTTTAAATTAAAACTCCGAAAAAAGAACAATGAGCGACAGGCATGACTCGCTTCCCAGCAAGAAGATCAGTAGTGTCGTCAGCCTTTGGTGGAAGGAACGAGTTGAGGAACTAATTGAATCCGAACGCCCCGAGGACGCGAAATCGTTGTATCTTGAATTTGAAGATTACACGCTTAAATCCAAAAGATCAAACAAATAATCAAGATTTGGCCCTCCAATTCCAAGCCAAGAAACTATATTGAGACGTCATTTCTCATTGCAAATCTATTTGTCATATTAATGCCGCTGGGATTCTCCAGCAGATCGATCAAAATCGTTAAAAGCCACGTATGATTAACGATCGATTAATCAAATCTAAATCAATAGAATTAAAAAATTAAAGGCAGATTTCTGAAAATATGTAACAAAGCAGCAACAAGCTGAACCCAAAATCAAAACCTCATTGACCCTTGCTTTAATCCATCTAAAAAAGTTTAAGGGAGGATTCTCAACACTCCTAAACATCAACAAAACGAATCTGTAACAACCCACCACAATCAATTAACATTTTCCTCTGCCATCGATTTCACAATCAGAATCGCGAACAAAAGACCAATACTCACTGTAAAAACTATTTTAAACAATTGGATCAGCATCCTTCAAAATTATTTATTTCAATTTAACCGTCGAGAGCCAGAACGAGCTGTTACAGGCGACACGTCTTTTCAAGAGTGCAAGCCACACCTACCCGCTCCCGGCAGAGGCGGTTGAGACGGGAGACGCAATCGTTGAAGAGCATGAAATTGTTTACGAACTGCGGCAATTACCATCCTTGCAAGGTAATGGCAAAACAAGAGAGAGGGCCTCAGCATGCGACAACAAGGATCATTTTTTACTCTTCGTTCGTTGACTGACTGACTGACTGACTGACTGACTGACTGACTGACTGACTGATTGATTGATTGATTGATGATCAAACTGTAAGCTCTTCATCGCGTTCATAATAATGAGCATCCGCTTACTGATCAATCAATATTATACAACGATTGGATTGCCAATCATCCATCCTTTTGGTGAATGGTTCTCAACACATACTCATGGACCCGCCGTGCATTATGCAGCCTTGATTTCCTAAGACAACATGACACGAAGAAGAATGGCCAAAAAAGCGTGAGCGAGCTAATTTAATTAGAATTCCAAACAAATTCATGTCATCAGGTTGCACAAAGAGATGGCTTCTTTTGATTTTCACGCTTCCTTTCTTTGATGTTGCTTCAGCCCAAATCGTTCAGCCCATCCCCAAAAATCTGATCCAAGCACCCAGCAAAAAAATCCAGGTATTTTCTTTAGGCTATGGAGCAGGTGTGGCCAATTACATGTGCTTCGAAGCCCTGAAGTCGAAGCTCAGCCTGGCTCAAGGGAACGAGATCCTGGAAAGTTACAGGCGATGGATCAACCAACAACAGACCGTCAACTTCAATCATTTCAGCCAGGGCTACAATTTCGAGGTACAGCAATTCAATCAAGCCTTTCCCAACAACCTATGTCCATTCAGATTTTGATTGAAAACGCTCGATTGTCAAGAGAAATCAAGCGACACTGATACTCGTGTAGCGCCTTGAATAGGCTCATGTTTCAAGTAAATTTCGCTACAATTAATCACAAAATTGATATTTTTCAAAGTCAGCGACAAGTTCAATTTTACATTAACTAATCATGAACAATGGTCAAGCTCTACCACCCAGTCAAATTAAAATTTTAGCCTGAATTTCGAGTCTTAACGACAGGAGAACAGCCCCTTTAAGATCCAAGCCAAGGGGCTCCATTATTCAGAATTCAAAAAAGCATTGTGTACCTAAAAAAATCATATCTCTATTTGTTAATCGAAAATTTTGATCACCAAAACCAAATCTGGCTCGAAGAGAAAGGCAAGACATAAGGACAAGCAAAATATCAAACATGATATCTTATCTCTTCACCATAAACTCCTGAAATAAAACGGAGAATAAATCAGAAGTCAATTCAATCCTTCAAGAGTAGACATCAGCCAACACCTTCTAACGACGTCACGCCAAGGATAATATCCATAGCGATTCAAAGTAATGCGATTGCGACGGGCAAGATCCGCCGTATCAGAGTCGGCAAAACGTTCCAACAATGGAATGGCCTTCGTCACAACTGCTACGGACTCACTGTGCAGCATCGGCATCAGCCAGAACTGGCGGCGGGCACGCTCAGGTTCGGAAGCAATCCAACCTTGTTTCAAAGCCCACTGACTTAGACGCAAGGCACGCGCATCGCCCTCATAGGCCAAGACCGAATCACGCCAAATCTGACGACTGAACTGATCAAGGATCAACACCAGCGCCAAACAGCTGGATGAATCCTTCTCCCAGTTGAACAATCCACATCTCTGTGCCTCGACAGAAAGCTCACCAAAACGTCGTGTGACCAGCCAATCGAACTGATTGGATTGGCGAAACCATTTGCGAGGACTTGTTTCCTCAAACCAGAATGAAAGGACGGATTGGCTCCATGAAGAGATTTCGGATTCGAAACGACTGTTCTTCCCAGAGAACCGCTGTGCTTCCATCAACGTGGTTGATCCAATCCCTTGAATTGCGTCAACAAGGCTTGGTGCAAGCTCGCTTCACAGTGGATGACAAGCTGGCCATAAATCGAACCATCTCGGTAAGCAGCTGAAGCCGATCGGCACACTTCACGCGTTGAGCGCAGCCAGAGCTCCAGTTGCTCAACGGACAACCGGGCTGCCAATACTTGCTGCCGCTCATCCCGCTCCTTGGCCGCACATGCCTGCATTTCAAGCGTATTTTGACCAGGACACCGCAGAGGGGAATCAGCAAAGCTGGGCGAAGGAGCGACTGCCTTGATGACAAGCAACAGAGCAAGCTGAATGTACAGAGTATTGAATGAGTGAGAGAGCGCAAACATCATGAATCCTTGAACAGTGATCAACAATCCAAACACATCAATCTTGATCGATAGAACGGCGTTAGTCTGTTGACATTCAATCTGGTCAAAAAAAAACAGAAACCAGAATCAGTTCGGGCTGACTCTGGTTTTCCATGGCGAATCGGATCAGACGTTGCAGTCAGACCATCTCATCACCAAAGAGGTACTGGCCATTATCGCTGCCTGGACCATCTTCATCGCTGGACCATCATCAAATTGGATGTTCCGAACAAAAAACCAAGAAAACAAGTTGCTTAGGGTCGTGAACCCAACTGAAAGAAAAAAAGTGGCTGATACGGCATGCCTGGAGCCATCGGTCCAAGTGGTAGACATGCTTTTTTAGGACACCTCAATCAATGCTAAGGAGAAGGGTCGTCGTAAAATCCCAAAGTGTCATACCGGACGCATGCCCTCATTTGGGTGGAAATTGTTTGAGCAGGGGCCTTGGGTCAGTACGCTTTAAAAGTTGGGCTCAAGTCGAGCATCGGCCATCTGTAGCAACTCCGATCTCTGTACAACAATTATTGTTGGATTGGTAAAGATGTCGCAGTCGGTTGAGATGCCCACTGGCATGGCTCGATGTCTTGAATAAGAGTGTGAATGACGTGCCATGTACTTGAAAACGACGCGGATGCATTCCGAAATCATTCAAGCGACGTAAGATCAACGCATGGCACGTCCAACCTCACCGGATCAGATCGAGCGTGATCTGAACGCAGCCCAAGTGCATGGGCGGTGGCTGGGTGAAGACGAGATTGCACAATTGGATGAACAAGATCGTTTGAAGGCTCTTGCCAGCGAACGTGCCGAATCGATAAGGCTTCGCTTGATGGTGCTTACAGGTGTCTGCATCCTGTTGCCCCCCCTCTGGCCACTGGCCCTGGCCCTCACGCTTTACCTCTTGTTTCCAAAAAGCATCACCCGAATCGGAGTGGTGGCAGGAGTGTTTCTGATCGCATTGACGATTGGGGCCGTCGGTCTGATCTCGACACTGATGATCTGGCTGATGACGGTGCTGTTCTGAACGTTTAAATCCAGCTCGACTCCGCGTGCTGTGACCGGGGGTGGGTGGGGGTAGCCGAACGGATACTTGGCCTCGAACGGCTGCAACAGATACGCCACTGACCCGACAGGATCATTAACTTGTGTGAACGAAGCTTCTTAATGGCCATGCAACGTTTTGGAATAGTGGGTTGCGGCTATGTCGGAGCGGGAGTTGCCCTTCAGGCAAGAGCACGGGGTTTCCAGGTGACAGGCACAACAACAACCCCATCAAGGCTCTCTGAGCTCTGCGAGTTGGTTGACCATCCACGTATTTGTCAGGCCGGTGATCCCCATGCGGATTACGACTTTCTCGATGATCTGGACGGACTTCTAATCGCAATGGCGCCATCAAGCATGTCCGAGCAAAGCAACTACGAAAATGTTTTTGGAGATGCCGTTCCCTGCTTGATCGATGCGATTCGGCAACGGAAGGCGGATTCCTCCTTGCACGTTACGTACCTCAGCAGCGCTGGCATCTACGGCGACAAGGCTGGCCAAGTCACGGGGGAACAGACTCCCCCTGACCGCACAGATCCCACCAACGCTCTTCTGGCCCAAGCAGAGGACACTGTTCTTGAACTGAACAATGCAGCAGTTCAGACCTGTGTACTGAGGCTTGGCGGCATTTATGGACCTGGACAAGACATTCCTAGCTACATCAAGTCGGCTTCAGGCCATCAGGTTTCCAAAAATGGCAATCACGTCAATGCATGGGTTCACCTGACAGATATCGTGAGAGGTATTTTCTTTGCCTACGACAATCAACTTAGTGGCATCTACAACCTGGTTGATGATCTTCAGCTAACACGGCGTGAATTATCCAATCAGCTTTGTGACATCGAAGGGCTTGCCCCTGTGATTTGGGAGAATCACAACCGTGATGGAGCAAGGATTTTCAATGCCCGTGTGAGCAACCAACGTCTAAAAAATCTTGGCTTCAAATTAATGGTTCCCTCGATGCTTTCTCCAGTACCCGCCTGAAAAGGATCAACACATCACCGCTGATAAAACTTTCCATCTTGAATCAGGAAATCCTTTCCGATCGACAGTCCCCGCCAGCATTATCGCCCAAAAAAGTTGAGTCTAAATAATCACCTTCAAATTCATATTTTTTAAAACAAACTTTGACGTTACAGCAACTTTTCTCAATGAGCCACTGAAACCTAACCCTTACCCATTGTGTCTTTTCTCGTCAGTTGATCAGCACTATTCCACTGCCCAGCTGCGTATTTCCAAGACGCCTCACCACCTCAAATGAAGTGGATCGGGCCGATTACCAGTGGTGAATCCAACGGTGGCAGATCACGTGATTGATCTTTTTTATAGACCACTCAGCAGGCCTGGCTGCACGAATCACCGATAGAACGTATCAGTACGAACATAATCTTGAGCCAAGCTCAAGGGGTTGAACCTGGAGCACCGTATTGGCCGAGAACCCGCGCAAAAATCACGCCAAACACAGCCAGAAATGTTCAGCAGGAACCTTGCGTAGCCGCAACCTGTCATTTATTTTTCGTAGCGAATAACACGAACCACCTCCCATCCCGCCTCCATCACTCCCGTTGCATCGAGAGCATGGGTGGGGAGTGTGGTGGTTTTCTAGGAGCGCATCATGCAACTCACCTACATGGGCAACACTTACATCAGGAAAGAAACGGTGGACGTCAAGCCAGTCCTTCAGCTCATGTATCGCCGGAACATTCACACCGCCAATCAGGACGCCGAAACTACTGCTTCAAAACGCTTCACCTATCGTGGTGTTCCCTATAAGCGCTGAAGCTCGCGCTGATTCCGATCAACGTTTTGATGCATGATCAGATTTCCTTCAAGTGATCTGGACCATCTGAAGCGTTGGATTTTTCGCTCAAACCCACTGCGACTTTTGGTTGTCGATCAAGACAGGTAGAACACACCAAACGACCTCTGTGTTTTCTGTAAGCCTCTACGGATCGCTCAATCTGCATCCCACATGTTCGGCAGGTAAATAAAGGTGGCATGGTTAGAGCGTGTCCTCATGTGAACCCTTCATTGATGGGCTGTCTGCGATGGGCTGTCTGCAATGAGCCGACTGCTCTGTTGAGGTTGGCAGTGATTGGCGGGCAAGTCAGCAGCGGCTGCAACATCAGAGCAGACACCACCCGATCGAAGCTCTTGTGCGCTGGATCAAAAAGTTGGGACAACCTCGTTCAGCCAATCAAATTGATGGACGTGGGTGACTCGTGCATCCATCGTTATGAACCCTGCGAAGCTTCTGGCGGGACGCTGATTACACCAGCCAAAACGGTTTAAAAGGCAACGTCCTGAGGGCTGAATCAGCAAATATGTATCATCTGGAACGTTGAAGCGCAAGGGGTTGAGGCCTAATGGTTCCATACACCGGAAACAGATGGATCTAATCGCGACTCCCAGTGATGTGATAGGCCTTTACCGGCTCAGTTCAACCAGTATTTTTGGAACCCTATGGCTTCAAACGCATTTCCCTGAAAGCGAGTGGGACCTTCTGATGGAAAACCAGGCAAGCTTCGGACCCGACTGCCTCAACCTGCTTCTAGACGATGCCCGTTCAGCGGGGCTCGCCGTTGAGTCCGAGGCCGTAACCCATTCCTGAGAAATTCAAGCCCGCCAAAGCTGATATTCCTAGCTGAGCGTCTACGGCTTCTTCAGCCCATTGACCAACCGTTACAATAACCAAAATCGTACTTCACATTCGAAGATTCAACGATTCGCAAGCACGAATATTGTAAAGAAGAAAGTTGCATTCCACGGTCAACCAGTTGAGGTGATTAGACATTGCTTAGGGACTTACATCTGACTTTGAAACACGATTCTTGTTTTGATTTAGGTCGTGCCCTTGCTGTAATGTTACTTGAGCTACATGCAGAACTTTGCGAATTCGAATACACAACAGTAAATGTTGAAACACTCATTCCAAACCATTTAGGCCATCTCAATGAGCGACCATCCCTTCAGAAGAATCTCTAGCTGATTGATCACAAGTTGCAGCAAGAGTTTCAAGCCAACAGATTAAATTCAGTTACATCAATCGAGTCACACGCCACAAGTGATTCAAGGGGTTTAACCCTCGGCATACTTCAGTGCCTTTAACCCCATCACCATGTGCGTGCGCAAACTACCTAGAGCCATTACCTGTTTGGGGGTCCGCGTTCTGCCTACGGAATCACCCTGGCTCTCCAACCAAAGCAAAAGTTCTCGCGTCTGATCAGCCCACGCAGACAGTGCAGCTCGAAGAAGGTCGTCTTCATCAAGCTTGTCGGCCCTGGCATGCGCATCATCAGCAGCAGCTTTGAGGAAAGCTTTGAGTTGATGCTGGCTTAGGGCGTCGGGAACAGAGGGATCGAACTCGATACTTAAGAAAATCTGAAGGGAGTGATCCAACCGTAGGCCCTAACGGACCTCATTCGCCACTTTTTTTGCTCGCTTTGCATCAAACGCATCAGGATCCTCCGGCAAGCCTTTGCACACCAGCAAGAGGCGTCGGGCCAGAAGCAGGCCTGGATACAGAAATGCAGCCCGTTCCGGGCGGCCAAACAGGCCAACAAGGACACGGAGGAGTGCATCGCTCGGCTCCATTCGCCGAGACAGCTCTGCGATGGCGGCACTTCCATGCCAAGCATCGTCTTCATCCAACAAGACGGCGCCGTTAGCAAGGTTCATCCCCTTGGCAGCGAGGGTCTGACGCAACGCGTGCTCCTGGCGTCCGTCAAGAATCTGCATGCCGGAGATACCACCCAACAATTCACTGCGCAAAGCGAATTGGCTGCAGAAGGGACAGCCACCGTCGTAGACGAGAGTCAATGTCATTTGCGAATTCTGGCGTGCGGGTCCTTCTAGCTGCTTGGTTGAGTTGGTGTTTGTTGCTCCTTACGGCGACGCCTGTGATGGCTGATTGGTTGTGCGATGGCGATCGGCTGAGCGTGGAAACGATTCAGGGTGCCGTAGACATTCAGGGATTGAACGGGGGCATTCCCAACAGCTCGAATGGAACCAATCCAGGTGATGGAATCCTGCTGCGGTGGCGCGGGTTGACTCTTCAACTGCCACGAACCAATAACGCTGGAGTACCCAGCTACACCGACGGCCGATGGTGGTGGCGAGCTCAAAACCTGGAACAGCCTGAATTCAAACAACGACGCGGCAGCGTAGTCAACTACAGCTGTGAATTAATTCCCTAGCTAAATTAATTCAGCAGCAGCTAAATTTGGAACTCCTTTGAATGTCGCCAGAATATAACCATCATTATCGTAAATAAAACTTTTACCACCTTTTTTATACCATTCCCATGACTTAAGACCGGTAAGATCTAGGCGATCAGTTTTTACATCAAAATCATTAATCATCACATAAGAACGCCTACTCACAACAAAAGTATCTTGGCCTGGCCCACCCTTGAGAACATCTGGACGACGACCTGGAAGGCCAGGATCAAGAAGGTCGTCTCCCTTTTTTCCGATGAGAACATCTCGACCACCACGTCCATAAATCACATCATCTCCCTGCGTTCCCATCAAACGTTCAGAGCGTGCGGACCCAAAGATTGGAGGCTCGGGAACAGCTTCAAGAAGAAAGCTATTCCTGGCCTTGATACGACCACCATTATCATCTAGCAAGACATAGGAGAACTTCACTTCTCCGGAAAAATTTGGCTTTGCAATAAATTTCCAACCTTTCCTAAGTTGACGAAAAGAACCCCGTTTTGAGCTGAGATTTGCGACAGTGAAGGAATCCCCATCAACATCCGTGAATCCTTTAGTGAGATCCTCCAGCGAAAATAAATAAGGCTTATTTTGCTCGCCATCAGGGAATGAATGTAGTGAGCCAATTTTCTGAGGCCGATCATTTCTCGGCAAAAGATCAAAAGCGCTTGTGGCCATCAATTGCCCACCCGATCCATCGATCACGTTGTAATTCAAGTCGACAATTCCATTAAAATCCTTTGGTGTTGTCAAGCTAAAGGTATTGCCATCCACTTTGATTTTTCCAACGGACGATAAAACTTTTCCAAGGGTGGGGGTCGTATTATCAGGGTCAGTGAATCCCTGCAGAAGCTGCGCAGCAGAGAATCGGTAAGGTCGATCTTCTCTCCCTGGTGATAGAGCAGCCTGAGTGCCTGAAAGAACTGGCACATCATTGCGTGGAGTTAGACGAAATGAGGTGGCGGCAGGAAGGACTCCACCTTGGCTGTCAACGATTGAATAGGACAAATTCACGACACCGTTATAGTGAACTCTAGGAGCAACTTTGAAAACACCATTCGGTTGAACTTCGACCAAGCCTTCCGATGCCGTTAGCTGGCTGACCATCAGCCAATTACCATCTGGATCCGAAAAACCGCGAGTCAACTGGGGGGTCGTGAGTGTATAAACGACGTCTTCAACACCGGGCGGAAGAAGATCTGCAGCACCCGTTTTCAAAGGAGGGTCATTAACGGGTGCCAGATTAAAAGTATTGCTGGCTTCTACAGTGCCACCCAATCGATCACTTACTTGATAATTAATCTCAACCAAGCCATTAAAATCTTGAGTAGGGGTAAAGATATAATCTCCAAAAATTTGTTCATCGTTTGAAAACAATCCATTCGGAGATGTCAGGTTTTTAACAACCAATACATCACCATCGGAATCTCTGAAGCCCGACAGCAGATCATCAACAGCAATCGAATACGGAGTATCTTCCAGGCCATCGGGAAGCTCCGCCTTAGGGCCAAAGAGCACAGGGCTGTCATTCACCTCCTCCCCCCAGATTCCTTGCAATGCAGCAATATCAATAACCTTGTATGCCGTGGGATCCACACCGCTGGCGGGACGCCCATAGGCCATCAACGTGTCGTCGACACTCGTGCTGGTGCGTGTTCCAAATACATCACCGTCATCGCCATCAAAGGGATGTTCAAGCCCAAGGGCGTGGCCAAGTTCGTGAAGTGCAGTACTTTTCCAGGAATTTGTACTTTCATCACCATAAGAGACATTAATCGTGACGTCGTTGTACTTAAAGTCTACTTTTGTAGGCGATTTAGCGTCACCGAAGTATGACCAGGCTTTACTATTAGCTCCAGCAGTATTATCACCCAACAAGCTAAAATTATGGTTCATGATCCGTATGTCTGCCGAATCAAGACTTGTGGCTGCTACTAAATTAAGGTTGAGCTTCTGATCCAAGTTGTAGATCGCAGTCTCAAGAAAATTTGCACCCTCTGCGGAGATTGGCAGAGCGTCCGCTTCGCGGTCACCCGCATACGTCGTAGCCTGACCAGCACGATCAAGGTAGTAAGTAAGGGTGTTGTTGTTATCTTCTACATATTTTTTAATCAGCGGCAAAAGATTGTTGTCGGTAATCTCCCTTGTCGTGAGTGGCATTAAGCAATGCAGAGTCGCATGACAACGACCTGCTCAAAGAACTTGGTTTCAATCTACGGCCGGCGGACTGAGCTGGTCAGCAATCTCCAGGTTGACCCAGTTTTTCTCGGTTGTGTCCCTAGACAAATCGGCCTGGGGCAGGGGGGGGGCTTCAAACGGCTCAGCAGCGGCAAAACAGCTCGCTCTGATCCCGATTCGACCGGGTGGTCGCCAACAGCAGAACACCCCCCTCAAGCGCTTTTACTGTTTTCCACATCCAATGACTCCACCCACCCTGGGAGCCTCAACTCAAGGCTTTCGTTGGCGGCCAAGAAAAAAATTCTTAGCAGCATTCCCGGAGGAAGCAAGCGAAATCCAAACCTTGTTACCTCGAACTGTCGGTTTGGCTACATCGCAGTCACCGTTTGCATTTGCGACGATTCCCTTGGACGTTCAGAAGTCGTGACAAACGGGTGACAACCGCTTAAGTCCTTTTTCCACGGTTCAGCTCGGATCGCCTGCTCTCAGCTGGCCCAACCATTTCATAGCTGTGGAAAAGCTGTGAAAAACATCAAAAAGCAGCTCAAAAAACCACTGTTTTAAGCGCAGCCATTTCAGGAGCTGTCCGATCAGGTTGACTCCGCTAGGGATGCTCCGTTTTCAGAATCAACCATGACCCAACCGCCTGCTGACGTGCGGAAGGCATGGTTTGTGCTCAAAATCAGAGGTCTCACCACAGACGGAACTCGCACCCCAGGAAACAAAACGAATGGCATTGCGTTGCTCTTCGACAAGCTGCAGGCGTTGTTCAAGGGATGGGGAGGATGGGGTCCATTAACAGGGCAGTCCTGTATCGCAGCAAAGACCATGCCATGCCTCGGCCCTCCTTGAGGCCGAGACAACCAGCCGAGTCAGTCGCTCAGTCAAAAAGTCTGAGTCAACGCAGCACATCCAGGGGTAGCTGGATTTTGCGGCCCCTGATCAACACTTCCTAACTGATGCCCAAACAACATTGCTGTTGCAGAGAAACGGCCTTGATTCACTAGTAACCTGTGAAAAATCAGGCATCAACGCGAGAAATGGGGTCTGCTGTCGAGCTGATAGGCGTGATGAACCCAGAGCTCAAAATCGGATGAGTGCATGGCCGTGAATCTTTGACCAGTGCCATCCTTCTGAACAGCAATCACAAGAGTAAAAACTCACATCGGCAACAACATTGCCTTGAGTTCTGTCATAAGTTCAAACTGCTAGGACAGAACCGGATGGATTCAGAGCCTCTGATCACACCGATGACTGCTCTTGTGATCGATGACGACGGCCGACTGACCTACATGGGACAGGACGGCCAACGGCGGGTCATTGTCGGGAATCCAGATCTGCTGCGTCGGATCAGCGACATCAGAAGAGACGATGAGGACCTGTTTGAAGGGGGCTGCGGGATCTGAGCAGCCTTGACAGCCATCAATCCAGGAACTAGAACAAGCGTACTAACGAAGAACGGATGGCGCCTTGCTCTCCTTACGCCCAGTTTCGTGCCGATGCCTGGATGCGCGAATCGTCCATTCAGCCCAGGGAGCAACTGGCACGCCCTGATGCGGAGCCAAAGAAGCAAAGGGCTCAGGGCCCCAAAAGGTCGACCACTATCCAAGGCCAACTGTTCCTGTTCCCGATCATTGTTGCCTCCTAATACGAACCCAGAGCGCTAAGGCGACTACGCAGTTGAAAAGGCGTACCACCCGTTGACCTGTCAGCGATTTCACCTTCAACACGGTCTCAGTTGGATGAAAGCGCTCAACAGCCGTGGCCTTTCACCCCTGCTTGAAATGCCAACTGGTACTCCATTTTCAGAACATCAGATTCAGCACAGTTGGATCGATCTCGAGCGCTACCCCCCAGCAAAAAAAGAAAAGCACCGACAAGATCACGAGCGATTCAAAAGTTATTGATCAAAATCAGTTGAGTTCGCTGCCACTTTTCACAGAGATGTGCTGGCTAAGCCTTTGCACAGAGACCCCATCACTCCTGGTGGCCGAGGACATGAGTTCCCCATAAGTACCTCTCCCCAAAACGAACAAAGCCCGCCTGCATGCTTCCCGAACGCGAAGGAGCACTGGACCAGACTGCGAAGAAAACGCACCCGACAGGCCCCTCTCCTGAAAGCCTGACGGGCTGCTGAGGAGTTTCATGCCAGTTTTTTGCAGCCTCGTCTCTGAGACGCATAATCTGTCAACCTGTACCTTTCACCATCTCATTCATGCTGTTGTTCGCTTCTCAGACAGCCCCCGGAGGCGCTGCGGTTGTCCTTCCTGCACTGTTGATTACCGGAATCCTGATCGCCGCATCTCAAGCCTTCGTGCCGAAAAGCGATGAAAACGATTAAGTGAATCCAAATCGGCAAGATTTTCAAACAATATAGAATAGATACGATATTTATTGCGTACAAATTTAGCGCGAACCCTAAAGAATCAGGGATCTCAACCATCATTTGCTCAGCAAAGCTTTGGTTGAAATTCCAACAATGATGATGGTTGAAACACTTGCATCCATCAACCCTTTATGAGCCAAATCACTACAAGCCCCTACCTGGCAGCCAACGGCTTTAAACAGGAAATACAGTCTGGCCACAACAAAGATTACCAATCCTTAAACCAAATCCGTCCCCAATTTTTATAAATTGTAGACCTTACCGATACCACGGTCAGCCAGTATTTAAAATTTTATCCATCAAAAAAGCTGACTCAAAACTAAATCATTGATGTCTAATGATAAAAAGACCCCTTTAGGCGTTAGTAGCATTCAACAAATGAAAGGCAATCCCAGCTGAACCAGGCGTTGAGACCAGTGCCAGAGGTCGTAGGCCTCCAATCCTGAGGAGAAAATAGGCTGAGGCGAAGAGATCACATTCCCTCGATTTTGACAAAAACCACTGATCAGAATAATTCTGGTCAGTGGTTGAGTTGTTTCATCAAATTGCGATCTCAGCAATCAATAAACGCCGTAACGAATACCGCGGTAACGAAGATCCCTAGCAGAGCGTGAGACCTGATTGCCGTCCCGTGGTGTGTAGGGAACACCCCTGTAGGTCAACTGGCTGGGCTTGGAAACAGTTGTCTCTGTATGGGTGGCATCAACATGAGCAACATCGGAGAAGGCCATTGCCATCTTCTTTCTTGCCAGCTCAACTGCCCGACTTTTGGTGGCGCGGGCTTTGATCAATTGGAGCGTGTTCATGACTCTCCTGGTTCAGTGCCCATACCCCCGTTGCCTGGCATGGGTCTGACTGCAGCTCACATGCTGGAGCTCAACGTCCTGGGAGCATAGACCATTTCTGTAGCAACCGCTACTTTTTTGAGAGTGAGGTCGCTTCACTGTCCCATCAGCGTCGAAGCGTGACCCGCCCATGGCCCTTGACGTCCCTGTGTTTTGCATCTGTGGTGCGTCCGCAGCCGGCAAATCAACCTTTGCAGCAGCCATTTCGGATCAGTTGCAAGAACGGGGATTTCGTTCACTCCTGATCACCTGTGATGACTACTACAAAAGTGACTGGGTTCCTCATCCTGTTTTCGGCTTCGACACGATTGATGCAATTGACGACAGTCAACTTCGACTCGACCTACAAGGAGCCGCCAACAAGCGGATCACACAGTTGCGTCATTACGACATGCGTCGGCGCCAGGTCAGCCAACGGTTGATCCCACAAGATTATGACTTGATCCTGCTGGAAGGCTCTTATGGTCCGCAGCACCTGTTGGGGCATTTCAATTTCGCAGCATTCGTTTATCTAGAAGAATCGATACTGCTTCGCTTGATCCGGCGTTACCAGCGTGATGTTAGGGAACGTGATCGAACTCCGTTCTATGTGCTTCATCAAATGTTCTGGGAAATGCTCCCAGGCGAACGCACGTTCATCCATCCCCTGCGTGAACAAGCCGATCTTGTTCTCAGAGTCAGGGATGGTGGTGTGGAATTGCTGTTGAAGCGCATTGAGGATGCGCTGAGGATCATTTGTGGCTAAGACATGGGACAAATCATTCCGACCCATGGCCAGCTACAAGATCAGCCTCGAAAGCGGAGCAACATTTGATTGCGCTGACGATGTTTACATTCTTGATGCAGCGGAGGAAGCCGGCGTTGATCTTCCCTATTCTTGCCGCGCAGGCGCATGCTCTACCTGTGCTGGCAAACTGACCAGTGGCTCAGTGGATCAGACAGACCAGAGCTTTCTCGATGACGACCAAATGGCCCAGGGCTTTGCATTACTTTGCGTGAGCTACCCAACCGCAGACTGCACAATCAAAGAAAATGCTGAAGATGATCTAGCCTGACTCTCATCAAAAGAGGCTAACGAAAAGTACCCACTGAAAATCAGTTGCTTTGCTTAAATCACCATCGTTTAGCAACCTAACCATAAATCAACCGAATTAGGTGATCTATTTATTATCGCATATATATCAATTGCAAAAAATATATATTTTTCGCAGCAACAGATCAAGGAATTTTCAACGTTCTATTCAATTACGGTATCTCAACCGGCAGTTGTTGCGAGAAGCTTGAAAATTAAATCCTCTCGCCATTTCATTCTGCTGACGCGTCGAAATTCCACTTGCAATGATCTGGCGCTCCAAAAGATCCAGTACCTTTTCTACCTTTCGTTGCCTCATCCCCGAATCCAGCATCGCACATGCAGTTGCCGCTACGCCCATGCCAAAATCATTACGACTTGCTTGGACTTCGATTGGCATCAGCACAGACAAAACAGTGACAAGAAGAAAACAGCGGCTCATTCTCAGAAAAGCAACGTCTTTAGTTTGGCATGAAATCAGCATTCGTCATTACAATTGATAAAATGTGGAAAATCTAATCAGCTTCAAAATTGTGATCACGTACACCTATCTGAGAACTTCGAGTCGCCTCAAAGCCAGGAATGCTACGCCCTGATCCTCAATCACATAGCCTAAGATTTTGAACAAGAACAACCCATTATTCATAAAACCAGCCCTCCACTGGAGATTGGAGGAATCTAATTATCTATGGCAGTGCTCTGGATCAAAAATGGGATCTGCTTCTTAATTTCGAAAGAATTGAAATTAATAACGTTTAATTGGCTATTACATTAATTAAATCAATAAATCACATGCTAAATCATTCACAAAGGCGCAGGCTTTAACGAGCCTAAGTGCCAATAAAATCTAAGCGGCTTCCGTTTTGAATTGATCATTAATGAAAGAACATGCTGCCGAAATTCCGTATTGCTCTGGAGATTCACTACGCAGAAGCTGTTCAGCTTTTTTCAGGTAGTAGAAATAAGTTTGGCGATCATGGGCTTGATTAGCCAAATCCATCATTTCACGATAACGCTTCGATACCATCATTTAAACTCCTGAATTAAATTATTTTTATCAAAAATATAAAAATTCTGCTGTATACTTCTATACCAGTTTACAAAGATGTAAAGGATTGCTTACCTTTGCAGCTTTAAGCTATTTGTCTTGATTTTACTTGCATCTGTTCATTGAGGCAGAGGGCACCATGCATCTGATCAAGTATTGGGGGAGGATGACAATCCCCAAGAAAAATTCATCCATCTTTGAGATCATTCACTGAATTATATATTTGGAACAGCCATCATTGCCACCGGGCAGCAACTTTCTGGCAAGTAATAATTGAGGCATGTCTGGCAAAAATCAATTCAACCACTTTCATCCTGTTACTAAAATCATTGAAAGTTTGTGTATTTAGCTTTGTACGAAGGTATTCGTTGATTCAGCTCACGCCCCTCTTGATCTCCGAGAGTTGCCTATCAATCTGTAATGGTGAAGGCTCATGGGATCACGCATCGCGCATACGCCACTCGGTCACACTATTGATGCCATGGACAATGGCCATTATTGGGTATGCGATCGTGACCATCACTGCCGTGAAGTTTCGGGTCTATGGGAAGCCGAAGAATATATTAGAGAACGCGAAATTGGCATCCAAGATGAATACTAGTTGACGCCCATACTTCAAAAACTTTAAATATCTATTTTCAGAGCTATTGCAATGCGACGAGAGTGAAAAATTAAAGCTCTTTGCCACTAGTCAATCCATAACAATGGCCTCCTAAAGAAAAGAGGAAAGCCAAGAGGCTGAGATGCGATTTTCAAATTTCAATTTCTTGAGAGTCAATCAACGCGATACTATATCGTTAACTTTAGATTTTTAATAACGAATTTTGCCATTTGAATCAGATGTCAAATCTTTGACTGTCTTCATTGCAAGGGAGATACAAGATACTTCATCGATAGGATTAGATCTCTCGAAAGGCACCCTATGTAGAGATGTATCGACATCCCAGTCTCTCACATTCTGAAGTTGAGTGAGAATCCATGATTGGCCGCTTGAGTTTTGCAACGTTCAACAAAAACTCTAGCTTCAAGGATTCAGGAAAAATCATGATGTCTGAGTCAGTTCATTGTCCATCAATAATCCATAAAAGATTCGTGCAAACTATTGCTAGTACTGAGAGCTTTACAGAGCGATGCCTGCCTGAGCCAATCCATATTTTTGATCGCAACATTCAGTCAGAAAAGATTGTTTCAAGCTAAATCTCACGTTCGCTATAGCCCAATTCATCCAATCGCTGTGGTTTGCTGCGCCAATCTGGCACCACCTTCACAAATAGCTCAAGGTACACAGGACCATCAATCAGAACCTGCATCTGCAAACGCGCTCCCTGACCAATAGTCTTGAGCATCTGACCACCTTTACCGATCAGAATCCCCTTCTGACTCTTCCGCTCAACCAACACTGTGGCCAGCACAGCGGTTCGGCCAGCACCTTTTCCTTTGGCCGGCATCTCCTCCACGCGGTCAATGCTCACCGCCACGCTATGAGGGACCTCTTCACGGGTGTGCAGCAGAACCTGCTCGCGAATCAACTCCCCCATTAGAACCCGTTCCGGCTGATCGCTCACCATCTCCGGTGGATAGAGGTGTGAACCAGGCGGCAACTTCGCCGCCATCACGGCTGTGAGATCCCCGCACCCCTCTCCGGAGAGTGCACTGCAACGATGCATGGACCAGCTTGTCTCAGCGAGGAGTTCTCCGTAAGCCGCCTCCGCCGCATCCTGTTGTTCAAGGGGCACCTTGTCCCATTTGTTGAGAGCAACAAGAACCGGCAACGGTTGCTGTTGCAAAAGATTGACAATGAATGCATCGCCACGACCAGGTCTCTCACAACCCTCAAGCAACAGGAGCACCAGATCCACTTCACCGATGGCACTTCGAGCACTCTTGACCAGCCGTTGTCCAAGCAGATGATGGGGCTTGTGAATACCAGGGGTGTCCACCAGAACCATCTGGGCCAGGTCGGTGGTCAGGATCGCCCTGAGTCGATTGCGGGTGGTCTGAGCAACAGGTGACGTAATCGCCACCTTCTCTCCCACCAGCTGGTTCACCAGGGTTGATTTTCCGACATTGGGCCGACCGATCAAGGCGATGAAGCCGGAGCGGTAGTCCTCCGGTAAAGGAGTAGAAACCATCCCTTCAGTCTGCGCCCTGATGGAACGACTGAGCATCTGAACGATGCGACGACAGGCACGTCGTCGTTTGCGTTTTTGCTTGATTGCAGCATCACGTCAAAGCGGCTCTGGCCATAGCCTGAGCTCAGCAATTTCGGCGGGGCCATGGCTGATCAGCAGCCCACCTTCCAACAGGCCATTGAGATCACAGCCAGTTGGATTCAACAATGGGAGAGCGAGGAGATCAGCGATGAGGTGCTGGCCGACCGCATTGGGGAAATGGTGGCCAGCCGCGCTGGGGCCCGAGGATTTTTTGTCGTTAGCCTCGCCGGAGACAGCGCGCTGATGGACCGTTTACCGGATGCGGTGGTGGGTCAATTACGCGAGGCTGGCGCTCCTGTTGTGGATCTCACGGCCCGCAATCTCGCGATGAGCAGTGCGATGGCAGTGCAACACCGGCGCACTGGCGATTCAAACCAGCAAGCTGGTTCTGAACGCGTCACCGCTCGCTGCACGGAGCTATTGAGACTTCTGGATCCTGAGCTGGTGAAGCAACGGCTGGAACAACTGCTGGAGGCGTGCGACAACCGAGGCGACGACGTGGCCTTCCTGAAGCGATGGGGCTACGACACCGATCAAAAACATGCGATCAGCCTCAGTGTGCTCGCAGTGGCAGACGCCTGAAAACAAAAGAGCCCCGGCTAAGCCGGGGCAGGATTTTTAATGCAAAAAGATAAAAAAGATCAGTCGCGCCGGCCACCACCATTGAGAACAATGATCAGGCGCAGGATGAAGATGAAGAGATTGATGTAAGTGAGGTACATGCTCAATGCTCCTGCCAAGTACTGATCATCCCGATAAGCACGGGGCATCGTGTAGAAATCAACGAAGGCCGCCCCGACAAATAGAACGGTTCCGAAGCCGGCGATGATCAATTCAAATGAGGTGCCATGGAACATGGCGGGAGCAAAAAGGCCTCCGATGAACTGAACAACCATTGCGAGGATCAGACCAATCAGTCCAAGACCCACGACTCCTGAAAGAGCCTGCCCAACGCTGTCGCTCATACGGCGTCCAACGATGGAGGCGATCACAAAGGTGATTCCTGTTGCAAGGGCAGCGGTTCCAACGGCACCGATTCCAGCGACGGCCCCCGCGAGTGCGACAAGACCGCTCAAAGTAAAGCCGGTGATCAGGCTGTAAACGGCGAGAAGTGGAAGGGCTATTGAGTTGTTTCCCTTCATCGCCACGTTCTGCGCAACGAAGAAGAGAACCAAATTGCCGATCACGGCCGCCCAGAAAAGGGGCATGAACAGAGGTGTGGCCATCATCGACAGGCCACCGATCACACCCACCGATGTGAGCACCATGCCACCGCCGACGATTGGCAGGGCTTTATTGACAACGTTGGGGCCCACCAAAGCGCTGGACTGCGCCTCGCGAATGGCCTCCTGGAAATTACTGCTGGCTGGCATGACCGGCAAAAAGCTTCATTCACTCTGCCAGCGATGGCAAGGCATCGGTGTGCGGATCTCCCTATTCAATCCCTACAAGGTTGATCCAACCGCCAGGAGCCGTTGCTATGACAATGATCATGAAAATCAACAAGCTCTATCGGGCTGGTGATTTGCTGAAATAATTTTGGAGGGCTTGACGAGGCTCGGTTTGACAGAGTCTCTAAACAACCTCCCAGCTGTGACTGTATGTGCTGACCCTTGATGAATAGGATCACAAACGTAAAGACATAAGTCGGATATTTTGACATTTCAAAGTCGCTCTGTAATCAGCTGACCTGCCTTGTTGGAGCCTGCTATGTGAACTGCAGGCAGACATCAAATTTGCTGCGAGCTTGTGATCAGCAAAGATCTCCGTCCCCTCAACCCAGATCAATTCATCACATGATTGATATTGCCCATAGAGTCTGTCCCAGCACGATGTCCGCTCTTCAGTGGAATCATTTGCTTCGTTGATCAGCAATGTGTTTGCAATACATACCAGCACTCACCAAAGGCGATTAATTATTCAAGCAAAAGCATACCCCTATCAAAAAGTTTCGCTCCAGGAAGCTGCAATAACCCTCCAAGATCTCCGGTGTTGATTTAAACAAATAACTCTTTCTATTGATCTTTACTGGTTTTCTCTAAGAACAATTCAACCCCCCTCTAAAGCGACAAGAATAGAGAGAAGTCCTTGCATTGATTCTCAAGAGTTAACCCGTTTAATACCTGCACTACGCCACCCCAAAACCGCCATAAAATAAGACGTAGATCATAATCTTAAAATCAAGCGGCAGAAAGGAAGGCAAGGATCAATGACGGAACAATAGCGAGTATCCACAACAGCATGCCAATCACTATAGAAGCAGCTTTGGAGTACTCTTTCACATTTCTTTTTGCCGCCAGATAGCGAAGATATGGATACATACTGGCGTAAAAAATGCAGGTCAAAAATGATGCAAAGTTCGAATTAGTTCCCAACCCAATGCTTAACGCTGTCGAAAAAAAGCTGAATACTGCAACAAAATAAAAAAATGACCACTCTTTGATTTGGGCACAGACCGCCCAGGGAAAGAAGAACGCGATCCAGGAAAATCCCGCTGGACCTGACCAAGAGAAAAGACCACCAAAGATGTTTACCGACTCCCCAGAGGATTTCTTCAAATCTGGGTAGTAGCCCCACTTCCGTTCAAGTGTGTAGCCATTATTAATCAACGCATCAATCCGATCAAGCCTGGCCTGCATTTGCGGGGAAATTGCCACTGTCTTGAAAACAATATTTGTTCGACAATAGCAGCCCAATCGATTGTCTAATTGAAAAAACAAAAAGCTCGAAGATGAATGCACGATGGCTGGTTTTTATTCGCATTTGAAAAAGAAATCTATCGACTCATTTTTCCACACTTAACGATCAATCAAATATCTTGAAACTCTTAAATTTTCATATAACAGTAAAGTCAACCAACCTTTTTGATGCATACACAAATTTGCATACAGATAGATCTTGATTTTCTCAATCACAGATCACATTGATAGGCACTTTTTGCAGCAGCATCAAAACGGCATGACGAAAACGCAACTGACGATGGCGACAAGAATTGATAGTCCGGCAGAGAGAGCAGAAGTGATTGCTTTAAAGAGTTTCCATTGATCCGCTGATTGCAATGAGTGCATCTTCTTTTGAAGCACAACCGCCATAACCGCCTCGGAACTCCTGCCACACCCGAACATCAGCCAATTCACACCTCCACCTCTATGGCAGTAGATTTGCACTGGATCTCAGTTCGTCGTGGCGGAAGCTTGGTTGATCCATAAAGAAGGCTTGATCGCCCGCTTTCACCCAGACGAAAAATCTTGACGGCGTGATCCAATGCTTTTCTTGGACTATGGGAAGGAGATGACAGATGGTCAACCAGCACTCCTCAAAAGCAGGCGTCATCTACGAAAACCCGAGGCAGTTGAACTTTGGAAGTCGATGAAGCGCAGTGGTTGGAGGCCTTGTCAACCGTTCTTGGGAGCTCATGCTGAGCTGTGAAAGGGGGTAGAGAAATTGGAAGAAGAACGGTTAGGGGCATCGCCAGGTTCAAATCAATTCCTGTTTTTGCTTGACTTCTCTTCTCTTATCTTCTCAACGGGATCCAACGCAAGCTGCAGAATCGATCACGAAGGGGGATAACAAAATGATCTACTTAATGCCTAACTTTGTCAAAGCATGCCATGGGCATGCTTGAAAACAGATTTTCAGTCTTTTTTTGGATTAAACCCTGTGATGTGGCTGAGAGATCACAAAATGAAATCACACAAAAATATTCAACAAGAAATCAAGTAACCCCAGATCGAAATAGCCAGAAAAAGCATAGAAGAAGCCGTCTTAAGAGATGAACTCTGAAGCAGTCTGAACTGCTCTGATTCCTCTCAGATCAGATCCAATCGAAGGGCTTGAGGATAAACCGATTAACGAATGAACCGCTGGACTGAGTTGGAGTTGCTGAAGTGTGAGACTGACTTGGCTCGTTGGGCTGGGTATAACGGTCGGTAAATTGAGTGACCGACAGTTAAGGCACCCGCGACAACTTCAATGCTGAAACAGTGTTTAATCCATCCAATGGCAAGGTATACAGAGCAACAACAGTTGATTTAGCGACGTGTTGCTTCACTACTGCCAATGGTAGAACTTGCATTGATCGGTAATTCTTCTCAATCCCTTTAGACGTTGCCTGTAAGCCTGATCGTCCACGATCGATCTTTTAAAACAAAACCTTCGTCAACAAAATCGAGCTGCACCAAACGGTGATGTCACTCGGCTTCCGTGCAACCCCTGACAATCCACTCCAAGGCAAACCAGACGCCTGAGGGAGCCATCAACGCCGTCTTGGCTTGCTGCGTTCATCCCGTTTCGCATACGCCTCGACAACCCGTTGCACCAACGGATGACGCACCACATCAGCAGACGTCAACCGGCAAACAGCGACACCATCCACCCCATCGAGAACTTCAGAGGCTTCGATAAGGCCGCTGAGCTGGCCGGGAGCCAGATCCACCTGTGTGGTGTCACCAGTCACCACCATTCGCGACCGTTCTCCAAGACGGGTGAGAACCATCCGCATCTGGGCCGGTGTGGTGTTCTGGGCCTCATCCAGGATCACAAAAGCATCGCTAAGTGTCCGGCCTCGCATGTAGGCCAGAGGCGCCACTTCAATCACCCCCTTTTCAAGCAACACCGTGGTTTTCTCAGGCCCCAGGAGGGAGTGCAGTGCGTCATAAAGAGGGCGCAGATAGGGATCCACCTTCTGTTGCAGGTCGCCGGGCAGGAAACCGAGACGCTCACCAGCCTCCACGGCAGGTCGGGTGAGGATCAGGCGCTCCACCTTCCGCTCAGTCAGCATTCGAACGGCCAAAACAGTGGCCAGAAAAGTCTTACCGGTGCCGGCAGGACCAAGGGCAAAAGTGAGGTCATGACGTTCCATCGCGTCCACATATTTCTTCTGACGCAGCGTGCGTGGTCGCAAAAGATTTCCCTTCTGGCTGCGGGCCAGGACCTGCTCACCCATGGCGGCGTGGTCATCCCCACGTCCTGTATTCAGAGCCCCAAGTGCTGACTGAAGATCCACTGGAGAGACGGATTGCCCCTCTTGCCAGATCGGCCGCACCAGTTCAACGACAGCCGCCGCACGCTCAATCTGGGCCGACCGACCAGTGATCACAAGCTGAAGACCCCTCATCACCAGGGAGGAACCCGTAAGTGCTTCCAAGCGATGCAGGGTTGATTCGGCCTCTCCGGCCAGGGCCAGAGCCGCGTCAGGATTGGGGAGATCAAGAACGAAGCGGCCGTGATCGCCGTCGTCGGTCACGGGTGTGTTCAGCCTTCAGGAGATGCAGCGTCACCTTCAGAGGGCGCCGCGTCAGCGGCAGCCTTGGCTTCAGCGGCTTCTTTTGCCGCCTTCTTGGCAGCAGTCTCGCGTTCAGCGGCTTGTTTTGCCTTTCCAACCGTCTCGGCCGAACGGGTTGTTTTCTCGATCAAGCCGCCGCGTTCAAGCAAGGTGCGGACGACATCAGTAGGTTGGGCACCCTGACCGAGGCGCTCACGAATCGCCTCGGTGTCGAGGCGGGTTTCCTTTGTGCGGGGGTTGTAGAAGCCGAGCTCCTGAAGCGGACGACCATCCCTGCGGGAGGTGCTGTTGCAGGCCACGAGGCGGAAGCTCGCTTCCCGCTTCTTGCCGAACCGCTTCAGGCGGAGCTTGATCATCGTGGCCTTTGGTGTAGTTGAGGTTGAGGATTCAGGCAGTGCCAGGGCATGCCAATGGTCCACCATAACGTTCCGCCATCACAGCTCACCAAAACCCTTCCTTTTTTTGGCTGGCCTCTGGCGTTTGGGAGAGCCACCCCGACCTGGGGCACCCATTCCGGGCATCCCTCCCATGCCAGGCATTCCTCCCATTCCGGGCATCCCTCCCATGCCAGGCATTCCGGGCATCCCACCCTTGGTCATCTGCTGCATAAAACCGCGCATCTTCTGAAAGTCGGCC
This sequence comes from Synechococcus sp. AG-670-F04, assembly GCA_003211515.1. Classification (GTDB taxonomy): domain Bacteria; phylum Cyanobacteriota; class Cyanobacteriia; order PCC-6307; family Cyanobiaceae; genus Parasynechococcus. The sequence continues at coordinate 50,402 of QCSN01000010.1, forward strand.
AGCACTTTGTCCACATCCGCAGGTTGATGACCACTGCCGGAGGCAATGCGCCGTCGCCGGGAGGGCTGACTGGCGAGCAGATCGGGATTCTGCCGCTCCTGTTCCGTCATCGACCCGATCATCGACTCAATCTTCTTGAGCTGCTGTTCGCCTTGTTTGAGCATGCCGTCATCAATCTTGTTCATGCCGGGGATCATTTTCATCAGGCCCCCAAGCGATCCCATGCGCTTGATCAGACGCATCTGCTGCACGAAATCTGAGAAATCAAACGTCGCTTCCTGCAGCTTCTTCTGCATCTTTTCGACATCGGCCAGTTCGACCTCCTTCTGGGCCTTCTCCACCAGCGTCAGCACGTCCCCCATCCCGAGGATGCGGCTTGCCATCCGCTCAGGGTGGAACGGCTGCAACGCCTCAACTTTTTCGCCCGTACCGATGAACTTGATCGGCTGACCACTCACCTTGCGGATCGAGAGGGCCGCACCACCACGAGAATCGCCGTCAAGCTTGGTGAGCACGGCCCCGGTGATCCCCACCTGATCGTGAAAGGCCCGGGTGAGCTCGGCTGCTTCCTGGCCGATCATCGAATCCACCACCAGCAGCACCTCATCCGGCTGCACAGCGGTGCGGATCCGCACCATCTCATCCATCATCTCCGTATCGATCTGGAGGCGTCCGGCGGTGTCCACCAGAAGCGTGTCGAACCCCTCCTGTTTCGCCTTCGCAAGTCCTGCGGCGGCAATGTCCTCGGGCTTGGCCTCGGCACCGAGACTGAACACGTCTACATCGATCTGAGCTCCAAGGGTCTTGAGCTGCTCGATCGCCGCTGGCCGGTAAACGTCCGCTCCCACCATCAGAGCCCGACGTCCCTGGTCCTTGAGGTGCAACCCCAGCTTTGCCGTGGCCGTGGTCTTACCGGCACCCTGCAACCCAGCCATCAGCACAACAGTGGGAGCTTCATCCGCCTTGGCCAGAGGGGCGTTGTCACCCCCCATCACCTCCACGAGCTGCTCATGCACTACCTGGATGAATTTCTGATCGGGGTTGACGCCCCGCACCACCTCGGCGCCCACAGCCTTGTCTCGGACCTCGGCGACGAAATCCTTGACAACAGAAAGGCTGACGTCCGCCTCGAGAAGGGCCCGACGGACCTCTTTTAGCGCTCCCTCCACATTGGTCTCGCTGATCTTGTCCTGGCCTCTCAGCCCCTTGACCGCATCTTCAAAGCGGGCTGACAGCTCATCGAACATCGGCGACGCACCAAACGGATCAATGCAACGATCGTAAAAAGCAACGCTCCGGTTACCCCTTGAAGCCCGTTTCAGCTCTCAGGGATGTATTCGTGCAATTTCCATTGGGCACCATCGCGACCAAAGATGTAGCGAATCGTGAGGCTCTCAGGCGCCGTGCTGCGCACGGTTTGTCCCGATGCATCGTTCGTCTGGTCTGAATAGGCAACTTGTGCTCGAACCTCAATCCGCTGCGGCTTGGTGCTCACGGTCTCCACCGCCGTCACCGATGCATTGATCACCTTGCTGTGATCAAACGAGGCATCCAGCGTCCGTTCATCCAGCACCCGGTTCACCAGCCGCTGCCGAGCCACTGAGGGCAAATCAGCGGTTTGCAACGGATCCCCTGCCAACACCGCAGCCTTGCGGTCGAGCCAGGCCTGGATCAAAGCCTGAAGCTGTACATCACTGGGCTGGTCGGCCGTCAACGGCTTGAGCGCGAGCTCACGACCGGGCTCCGGTTTCAGCTTGGCCTGAGGTTGTGATTCATCAACAGGGCTCTGTGTTGCGATCGCCTCGATCTCAACCTCTTTCACTGCGGTCGCAGGAACAGGAGCCCTGGAACGCCAGTTCATCAAAGCAAAAGCAAGGGCACCGAGCACCACCACACCAGCCGCTGCGCCAACCACAACGTTGCGGGGAACGTCGATGTGGGGACGCTCCTCTTCATCGGAATCAGAGATCTCCAGCTCCTGAGCCTTTTCTTCTCCGGAACTGGATAGCTCCACGGGATCGAGGCTCCAAGATTCCGACCACTCGCCGGGAGACGGCTCTGATACCAGAGATCGCCGCCCTGACTGGCGATCGAGACGATCCACATAAGCCTGAACATCACGATCGGCGAACCAGGCATCGAGGTCGACATCACTGGCTTCCACATCCCGGTAACCCGGGAGAACGTCCCTTTCAAGCCAGGCGCGGCAGTATTCACACTCCGCCGCAAGTTGATCGCCGGGATGCTCCGCAAACCAGGTCTTCAACTCGGAATCGCGGGTAGCGAGGAAGTGTGCCGAGGCAGCGGCGACATTGCCCAGCAGCAGATCCAGACAGCCCAGCAAGGGCATTGGATCGAGATCGGGGTTGGTCAGTCCGTTGAGCTTGTCGCGGGCCTGCTCCAGATGTTCAGGTTTGCGCCGTGAAAAACCAACAGCGGCTAGGGCGAAAACAGCCAGGCAACCGGCTTCAACCGATCCTTGGTCGTGCCAGCTCGAAAACAGATCAACCTGCTCCTGAACCGTGAGAAAACGTCTGATCTGCTTGAAAAAAGGTTCGAAATCCTCCTGAACCAGGCCACCGGCACTGGCCATGGGGTCGCCACTTCCCTCAAGACCACCCCGGTTGTCCACCAACTGCTTGAGCAGTTGCAGACCCTGCTGGTGGGACGTCTGATCACCGAGGTCCCTGCTGAGCAGATCAAGGATCCTGTAGGGGAGCAAGCGCTCCAATTCCCGCTCGAGATTGCGCTGCTGGTCAGGCAGTTTTCCCATTCGTTGCTGCAGTTCGATGCCATCCCGCAGGAGCTGCGCCGCAGACTCGTAGCGCCTCTGGTCCTGTTCCTCGACTGCCGCATCACGGCAGGCCAAAGCTGCCAGAAGGGTCAGATCCGCCTCTCGACCGCTTCCAAGAGCCGGTGCTTGCGGTGGCTGAAGACCCTGCCGCGCCATCTGGAAAGCTTCAAGGGCTGAATTGGCCTCCCAAAGCAGGATCAGACCTGCCGCTTCACTGCTTGCAGCCAGTTCGAGACCAACCGTGTCGTTGGGATTGTTCGAACTGAGATCGAGAAGAGCCGCTTCGTAATCGGCCCGCCGAACCGGGTCGGTGAGTAGGTCAGCGGACCGACGTAGCAACTCGGCGCGCTGCAGCAGCACTTCATGGGTGAAACCCTGATCAGGTGGGCTATCGCATCGGCTCTGGAGTTTTCTGAGAACCGTGTCTGCTTCAGCGGATGGACTGACACCCAGCAGGCGGAAGTGATCGATGGGCAGGTCCACCGGAAGCTGGCTTCAAGTCGACGGACTTTAGTCAGTGTCTGGGATTTTGCCCAATATCAATCCGCTGCCCCTTACAGTCAGCCCATGTTTTGAGACGGTTATGGGTCAAGACCTCGCAGTCGAGTCCGCTCCTGTCACAACAGCGGCCGGCGGCGGTGCCCATGCCGAACGTCTGTCATCCCTGGTGACAACTGCGAGGGCCAGGATTGATCGCGAAACAGGACTGGCCCTTTACCGGGACATGACCCTCGGTCGGCGCTTTGAGGACAAATGCGCCGAGATGTATTACCGAGGCAAGATGTTTGGGTTCGTCCACCTTTACAACGGTCAGGAGGCTGTCAGCACCGGCGTGATCGGGGCGATGAAACGCCAGCACGACTGGTTCTGCAGCACATACCGCGACCACGTTCATGCATTGAGCGCCGGTGTACCGGCCAGGCAGGTCATGAGCGAACTGTTCGGAAAAGAAACGGGCTGCAGTAAAGGCAGAGGCGGCTCGATGCACCTGTTCTCGAAGGAGCATCACCTTCTCGGTGGCTTCGCCTTTATCGCTGAGGGAATACCGGTTGCTCTGGGCTCCGCCTTCACCAGTCGTTACAAGCGAGATGCATTGGGAGACGACTCAAGTGATGCGGTCACGGCAGCTTTCTTCGGCGATGGAACCTGCAATAACGGTCAGTTTTTCGAGTGCCTGAACATGGCACAGCTCTGGAAGCTTCCAATCATTTTCGTTGTGGAGAACAACAAGTGGGCGATCGGAATGGCCCATGACCGGGCGACGAGTGACCCGGAAATCTGGCGGAAGGCCGGAAGCTTCGGTATGGCAGGTGAAGAAGTTGACGGGATGGATGTTCTTGCCGTTCGTGCAGCAGCAGAACGGGCGATTGAAAGAGCGCGTGCTGGCGAAGGACCCACCCTGCTGGAATGCCTCACCTACCGGTTCAGAGGGCATTCCCTGGCCGATCCCGATGAACTGCGTGCCGAACAGGAAAAGCAGTTCTGGGCAGAGAGGGATCCCCTCAAGGCATTCGAGCGCGATCTCACGACGGCCGGACTGGTGTCAGCAGATGAGTTACGGGCAATCGAAAAGGAAATCGATGCCGAAGTCGGAGATTGTGTTGACTTCGCTCTCTCAGCACCCGAGCCAGACCCAGAGGAGCTGACCCGCTACATCTGGGCCGAGGACTAAGAAAGCTCAGATTCCACTGGGCAGTCTCCGCGTGAGATTCCGTAATTTGCGGAGCGCCTTCAGCTCAACCTGACGGACACGCTCCCTGGACACCTCCATCAGGCGACCGATTTCAGCAAGAGTATGGCGCTCATTGCCCTCGAGGCCGAAACGGAGCCTTAGGACATGTTGTTCCTGATCGCTCAGATGGCTAAGCCAACGACCAAGTTGCTCATGGTGAATCCGTTGTTCGACGATGTCGAGAGGCTCTTCGAGGGAGGAATCGGCGATCAGATCACCCAGGAAGCTTCGGCCCTCTTCCCCATTGACAGGAGCATCGAGACTGCTGGTCGTCAGAGCCTGGCGCAACAATGAATCCAGCTCGTCAAGGGGAATATCCATCGCCTCGGCAATCTCAACCCTGCTGGGCATCGCACCAAGCTTGTGGGCCAAGTCAAGGCTCACTTTGCGGATCGTTGTCAGCCGTTCGCTGAGGTGGACCGGAAGGCGAATGGTTCTCGACTGACAGGCGATGGCACGGGTCATGCTTTGACGAATCCACCAGAAGGCATAAGTGGAAAATTTGTAACCCCGTGTTGGATCAAATTTTTCGACCGCTCGTTCGAGGCCTAGTGAACCTTCCTGAATCAGGTCAAGCAGTTCAAGTCCTTTGCCCTGGTATTTCTTCGCGACACTGACAACCAATCTGAGATTTGCCTTCATCATCCGTTCTTTCGCCCGACGCCCGATTCGAATGATGCGACGATTCTTGCCGGTCAATTCGGTGTCGTCGAAGGTGCGCGAACCGTCTTCGGTCAGCTGCATCATCGCCTGAACCTGATTCCCAAGTTCGATCTCCTCAGCCGGAGTGAGAAGAGGAATGCGACCAATGGTGGCCAGATACCAGCTAACAGGGTCGCTACTTCGCCTGCGCTGGGCATCCAGAGGTTTCGGAGCGGTGGAGACCATGGAAACGCTCGTTTTGTGAGAGGACTTTCTTACGAACAGAAAGAAAAGCGGAGTGACTTCAACAACCTTTCAGATTCCAACGAGCAAATCGAAACAATTGCGATTTCCGTTGATTCGAAAACCGCGTCCCGATGAGGGCCAAGACATACAAATTCACGGAAACATGAGGCAAATCTTTCGATCGCTCATGTTGATTTACTCATCAAGATTGATTTTTTTGACACTGCAAAGCCAGCTCTTCAAGACATCTGGCGATTGCACCTGCCGAGCTTGAGGGGCTCCGGCAAGCCGAAACCGCATGGAGCAGGGCAGCCGCTGCCAACGTTTCACCGCTTACAGCCTGACCAGCGGCCCGAGCCATCGCGCCCCAACCAGTTGCAAATCCGGCCAGTAGATCACCGAAGCCCGTTCGTGCCGCATAGCTGCAGGTTCCGCGCAGCAAGAGCGGTCCGGTCTGCGAATCGGCCACGACGGTGTGAGCACCCTTCAACAGAACCGTGCATCCGCTTGAACGGGCAGCAGTTTGCGCTTCATTCAGGGCATCAGCTCCCCCTTCGCCGAACAAACGCCTGAATTCAGCACGATGGGGCGTCAACCAAGTTGGTGCTGAACGCGACAGCAACCAGGCCCGGCTGTCGGGGCTGGCAGCCAGCAGATTGAGCCCATCGGCATCGATCACCAGCAGACCATCGAACTGCTGCAAGGGATCTGACCACTGATCCCAGATCGCTGGGTCCCTGCCGAGGCCAGGACCGAAAAGGACTGAATCCAAGCGTTGAAAACCCAGGTCTGCGGATCCCTCGATGCAGACCACCTCGGGCATCTGTTGCCAGAGGCTCTGCTCGATGACCTGAGGCACCACCGCCTTCAGACTGCCGCAGCCGGAAGCCAGGGCACCGCGAAGTGCCAGGGCAGCCGCTCCTCGATAACGATCACTGCCGGCCACGATCAATGTCCGGCCGCGTTCATATTTCATGGATATGACGGACAGCGCTGGACTCGGAAGGCTGGCCAGATCATCCGGGCCGACACAAAGGGGTTGCTCGCGAGGCAGATCTCGAAGCTGATGGTGTGCCAATCCGAGATCAATGCGTTCCAGATGTCCGATGTGGGGGAGGGCAGGATCCAGCAACAGACCTCGCTTCAGCAGCCCCACACACAGGGTCAAGACCGCACGGGCCGCACGTCCGGCAAGGGGGCGGCCAGTATCAGAACAGAGCCCTGACGGGACATCGAGGCTCACCAGACGTCCCGGTTGAGCCGCATCTCTGGCCTCGAAAAGCGCAGCCAGAGCGTCAGGAAGCGGACGCCTCTGCCCCAGGCCAAAGAGTGCATCCACCCACAGGTCCTCAGCTGACGGATCCGGGCTCTCCTGCAACTGCGGGACCCCAAGCCAGAGGACGTGACGAAGATGGGCCTGCGTGAGCTCCTTGCGCACCGGCAACGGGCACCAGATCGCAACAGACACACCTGCGGCATGGAGGGTTCGAGCCAACACAAGACCATCCCCTCCGTTGTGGCCGGGTCCAACCAGCACCACCACCCCAGGACGCAACAACTCAGGCCTAGCCAAAAGCCGATCGGCCATGGCCAGACCGACCTTCTCCATCAGGGCTGCCTGAGGCAGTCCACTCCTGAACAGGCCCTCCTCGAGAGCCTGCATCTGCGCTGCCTTTACCAGCAGGTGATCGGGATCAGCAGAGGGCCAACCCAACAGAACGCTCCACGGAAGCTCACTATGGAAAGGTCAACCCCCAGTGCCAATGGATCCGGGCCTGACCGTCACACCTGCCGGCAATGCAGCGCTTGAGCGGCTTCGGCAGTGGCCCGGAGAACACAGCGTCGCCGTCGGTCTGTCCGGAGGCGTGGACAGCTCCCTGACAGCCGCCCTGCTGGTGGAGGCCGGCTGGAGGGTGGAAGGGCTGACCCTCTGGTTGATGAGTGGGAAAGGGTCCTGCTGTGCGGAAGGCCTGGTTGACGCAGCAGCAATCTGCGAACAACTCGGCATCGCCCACCACGTGGTGGACACCCGTGAGACATTTCAGAAAGAAATTGTTAAGCGACTGGTAGAGGGGTATCGCCATGGCATCACGCCACTGCCCTGCTCCCAGTGCAATCGATCCGTGAAGTTCGGACCAATGCTCGATTGGGCCATGCATGAACGAGATCTGCCGCGGATCGCCACAGGGCACTACGCACGGATCCGCCACGGCGGGAGCGACGGCCGGCACCAGCTGCTGCGTGGTCTTGATACCCACAAGGACCAGAGTTATTTCTTGTATGACCTGCCGCAGCACGTGCTCGGCCGCATCGTCTTTCCCCTGGGAGAACTGACCAAACCGGACACCCGCAAGGAAGCCGCACGCCATGGATTGCGAACGGCAAGCAAACCTGAAAGTCAGGATCTCTGCCTCGCCGAGCATCACGGCTCCATGCGCGACTTCCTCGACACCTATCTGCCACCTCGACAGGGAGAAATCGTCCTCGCCGATGGAACGGTGCTTGGAGAGCACGATGGGATCGAACATTTCACCATCGGCCAGCGTCGCGGGCTTGGTGTGGCCTGGAGAGAACCGCTGCACGTAATCCGGCTGGATGCGGCGATGAACAGAGTCGTCGTCGCGCCCCGTGCCGATGCCGGTCGTTCCAGTTGTGAAGTGGGAGCAGTGAACTGGGTCTCCGTTGATCCACCCGCACACGCCGTCGACGTGGAGGTTCAAGTGCGTTATCGAAGTCTGCCGGTGGCCGCTCGTCTGACACCGCAGACAGCGCAGGATGACGACAGTCAACGTGGTCGTCCCTATCGCTGTCGTCTCGACTTTGCTGAGGAACAGTTCTCGATCACACCGGGGCAAGCAGCCGTGTTTTATCGAGGTGACGTCGTTCTCGGAGGCGGCCTGATCAGCCGCTCAGACAGACCGTGACATCCAGGCGGATCCTGAAGACAGGATCACACGGTGGTGATCGTCGGCAGACCTGACAAGACTCTTTAATCGGCCCGTCATCCATCTCCACCTGGTGGATATTTCCCCGCACCGCCCTCGGCTGCACTGGAATCCGTTCCGTAGCTCAAGAACGGGCGACTCCAGCCGATCAACGCGATCAGGAGCGCAGCCAGTAAGGGACCCTCCCGCCATCGCACGTAAAAGGTCTGTTCCGAGCGCAGTTGAACCTCGGCACGGGCCACCCCGCCCAGCTCAGGTGCCAGAAGAAGCTCCACACGGGAATCACCCCGGATCATGGCCGTAGGACCTGTATTGGCCACACTCAGAAGATCCCGCCCTGTTTCGATCGCGCGGAGCTGGGCAAGGGCGAGGAACTGATCCTGAAGCAGGATGGGATAGGGATCGAGATTGGCAATCGCCAGCAGCCAGCGGGCACCTGAAGCGGTCGCTGCAGCCAGAGCGCTTCCATCACTGATCTCATAACAGATCGCCGCGCCTCCGGGTGGATCAAACCCATCAAAGAAGCGTGAGGGCAGACCCGGGTGAAGACCACCAACAGCAGAAAGGCCCGAGAACATGCCCAGCGGCAGTGTTGGTAGCGCTTCTCCAAGAGGAACCAGCCGGTGTTTATCAAGAAGCACAGCGTCACCGCCTCCCGTTGAAGCGCGCAGCAGCAGGCTGCTTCGCTGCTCACCCCTGACCCAGCGAAAACCGCCACCCAGCAGAGGAATGCCATGCGCAGGCATGTCCAAGCCACCCTGGGACGGCAGGGTTCCCTCCGGGACCACGAGCGCCTCCGCGTCCATGGCCTCCGCTTGCAGCAGGGCATCCCTGATCAAAGCTGGCAATCGCCGCTGTCGTTCAGGGTTGAACTTTTCACGTGTCGGGATGGCCGATTGCCAGGCCGCCAAAGCCAACGAGTCGCTGGACTCCCGCATCGAAAGAAGTGACGCGGCTCCGAGTCCATGCAAAAGGACAAGGCTCGTGACGGTCACCCCCGCCCATGGGAGAAACCGGCGTCCTGTGACTGCCGCCCACAGTCCCCAGCCAAGGATCAACTGAACGGCGGCAAGGCCGCCTGCACCGATCCAACCAGCGAGCCCAGCCAAGGCAGGATCAGCCGGCATCGCACTCCCTCCCACACCAATCCAGAACAGCGGTCCAGCTGATAGCCAGACTTCCACCAACCCCCAGAGGCAGGCCAAAACGGACACGCACCAGAAGGCACCGCCATGGTTGAGTCTGATCGGGCGCCAACGCAGCAGACGCTTCGCCAACAACGACCAACAGCAAAGAAGCAGCGCGGCGCACACTCCACAGAACAACCAGATTGCAATTGCAATCGGCAAGCTCAAGGGGGCAGGAACTCCCATCCAGGTGAGCGGATGCAAGGCCAGGAGCCAGCGATGGCTGATTAGTACAGCAATCAGTCCCCATCCAGCCGCCAGGC
>QCSN01000011.1 GCA_003211515.1 Synechococcus sp. AG-670-F04
CTAAAAGACAACACCAAACCTTGTCAGAGAGGGCCTGCGCCAGCTTCACGGCGCTTAATACCTAGGCAAGAAAAAATACGGTAAGCCCGGAAACACCCAACAAAGAAGCGACCAAAGTCGGCATGATTTCCAGCTCAATTCACCAAGAAGGATGGCAGCTATTTCCGTTTACTCTTACGATCATCAACGTATCAGACAACATTAAACATAAAGCCTGCTGGCAAACTAAAAGCGCAAGACAAAACCAATCCAAAGAAAAAAATTGAATCAAAAGCTTTAATGTTTTATCAAAAAGGCAAATAAAACAAAGAGAGCAAACCGTCTGTCAACCTATTGAAAGCCAAAATAGATCAAATCGTCAACACACATAACAGGTATTCAGCAGCGATTCACCCAAAGCCAATAACAAAAGAGATGGTGCGCTTTAAACACAGCAATAAACAATAGAATGAGAATTATTCTGCAAAAATTATAGAACTCAAAGCTGATCAAAAAAACAACCGATCCGGCTCACAACGAAAAGCTGTAATGCCAATCACAAGGCAAAATAGGGGAGAGAGGCCTGATGACCAGCTTGGACAAAAAGCTCCTGCAGACGTGGAAAGCTCAACTGAGTTCCTGGGCACGGGAAGGGGATCTGCTTGAGGCATCAAAACGATCACTGCGACTGAAGAAACCGCCACGAGATCTCAAGCACTGGATTGAATCTGTCTCAACGGGAGACGATTTCAAGTTGCCTCGGATCACGCTGCTCTCAAGCGAGGCGATGCAGGGGGCCATCGGTGCCTATGCCGGCAGCACCAAAACGATTTATCTCAACCGTCAATGGAGTAAAACTGCACAAGCTGACGATGCTATTGCCGTACTGAATGAAGAGCTCGGCCATTATCTCGATGATAAATACAACCCAACAGACACTCCTGGCGATGAAGGACGTGTTTTTGCACAATTCATCCTTAATGGGAACAATGGAAACGAAAATGCCTTTGACCCAAAACAGGAAAACAACGGATGGATCCATGTTTCGGGAAACTCGATCCAGGTGGAGTTCTTAAAATGGAAAGGTACAACAGGGAACGATATTTTCCCAAATAACTTACAAAATAATGCCGATCATGACAAACTATCTGGGTTAGGCGGAAATGATACAATCAATGGTGGAAAGGGAAATGACAAGATTGCAGGGGGAGCTGGACATGATTCGTTAGAGGGTGGTGATGGTGACGACACCCTGGATGGAGGGGATCATAAAGATACTATCATCGGTGGAAACGGAAATGACATAATATCGCTGAAAAAATGGGGTCACAAAGCAGATGGAGGGACTGGAAATGACTCTATTATTGGCGCAAATCAATCAGATATCATAGATGGAGGGACTGGAAATGACACACTTAAAGGCAGCGGAGGCAAAGATACGATCAAGGGAAACAACGGTAGCGACAACATCGATGGGGGAAGCGGAAATGATTTAATTGATGGGGAAAAAGGGAACGATAAAATTGAAGGTAAAAATGGTAATGACAAAATTACGGGCGGGAATGGAAATGACACTATCAATGGTGGCAATGACAATGACACAATCGATGGTGGTAACAATAATGACAACATTACAGGCGGGAATGGAAATGACAGCATCCTGGGAATGGGCGGGGATGATTCGATTAATGGAGGTAATAATAATGACGAAATATATGGTGGAGGCGGGAATGACATTCTCAACGGAGGAAAACATAACGACGAAATCACTGGCGGCCAAGGCAATGACACAATCAATGGTGGGCATGGCACCGACATAGCCATTTTCTCAGGTGATCGCTGTGAATACACAATCAAGTATTCCAATCCATCTGCCTCACTTAATGCCAACACCATTACAGTAAGTGGCCCAGATGGAACCGACAAAATTAAAGCAGTTGAAAAACTAAGCTTTGATGATGACGATATAGACAATGTCAACGCAAGCCCCACATCGAGTGATCATACCAAAACGAGTAAGGAAGATACACCAACCACTTTGGATCACGCTGATTTTGGATCATTTAAGGATGCGGATTGCGACACACTTCAGTCCATTAAAATAACCAGACTACAAGATGCCGGCACACTCGAATTTGACTCGACAGGAGCTGGAGATTGGGCTGATGTCAACCTCAATGATGAGATCACAATCGCCGAACTCGATGCGGGTCGCCTGAAATTCACACCTGTCAAAGATGAAAATGGAGATGATTACACAACGATTCGCTTCAAGGTAGGGGACGGGGATGTATTGAGTGAAGATGCTTACAGCCTGACCATCAACGTTGACCCTGTTAATGATCTCCCGGTTCTCAGCAATGCTGATGGCACTCTTGCCTTCAAAGAAGGCGATGGGCCGTCCGTCCTTGATGCATCACTGAGCCTCAGCGATGTCGATGACAGCACGATTGAATCTGCCATCATCAGCATTGCAGACAATTATCAGTCCGCAGAAGATGTTCTTGGCTTCATCGATCAAAACAACATCTCTGGCTCTTACAACAGCGCCACAGGAGTGCTTAGCCTTAGCGGTTCAGACAGCCACGAAAACTACAAATCCGCACTTGAATCGGTCACCTATAACAATATTTCAAGCAATCCAATCACAACACCACGCACCATCTCTTGGCTGGTCAATGACGGTACAAATTCTTCAACACCGGTTAGCACAACTGTCACACTCAATACCGTCAACAATCGCCCTGTGCTCGGCAATGCCGATGGCACACTTGCTTTTACGGAAGGTGATGGGCCGTCCATCCTCGATGCATCACTGAGCCTCAGCGATCCCGACGACAACACAATTGAATCTGCGAGCATCAGCATTACAGACAATTATCAATCCGCAGAAGATGTTCTTGGCTTCATCAAGCAAAACAATATCTCTGGCTCTTACAACAGCGGCACAGGAGTGCTGAGCCTAAGCGGTTCTGACAGCCACGAAAACTACAAAACCGCACTTGAGTCGGTCACCTATAACAACATTTCTAGCAACCCAACCGCATCACCACGCACCATCTCTTGGCAAGTCAATGACGGTACAAATTCTTCAACACCGATTAGCACAACTATCACACTCAATACCATCAACAATCGCCCTTTGCTCGGCAATGCCGACAGCACACTGACTTTCACGGAAGGTGATGGGCCGTCAGTCCTCGATGCATCACTCAACTTCAATGATGTCGACAGCAGCACGATCGAATCAGCCAGCATCCAAATTTCCGCCAACCACCAAGCAACGCAGGATGTTCTTGGCTTCATTGATCAGAACAACATCTCTGGCTCTTACAACAGCGCCACAGGAATGCTCAGTCTTAGTGGTTCCGACAGCCTCGAGAACTACAGAAATGCTCTTAGATCGATCACCTACAACAATATTTCTGAAAATCCTATAACGATGGCACGTACCATCACTTGGCTGGTCAATGATGGTAAAGATTCCTCCACACCGTTCAACACATCCGTCACCCTTAATGCCATCAATGATCGTCCTGAATTAAGCAATATTGATCAAGAGAGTATCTTCCCCATAGGAGATCAACCTGTGGTGCTTAGTACATCACTCAGCCTGAGTGACATCGACAACACCACAATCGAATCAGCCACTGTCAGTATTACTGATAATTATTATGCAGCAGAGGATCGTCTGGGCTTCAACGATGATCCCGATGACAATATCTCTTGGGATTACGATAGTGAAGCAGGAACCCTCACACTCAGCGGATCCGACAGCGTTGCAAACTACAGAGTAGCCCTTCAATCAATCACGTACAACAACACATCGAGGAACCCAACCACCGAACAACGCAGCATTTCTTGGCAGGTTGACGACGGTCAACATTCATCCGAATCAATAAAAACCCTCGTCAAAATTACAGCTATCGGGAGACAAGCGGCCTCACCAGATCGAGATCCTGATCCGATATTGTCTCGTCCCCAAGATTCCAACACCCCAACGGATCGTCCTGCATCGGAGCAACTGAATCCTGACAACGCTGTCGCCAGCAAACCAGCTCAAAATACACAACCTGATCAGCTAGCAGAACCGAACGAATTCACAGCTGTTCCCCAACGTCCACAGGAATCAACGGAACCAAACAGTGGTAGTGCTGCTGAGATACCGGCGCCGTACAAAACCATTCAACCCGCCGATCTCCTGAGCGATCGCTCGCAGGAACTCCCGATTCGTATTTCAACCCTGCAATCTGAAAATAGGGATGCGATTTACCATCTCAAGGCTGATTCCAAAAAAGGGACCAGAATTTTAGACCTGAACCATAAGACGACAGGTCGAGACCAAGATCAAGAAGGTACATCAATTCAATATTCAATTGTCAGCGGAAACAGAAAGAACCTTTTTTCAATGAACAAGAAAGGCATCCTTTCTCTAAACAAAGATTGGAAAAAGTTTGCGTCCAGACAAATATCTGAAACGATCACAATCAGTTGCTCAAAGCCCGAAAGCCAGGAGCCAACCTTTGTTCAAGCTGAAATTGTTTTCGGCAATTCATTTCAACCAAACAATTGCCTTTCGATCGGCCATATTATCCAACCGACAAACAACAAGTTTCAAGGATCTTCTTGTCCAGATCTCTGGACTGGGCATAATGATGCCGAGTGGATTCACTCAAAAGCTGGCCATGATCACCTGCGAGGCAAAGCAGGGAACGACACAATCCAAGCAGGAAAAGGCCACGACACAGTTCACGGAGGTCCGGGACTCGACAGTTTGAGTGGTAATAGCGGTAACGACCGGCTCAATGGACGCCGCCGTGCAGACGTCCTTCGTGGTGGGCCGGATCATGACGTATTAAAAGGCAGGCGAGGCCCGGATCTTCTTTTCGGGGAGCAAGGCGATGACACGCTCCGTGGTGGATCAGACAACGACACACTCCAGGGGGGGCCTGGCAATGACGTTCTGCAAGGCAGTGCAGGCGATGACATCCTTGAAGGGGGCACCGGTGCCGATTTATTCAGGCTCTCAACGGGGCTCGACAGAATTATTGACTTCGATCACAATCAAGGAGATCGCATCAGCTTCGGAGCTCACATCAATCTCAGTATTCAACAACAAGGCCCAGACCTCTTACTCTCAGATCCTAATCACAATATAAATACCATCATTGAACAAACCCTTCTCGATCAGTGGAGTAATCAATAAGCCATTCAATGATTCTTCGTTTAGAACCACCCCCTATTACTCGCGCCGCCTCTAGGCAGATAGACAAGCCATCTTCAGGCGAATCAAATCAAAGACGAACACTATCAAAAGCCAAATACAAAAGAACACCTCAAGCAATTAGAGTCAAGCAAAGTGCGCTGAATTTGCTACGACGTTTATCTTGTGCTCATCATCAAATTGCCAAGTACTTTTATGGTGGTTCATCTCAATCGTGTTTTCACAAGCTAGTTAGGCCCTCCAGCCCAAGATCCAGGCTCAACCATCACATTGGAAAAACTTGCTACCGCCTGGGCCATCTTTCAGGGATTGCTGCTTGAGGCTCTGCCATTCCTGCTTCTTGGTGTTGCAATCTCTGGTTTGGCGCGTTGGCTGGTGCCCCAAACCAACTGGGTGGATCGACTCCCCAGGAATCCCATCAGTGCCCCGATCATTGGAGCACTGATGGGGTTCGCATTGCCGGCCTGTGAATGCGGCAATGTTCCTGTGGCACGGCGCTTATTAGCGAGCGGCGCGCCACTAGGGACCGCCTTCGGCTTTCTTTTCGCGGCACCGGTGCTCAATCCAATCGTTCTGGCCAGCACCTGGGCCGCATTCCCAAATCAACCCTGGCTGCTGATCGCGCGTCCGCTTGGAGCCTTTCTGATCGCCTTGCTCCTCAGTGCGCTGCTGGTGCAACTTCCCGAACCACAACTCTTGGAAGGGGCACTGCTAAGCGAGCGGCGTATGAGCCAACCACTCAGCAAGCTTGGGCTGCTTGATCGCAGCAGCGGCCTGATCGGTGCAGCCCTGCCGGACACCAAGCCGAAACGGGTGGAACGGCCGTCCATGGGTTTGATCATCGATCAAAGCAGCCGCGAGTTTCTCGACCTCCTGGCACTGCTGGTGCTGGGTTGCATCATTGCTGCTCTTGTTCAAACCTGGCTGCCCCGCAGCTGGTTGCTCGCAGTTGGCGGAGCGCCAACGCTGTCCATCCTCGCGCTGATGATGCTTGCGGTGGTGGTGTCGGTCTGCTCCAGCGTGGATGCCTTCCTTGCACTCGGCTTTGCCGCCCAGGTCACCCCAGGGGCCCTCTTGGCCTTCCTGCTCCTGGGGCCGGTTGTCGATCTGAAACTCGCTGGTCTGTTCACGGTCCTGCTGCGACCGCGTGCCATTGCGATCACAGCGTTAGCAGCCAGCGTGGGGGTGCTCTTGATCGGTCAATGGGTCAATCTTTGGTTCCTGTAACCGGGAGGAAGGCATGATCCGCAGCCTGTTGCTTCTGCTCTGGGGCTGGATCGTGCTCTGGAGCGTTCACTCCGGCCGGCTGGATCTGCTGCTGCGCGGCGTGTTTCATAGTTTGGTGGGAGCATCGGGTGTTGCGCTCGTGCTTGCTGGAGTCGTCCTGTTTCACCGCAACATCGCTCGACGCGAGCAGCAGGTGTCATGGCCATGGATTGCCTCCGGTGCAATGGCCATGGCTGTGTTGCTGATTCCACCCAACCCATCCTTCAGCGACCTTGCTTCAACGCGCCCGCAAGGGCTGCCGGAACCTCCCGATCTGGCCTTTGTTCTGCCACCCGAACAACGCACACTCACCGAATGGGTTCGACTGCTGCGTGCACAGCCCGATCCAGATCTTGTCGAAGGAAGCCCCGTCAACATCAGTGGTTTCGTTCTGAAACGGGACAATCAAACCGCCCAGATCGCTCGCCTGACTGTGCGTTGCTGCCTGGCTGACGCAACCCCTGCCGGCCTGCCTGTTGCCTGGCCAACCGGCATGAAGCCGCAAGCCAATCAATGGCTCTCCATCCAGGGGGCGATGGCTGTTGAGACGCGAGATGGTGTGAGAGTCGCTGTTGTCATTCCAAGGACCATCACGCCGATTGAGCGACCTGATCGTCCCCTTGAGCCATGAAACGCCGGCTGTACGGACTGCTCATGGTCGCCACTCTTGTGCTGATCGCTCAGCAACAACTCCTGCAGCGACGCCCACCCCGTTTGGTAGAGATCAAACCTGAACCGATCCATTCCGGCAGTACCGCTCTGAATGTGCGATTCAGCCGGCCAATGCAGCGCAGCAGCGTGGCCACAACAAGTGTCTTAAAGCCATCGCTCAAGCATCGCTGGCTTGGCACCGACACACCGCTCCGTCTGATCGTCGATGCAGACCGGCCGATTGAAGCAGCTGTTGAACTCACGATTGCTGGAACAGACCAACGGGGAAACGCACTCCAACCCCAACGCTGGTGGTGGGACCCTCGACCGTGGTTGCTGGTGAGCCGGGTGACGGATGAAGGAGAGCAGCTGCAACTGCTGACCAGAGAGGAAAAGTGGCAACCATTAAGCCCCGTTTGGTCGCAGATCCAAACCATTGTTCCCCTCGGTAACGGGCGAGGCGTCGCCATGGTTAGCAGCGACGGCAATCGAGAAGAGAGGATTTGGTGGAAACGGCTCATACCCCATACGATTGCAACCGACCGGAGTGAACTCACCCAACCGACAGCACTGGCCCTCGAACCACTTCTGGAGAGTGATGTTCTGTTCGCCCATCTGAGCAGCAACCTGATCGGCGATCTACTCGTGCAATCTGGAGGGCTTACCCCAGGCAGTGAACGGTTCGAACTGATCCGATCCAACGGGAAACGCCAGCAACTCGACCTGCTGGCCTCAGGGCCGATGCAGCTGCTACCCGGTGGAGGTGGGCTGATTGTGCCGACCTACAACGGCCTGACACTGCGACCGCTGATTGATACGGACAAACCTGCCCAGGTGCTTCCCGGCAGCCGCGAGGTGGGTGCACTCTGCGCAGCCTCGGGCCGCGCAGTGCTGATTCGGCACTGGCCCGACTACCGACGGTCCATCGAACTGGTCATTCCAGGATTGGCTCCCAAACAACTTTGGCTCGGTGAACAGGCAGTGCTGGCCGTGAGCTGCAACAGCAGTGGAAACCAGATCTGGGCTGTCCTCGGCAGTTGGCAGGGAGAGGAGGGTCAGCACGAAATCATCCAAATCAGTGGGGATGGAACCATTCGTGATCGTATGAACATGAGTCCATGGACGCTCAAACCAGGAACACCTCTTCAGTTCGATCCGATCAGCCAGCGGCTCCTCCTGACAGTCACCAAGACAGAACTGGACAACGGCAGACCCGGATTGATCAATGCAACTCCCCTGTCATGGGATCGGATCCTTCCGGTTGCGATCAACGAAGCCCAGTGGTTGATCGCAGGTTGAGCATGATTCAGCAGCTGTTTTTACAGCCTGATTGAGCTGCTGGATCCCCATGGGTCTGGAGATCCTTGTGCTGGTGATGATTGCTCTGCTCACGCTGCTATTGATCTCGGATCAGGGCTCTGGATGACCCCGATCCGAGGCGATCAGAAGCTGAAGGTCACGCCTGTACCGACGTGATGTTGCCAACCTTGCCCCCAGCCGGGAGCATCGACATCGCTATAGGTGGGCCTCCAGTGCGCGAAGACAACGGCATCTCCGATCGGAACAGAAACCTCCAGCTCACCTGCGAAATCGGTGCGCTGATCCAACCCCGAATAGCTACCGGGTACATAGAAACGGGGCCCAGCATCAAGGGTGATGTTGACCTGATCGACGTTGAAGCCAACACCAACTCTCGGGTCCGTGTAGTTCCCCATCCAGACACCATCGGATTCCCAGCCCTGGCGATGGGACAACGACAGGAACACTCCATCGATAATATCTTCGATGCCATCCCCTAGGGCAAAGTCGACATCACCATCGCCAAGGGCCCAAACCAGCTCAGCACCCACCTCGTTCTTCAGACCCTGAATGTCATCTCCTTGATCACGGGTGACGTAATAAGGCAACCAATCAACAGACAAACTCAGACGGTCGTTGGGTGCGTAGCGGACCTGCACGAACCCACGAACGTCTGATCTCTTCAGCCTGCTGTCATGGGATCCGTGATCGTCATGGCCGGCATGGTCGTCATGTTCTCCATGGTCGTCATGATCATCGTGCGCTTCGCGTGCCTTCCTGGCTAGGCGGCGTTTGGCCCGGTGGTGATGGCCATCATGGTCGTGATGATCATGATCAGCGTGATCATCATGATCATCGTGATCAGCATGGTCGTCGTGATCAGCATGATCATCGTGATCAGCATGATCATCGTGGTCGTCGTGATCACCGTGATCGGCATGGTCATCGTGATCGCCGTGATCATGGATGTGCACCTTTCCGTAGAAGTGCTCGGCTTCACCCCAAACGATGGAAGGCCCAACAGCCGCTTCGATCGTAAGGCTGCCACCATTTCCAAGCCCCCATTCGAAAACCCCAC
This sequence comes from Synechococcus sp. AG-670-F04, assembly GCA_003211515.1. Taxonomy (GTDB): domain Bacteria; phylum Cyanobacteriota; class Cyanobacteriia; order PCC-6307; family Cyanobiaceae; genus Parasynechococcus. Next base: position 9,498 of record QCSN01000011.1, read on the forward strand.
CAAACAGTCCGTCGAACGCGTAATGCGACGGACTTCCCTCCAAATTGGTTTCCAAGCCACCATGGCCCTCAATCGTGAGGACGGGAGTGAAGTCGAACTCACCGGCCTCCAGCGCTTCTCCACCACCACCGCCGTGGGAGCCATGGGCCAACACTGGAGACGGCGAAACAAGGGGAAGGGCGAGAAGAGCGAGGAGGGAAAAACGAAAACGAGACATTCGGGTCATCACAGAAGGGGGCAAAAGAGATATGAACAATCAGGTGGTCAACGGATCGCCTTCCATTGCGTTCCGAGTTGCTCTGCAACCACGCGATCGCAGCTACCGCCCTGCCCTTTGACGAAGGTGCAGATGTTCAGGGTTGCCGTCGAAACAGCCGATTGACCAGGAGCCAACCCCTCGGCATAGAGAGGTGTTGATGCGATCGGCAAACCTGTACTGCGGCTGATACGTTTCAGCGTTTTGGTTGTGGGAACTGAGCCTGCAAAAATTGTTTTGGCCTCAGACGCCTTCACGGCCTCCGTGATCTTTTTCAAGCTGGAGGGACGAAGAACGCCTCCTGTGGTGTAGCTGTCCAGCATCGTGATCTGCTCGATGCCGTAGCGGTCGGTGAGATGGCTGTAAGCCTTGTGGTCTGTTACGAGAACACGTTTCGGCTGGGGGAGACCATTGACCTGAGAGGCGCCCCACTGATCAAGATTGGCGAGGACGGCTTGAGCCTTCGATGCCCGTGCAGCCAGAGCTGAGCGTTCATCAGCAGGAAGGATCGGGGCCAGATTGTTAGCAACAACCTTGACGATCGCCGCAGTGTTGGCTGGCGAATGCCAAACATGTGGATCATTGCCTCTGTAAGCAGGTAAGGCGACTTCCCCAACGGCAACGATTTTCCCAGAACTCGAAATCTTCTTCGCAGACGGGGTCAATCCAAAGCCAATGTGCACCACGAGCGCAGCGCGGGACAAAGCCTGCCTGTCACTTGGTTTCAACCGATATCCGTGGGGGTCACCACCGGGCGGGATCAAGCAGGTCACCTTCGCCGAAGAGCCAGCGAGGGTGCGGGTGAGGTCACAGAGAGTGCCGTCGACTGCCACAATGCTGGGTTGTGCTGCATAGCCAGGAGCTGAAGCGAAAGTGGTTGTGATGGCAACCAGAGACAGCACGACACTGGCGCGAGACAAAACCTGAGCAGACAATGGACTTTTCAATGAGAATCATTATCATAATGTTCAAATTCAAGCCCGCCATCAACAGCAATTGATCCGCATCACAAACTGAACCAAACCGTCTTTTGAACAATTCCCATTTATCCACTTGCACTGACTTGAAAGCACGCGATATGTGCTTCAGCTACGAGGGGCGGCAAACAATTCAGGATGTCAATTTGGACCTGAAGGCTGGGACTCTCACCGCCCTCGTTGGTCCAAACGGTGCAGGAAAATCAACCCTGCTCCATCTGCTTCAGGGTCGGCTGAGCGGGACGAAAGGCCATGTGGATTGTCAATGCGAAATCGCTTTGATGCCCCAGCGAGCTGCGATTGATTGGTCCTTTCCGATCACAGTGAAACAGATGGTCAAACTAGGCCAATCCTGTCGAGCGAATCACGCCAACATCCTCAGCATTGATGAAGCTCTGGAACGTGTCGGCATGGTTGAAATGGCTTCCAGGCGTTTGAGCCGATTATCAGGCGGACAACAACAACGTGTGCTCTTAGCCCGTGCACTGATGCAGCAAACAGGGGTGTTGCTGCTGGACGAACCGTGCAGTGCGATCGATCCTCCAACCCGTGAACATCTGCTCACGGTGATGCGGCAACAAGCTAAGGAGGGGCAAACGTTGTTGGTCAGCAGCCACGACTGGGGACGCGCCCTCGACAGTTACGACCAGGTTATTGTTCTGGATCAAAGAGTTTTAGCGTCAGGAACACCACAACAGGTGCGTGAAAAGCTAACAGATCTGACCTGCACGATGGGAAGTACTTGCTGTGATTGATCCCAATTTCTGGTGGCTAACACCATTGCTTTTGGCCCTCCTAATAGGATTAATCTGTCCAACCACTGGTGCATTACTGATCACTCAACGGCGGATTTTACTCGCCAACTTGATGGCTCATTCCGTTTTACCAGGGCTGGTACTTGCCTTGGCATTTGAGCTTGACCCAACAATCGGCGGACTCATCAGTGGCCTGATTGGAGCCTTGCTTGCAGAAAAACTCAACCAACAATTCAAAGGCCGCGAAGAAGCCGCGATGAACACGGTCCTGGCAGGGTTCACAGCATTGGGGGTGCTGCTTGTTCCATTGCTGCAGGCTCGCGTTGATCTGGAAACCATTCTTTTCGGAGACCTGCTGGCCGCCAACAGCGCAGATCTCATCCGCACCTGCATTGCCACAGCAGCGCTATCGGTTCTTCTACTGAGCCGTTATGAGGATCTGGTCTTCATTGGTATCGATCCAGATGGTGCCATCGCGGCAAAACGACCCGTCAATCAAATTCGTTTTCTTGCAATTGTGATCACCGCTTTGGTAGTGATCAGTGCCATCACTGCCGTCGGAATCGTTCTTGTGATCGCCTTGCTTTGCGCCCCAGTCCTCGTCCATATTGAAGCCAGTAGCAGTTTGCGAAGCTTGATGCTTCGTTCTGCAGCCACCGGCCTGTTGCTCTGCGGCAGTGGCATGACAATTGCCATGGTGGCCGATCTTCCTCCAGGGCCATTAATTGGCGTCTTGTGCGTCGTTCTCCTCCTGGCCAAAAGCACGGCATCTCAATGGAATCCATCCAATTAACACCCAAATTATTCAAAAACTGAGCGTCAATTAGCTGCATACAAAAAACGAATTCTATACCTTTAAATCCCATGACTAAAATCTCACCCAAAGACGAGATGATTGGCAATAAATCCTTAACATGACGCCACACGGATTTCTTAAGGAAATTAACGCGAAACTGGATAAGATACGGATAATAGGCTTTAAGCCATTTGCGACTGATTAGACAAAATATTAGCCAATAAAGCTTTCTTCGTGACAAAACTCTATCATGAGAGAAAAGAGATGAAGAGGTAGTCACCTCACCACCAAACCATGGCAAGTTTTGATGATCTGGCAAATGAACTATCAGGTAATGACGCTGAAAAGCAAGCAACAATAAAGAAAACTGCCAAAGATGATCATAACTCTGAACAAGCAATTCGCAAAGTTTGGGGTAATCCTGAAGCGAAGATTGACAGAACAGAAAGATTTCACGATGAAAGAGTGATGTGTGTTGAGTTTATTGGCAACTATGCAACCTCAATGGCAGCACTCTCTGCCTCTTGGTTCAAAGTTAATAAGGATAAATCAGCAGCAAAAGAGGTGTTCGATATATTGTAATCAAAGAAGAATTAGATTCACTTCAGAGTCAGATGAATGTTGAAGCGGATTCAATGATTGATACACTCTACTCTCTTGCGATGTTGGTGTGTAATAAGATGATCAAAAACCAACAGATTCTGCTAGAGAAGTGGAGAAAGAATAGAAACCCATTCAACCTTAGTGAAACTATAGAGCAAGTAAATATTTGTCAGCAAATTATTCGAGACTTCCAATCAATCAGTCGTGAGATTAAGATGACAAGACAAGAACTTCTCGAAGAACCTGAATCATGGTTTTCCTGATGGCGATACTACTCACCTGGTCCTGACGATCCCAATAAGGGAGATGATGTTGACGACATCCTGAAGAGGATGGGCGTTGACAATGAAAGCGTTGAAACAAGAGATGCTAGTGATAATGCTTGCGGGTTATTCACCACTCTCACTAACACTCTGTGGATGAAGGGTCTCTGGGTTCTCGTTATTCTGTGGATCTTTGGAAGTTGCTTGCCCGACGATCCAAAACCATCAACAATTTCATCCTCTTCTTCCACGGATGAGATGAAACCAACACCACCCAAACCAAAACCAAAACCTCCAAAAGCATCTGCTCCACCAAAACCCGCACTCAAACCAACTCCGCCTGCACTTGCTCGTCGTCCTATAACCAATCCTGATCCACCAGCACCAGTAGTTGCTCCACCCCAACAAGCGACAATAGATGCTCCCATCACTAATTACTTGCCGAAGGGCAAGGTTACTTTTCAGTCTTACAAAACACCAGGCAAGTTAGAAACCTTCGGGTATAAGAACAACACAAGAACTAATGTCAACGGACATAGGGTTGTGGATGTGAATTTCTCCGATGGATACGACGCCTCTTATGTTTTCTGGAGAACTGGCGCGGTTGAGATTTTCAGCATAGACGGACAAGGCAAATTGGATATGACACCAGGAACCTGGAAGAGTAATACTGAAGGTCAGGTCGTGATTACATCCAACACTGTATCTATCACTACCTTCTATGGACTAAATGTTCCCTCAAACTAATGAAACTTCTTCTCGCAACACTTCTTTCGACTTCTTCATTATTGATCGCTTCGTGTGCTGAAGCGCAATGTAGAAATGGTTGGTGCAAAGCATGATGTACTCGAAATAATGAATGTCTTTATGTTAAATTCATCTCAGGGAATTATCCCTATGTCACATATTGGGTAAATAGTCCTTCTGGAAAGTTTAAGGTGGAAGCGGATTGTCAGCAATTTAAATCGAGGAACGTTTATGATAGTGGGGACAAAGGTGCTTGGAATGATGCGATGCATGGGACGCTCGGAGGAAGTCACATAGAAACAGCATGTGGTATGTGATAGTTCTAATGAAACGAGTGGAATGACTGACACTAATCAATCTCATGGTTATGAGGAATTTGACCAGCAGTGGAAGGATTGTGAGAAATTATGGACAGAAATAATTGCTGACAATAAATTCGGCGATGTAGAAACCCTTGCAATTTTGCAACAATATATCCACCACTTCGTTGTGCTGTGGCAATCATTGAACCAATATCCGAAGTTTGCTGCTCGTGGCAGAAGGAGTTCAGTGTCCTTCATCATCACTCCAAAAGGTTCGCAGGGAATCTATTTCACCAAGACAAATAGAATCCTTATCCCTTTGAGGGCGTGACTAAATATTGTCATAGTTGTGGTGGGTTTCTTAGATTTCTCCTATCGCAACAAAGGAAGCAGGTTTTAACTTTTCCATGTTTCCTCAACTACTTCTGCTTGACTCCATCAGACACGATTTTCCAATCTCGTGTCTATTTTTGTGCCACATCTCTCTAATGGGGGGTTGCAGTGAAGGATATAGAGGTGAATAATCAGAGAGGTAATTCTACTATCTTTCTATGAGACGCTTCCTCAGAGAGTTCGCAATGCCTCTTGCCATTGCTTTCCTTGGACTTTGTATTCTATTCCAACCAATGGCATCACACGCATTTCCAGACACTATCGAGGTGGATGCTGGTGATGGTTGGCGTAGATTCTTTGGCAATAATAGTTATATTGAGAGGGCAATTGAATCAGTTGCTGATAGCTGCAAATGATTAGACAAAGGGGTGGTTACTAAAACCCACCACTAGACTGACTTATAGTATTAGATAGAATATACGAATGAATAGCATAACAATACAAACAAAGAGAATGATATCTAATAAGAGAAGTATCATCGTATTCGTAAGGGGAAGAGTCACCTCATTCGTAGGGGGGAGAGGTAGGTGGTGAAGGAGGAGTGAGTGGGAATCCTCTGTGTCTTCCCCCTCAGTAACCCTCCACACCCCCTCTCAGTCCTCTACAGGTGCCTTGTATCCCGTCTCCACCGCCATCACATAGCGAAGCATCTGAGAGACGCTTGTTTGCCTGTCCTTCGCAACAGACTTCAAATGAGATAGAAAGCGCTTAACAATATTCCAAGCAAACTTCGTATCGTGCTTAGTTCGCTCCATCCATTCAATTGGTTTGTCACCTCTACGAGGAGAATCCTTTCCTAATGATTGCCATGCCATTGAGTTTGCCTCCAATGTATATACATACGCATATACATATACCTATGCATAGGTATTTAGAAAATGGAGGCGTTGTATTCAATAAATGATTGAATTTATGGGTGAATGCGTGTGGTAATGAGTGAGAATGTTAGGTAATGCGTATAGTAGTAGCAGTCCTGGCATGATTCTGATGAAGAATCAACTCTTCTGTGAAAACCAACGCACACTGAAGCAAACTGGAACCAGTTTGGGTTCACTCCTGTGATGCGTCTCTCTCTCCTCTCCCTGGTTCCGATCGTCGTTGCCAGTTTCTCCTCTGCAGCAGTTGCTCAGAAGTCTCACCACTATTCAATGTCTGTTGATGAGTGGAGGGATTTATTCAGCAGACAACCAACAATGGTTGAAGGAGCGTGCGAAAAGGGGAGAGAATACAACGGCATCAATAAGTCTTACTTTTGGGTTCTTGAACAGGCGATTCCTTACAATGGTGCTGCTTCGTTTTATGTGCTTCATGAAGAGATTCTCAAGGTCTGCCCTGATGTCTGGTGAGAGATTCTCTGAGTAATTAAAGACACAACGAAACACCGAACAGGATACTCCCTTTTCAGTGGTGATTCTTCTCTTTCACCTATCTCGCAGTGAAGCACATAATCGAATCTCACTTATCTCTCGTCTGCTGACTCGGGATCCCGTAGGAGAGTTCAGTTGGAGCGACTTGAGGATGAGAATCTAATCAGCGTGCCTGGTCTGATGATTCAGTGGTATTTAGAGATGTTCCAGACCTCACACTGGACCTCTCCGCAGTTTCAAACCAACCTCCCTATCTCATAACCCCTTCTCCTATGACAATGGTATGACACCGATTTAAGATAATGTTAGATTGACACTTACTACCTTTAAGAACCCAGTATCTGCAGGGGTTTCCAGCAGTTTTGCTTAGAGGTAGATCGGCGATCTACCTCTCATAACCCCTCCCAATAAAAAAAATCACGCCATGACCACGCTCCCGTATAAGGCTAATCTTCTCCATGAGGACCGGTATTGTCGTGGTTTGTTTCCCAAAACCAGCAAGGATTCCAATCTGTGTAGGAATACGCCATTCACGCGCTTTGCGCAGAAGCCGGTTGATCAAGATCACAAGTAAATCCTTTCACTGAATAGGCATAGTTTTGGACCACAAGCTCATCAATCAGCTCAACCATCGCCCAAAGCTCCCAAACCTGCAACCACAGGTTGTAGGCCTGACGGAACGGACCCGGTGACAGACTGATTCGAACTGGCAGCTGCTCCGCTGCCAAGGTGGTTCGCAACTCGCGTAAGAGACTTGTTAAGTGCTTGCGCCGCCAGGTCATCCAATTGCGATCGGTGTGATTTCTTGGCGGCGGTGTACCGAACTGTCGTCCATATAACTCTTGTGTATACGTGTCAGAGCCAAATTTCACAGGCCTGGCGAAGTGATCATCAAGCTACAGTCCATACATCGAACAGCGCTTGAGGGTTTCGACAACCAATCCGATCAACCGATTCCGCACAGCGGGATGGGCAGGATTAAGCCAAGCCATGCGGTGGTTCCCATGCATCTTCATCCAACGCTGACCATTGGATTGCGCCAAAACCCATTCAGGAGTGCGCTGAACAACCTCTGAATCAGAGGGCTCCATCAAGCCGTATTCATCAAACCAAGGCATCACCTTGATTCCACGTTTCAGGCCTTCTTCAGCAATCGCGCAAATCGGGTCCAGATCAAGTCCGGCTTTTTTGAGCTGTGGCTCAACTGGCGCATAGAAACTGGCATGAAACGTGGTACCGCGGCTCCAGACGCTCGGCAGAACACGGTCAAATCCAGCTCTCTGCAGCTTTTGCATCGCCGCACGAATCTTCAGCTTGCTGTACTACAGCTTGCTCGGATTATTTGTAAGCCAGACCCCCATGGTTTGACGTGTCTTAAGCAAAGAGTCCAGTCGAGTCTGGGCCCGTAATGGAAGTATCATTCCCAGGCAAAAAGTTGAAATAAGGCTGAAACATGCGCAGTTCCATAAAAACTTTGTGAGGCGTAAAGTAGCCGCATGTTAATCCTTCTGATCATAGCCGAGAATGCACTACATCACTTCATTCCTTGCATTACAAAACGATCTTATTTAATCAAGAACGAATTGATCAAGGGCAAGCCCATCGCAAGCATCCATCATGGGGGATAGGGCATTCAAGATTAAAAACAATCCAGCCGCCTTTCAATGAAATCTCAATCACTGCCCATACTTAGCCCAAGAGGATTTTGATCTTGATGTACGCAAGTCTTCTAAACTACCAACCAAATACCAACTGGCCTCTTAAACAATGAACCACCACAGCTCAATATTCCAAAAAATAAAATAGCTGAGCATTTAAATTGCCAGAGGCCGAAAGGATGGTTGCGAAAGACTTTCGAATTGACAAGGGAACCAACAACAGCTATCAAGGGAGAAATCACTGCATCAATGCTTGAACAAGGCAATTACTCTTATGCCACTGTTCGAGAACTTGTTGACGAATATTTTTCTTTGCAGTGGTGCCGTGAAAATATTGTCGTACCAATTGGCATTGATTTCAACAAAAATATTGGCACAGAGAAGTTAACAGTTGCGATCGGCAACCTTGCATTTCTGGCCACGATTGGAGATTTCATTAAATATCGTGCAGAGGCAGGGGGCTTGGAGTGTCAGTTTATTGAATTAGCACCAAATACAATTGAAGATATTCTCGATCATGCAGCGAGAGAAAAGCGGATCCGAAATAACAATCCTTTTGGAGACCATATCGCCAAGAATGGTGATCCAAAACAAATTGACGATGATGCGACTGGTCTAAATTTTTTTGACCATGACGATTTCCAATTTGACGACATTGAATCTGATCAGTTGGCTGATATCCTTCCGATTGATCTTTCCTCAGATCCATCCGAAAGCAAGGTTGAACATTCAGCGAAAAAAATACTAATTTACATGCATCATTCTGGGACGTCTGATCTTGTTATTGAGCCCGGAGTCGACGAATACAGACTCCGCACACGACACGACGGCTTGATGCAACATCCAATCAGCATGAGCCACGCCGCTGGCGTTCACGTGATCGCATGTATTAAAAAAATGGCAACCATGGATCATCTAGACCAGTTTTCTTTCCAAAAAGGAACGATTAATTGCACCCATCAAGGCCATAGGATGACCTTGCTTTGCTCAACGATTGGCGCAAAAAAAGGCGAGATTCTTATAGTTAAAAAAATCCGAATAGCATCCAAAAAATTAACTCTTAATTCGTTGATTACAAACAATCAAATCTGCAATGATTTTCGATCAATGATCAACCAGGGTAATGGCGTCATTATGATCGCAGGCCCGAGAGGCGCCGGAAAATCAACAACTCTGGCGGCAGTTCTGCAAGATATTGATTCCGACGAACGACGCACTGTTACAGCAGAGGATCCGATCACTTACGATCTTGGCGGCCACATCCAACAAGTCTCTATCGATCGCTCAAAAGGACAGACTTATGCAGAATTGCTATCTCACTTTGTAGAACAGGATGCAGATACTATTTTTATTGGTGAAGCTTTAGATCCAGACACTGCTGCATCCTGTCTGGCTGCAGCTGAGAAAGGCCATCTGATCTTTACGACGCTGCACACCAGCAATGCAGCATGCGCCATCAAACGTTTAATCGATATGAGAATTCCGAGCCACAAAATTAATGCATCATTGCGTGGCGTTCTTGCGCAACAACTTCTGCGTAAAGTCTGCCCTGAATGCAGCTCAGAGCGTCCCATTAATGAACAAGAAGCACAGTTAACAACACTTCCTACTGGCACCATTGTGCGGTTTGCCAGAGCCCTGAATCGCGAAGAACAACAACAACGCAAAGACAGCGGCACACTCTGCGCGCTTTGTCATGGTCGGGGTTATCACGGACGCATTGCAGCCTATGAATTTCTTCAAATCAATCCATCGATGATGGAGGTTATTAATGCCAGTAAATCCGCAATTAAAATCCAGGAAGAAGCCATCAAAAATGGAATGACAACATTGAGAAGTCATTCCAGTGAACTCATTCGACAGAAACTCACCACAATCTCTGAATTCACAAGAATCTATGGGGCTCAAATTTACAACTAACGGAACATGGAGCTCACTGAACTTTCCTCGTGAATGCGCCAGATCGCCTCTCCCAACATTCTGGCAACGGAGAGAACCTGCAGCTGAGCGAAGGTGCGGTCTTGTGGAATTGGGATGCTGTTGGTGACAACAACCTGTTCGAACAAACCCTCGGCTGATAAGCGTTCGGATGCCGGTGGTGAGAACACGGGATGGGTGGCACAGGCCAGGACGCGCTTGGCGCCCTGTTGACGCAGCAGACGCGCACCAGCGCAGATCGTGCCGCCGGTATCGATCATGTCGTCAATCAGAATCGCGGTCCGTCCTGCTACATCACCGATCACGGTCAGGCTCTCGGCCATGTTGTGGCCTGTTCGCCGCTTATCAATGATCGCCAGCGGAGCATCATGCATTTGCTTCGCGAAGGCACGGGCACGTGCCACACCGCCCACGTCGGGGGACACCACAACGATGTCACCGAGATTTTGCGTCGAGAGATAGTCCACCAGCACCGGTGATCCATAAATGTGATCACAGGGAATGTCGAAATAGCCCTGGATCTGAGCGGAATGCAGATCCATGGCCAAAACCCTGTCCACGCCCGACTTCACCAGCAGATTGGCCGTCAGCTTGGCTGTGATCGACTCGCGTCCAGCTGTCTTGCGATCTGCCCGGGCGTAACCGTAGTAAGGCACCACAGCGGTGATCTGGCGGGCAGAGGCCCGTCGGCAAGCATCCACCATGATCAACAACTCCATCAGGTGGTCGTTGACCGGAGCACAGGTGGGTTGGATCAGAAAAACATCACAGCCCCTGATCGATTCCTGAATCTGGACGTAAAGCTCACCATCGGCGAACCGCTTGCAGACCCGTGGACCATCGGGAACCCCGAGATAGGTCGCGATTTCACGAGCCAGCCCAGGGTTTGAAGTACCGCTGAACAACCGCAGTCGGCGGGTATCAGGAGTGATCTTCTCCTGCTCAATGCGGGCTGCGGTCAGGAAGCTGGTCACGGCGCCCGCGGGACAAGTTCTGCTGTAATCCGATGGTAGTGGTGAGCTGGGGGGCCATGTCCACAGATTGTGTGGTGCTTGTGGGAGCAGGACCGTTGCCTGAGTTGCAAATGCGACGCAGCGCCGAAGCACTGGCGACGGGCGGAAAGCGCGCTCTGATCAGCCATGCCGCCGGCGAATCACCCCATGACGTCCTCCGGAACGTGGCGAATCAGCACGTGATCCTGCGTCTGAGTGGAGATGCAGCACGCTGGCACCCGCAAGCGGGCAGCTGGCTCGAGGCCCTGGCTGATTGGAACTGCCCCGTCCTTTTTCTGGTTGGTGGAGACGCCGATGGGGGGATACCCGGAACCGCGGCGTCGTACATCGCCCTTAGCCAAAAGCTTCGTGTTCCCCTGATTGGCATTGCCCAGGTGGATGGGGCCTGGGATACGACAGCACGACGACAGGACCAGCTTCCCTGGTGCGGATGGATTCCAGCAGCGAATCACCCAAGACATGACGATGGACGCACCGCCCTTGCGGATGTCATCCGCAGCGGTCGTCTTACGGCTTCTTCGGCCAGAGCGGCAAAGCCTGGCCAGGCTTGAGTTGGCGCAGTGGCTGGTTCTTAAGCTTTGGAGCCAGACGCAACTGGCTGAATTCCAGCGGAGGGGGACTGGCAATCACAGCCGCGGCCAGGCTGAGCATCTCTCCGGTGCTCAGGTTCGTCTCAAGCTGACCGCTCACTTCATCGAGCAGTCCGCGCATGCTGATGATGCCGCTGGGAGCCTGCATCTGCTCAACCACGGCTCGAATCAAAATCTGCTGACGCCTGCGGCGGTTGACGTCATCGCCACTGCCTTTGAGGTAACGAACGAGTTGCTCTGCCTGGGCTCCGTTCAGGCTCTGGCGGCCAGCCTGAAGGTCAACGCTGAAGCCCTGGCTGTTGTCACTGCCTTGATAGGTCTGATTCAGGATCACATCAACCTCTCCGAGGTTGTTGACCACGGTTCGCAGGGACTGGCGCGGCATCACCACATAACGCTGCAAAGACTGCTCGGGCAAACCGAGGATGTCCCGGATGGCATCGGCCATCAGTGCCACACCTCCAGTACGCCAGAGACCGCCCAAGGCCATCGGTGAATCACCTCCAGGCAACTTCACGGCCAGTTCCGTCGGCAACTGCAGTATCTGCAGTGGCTGGGACGCATCAATCCGGATCAACAACAGAGCATCCGCATTGGCAGGCCCCCTGGGTGCCGCCTGATTGCTGGGATCGCGAAGGTTGTCGGCATCTGCACCAATCAGCAGCAGCGTGATCGAGCCCTCTGGGTACAACGCCAGGCTGGAAGGGTCACTCACGCTCGGAGCAGCACCCTTGGCGACCCGATCCGGCTCAGGCCAGAGACTGCTCAGCAACCAACCCGTTGCCCCCACACTCAGCGCAAGAACAACAATGCGCAGCACAGCACGGAGCGGCGAACGGCCCAACCACCGGTTTAAACGCCCTTGATCGGAAGCGGTCATCGTCCGTGAGCACCGAAGCGCCGCCCAGTTTCGCTCAAGAGGCTCCTCCTTAGCTTGTGAAACCCACGTCTCAAATTCCATGACACTGCGCCATGACTTCCGCAGCCGTCCACCGGAACAGGTGCGCGTGGTGGTCTTCGGTGCAACCGGCTACATCGGCCGTTTCGTGGTGAAGGAATTGGTCCAGAGGGGCTACCAGGTGGTGGCGTTCAGCCGGGAGCGCAGTGGGGTAGGCGGTCGGGACAACCACGAGCAAGTCAGCGCAAGCCTGGCTGGAGCAGAGGTCCGCATCGGTGACGTCACCGATCCACAATCACTCGCTGCAGAGGCCTTCGATCAACCCACAGATGTTGTGGTGTCCTGTCTGGCCTCACGCAGCGGAGGCCGGCGAGATTCCTGGGCGATCGATCATGAAGCCACCCTGAACACCTACCGGGAGGGACGCAAAGCCGGCGTTGCCCATTACGTGCTGCTCTCTGCAATCTGCGTGCAGAAACCACAGCTTGAGTTTCAGAAAGCCAAGCTCGCGTTTGAGGCGGCTCTGAAGGACGACGCGGAGATGACCCACTCGATCGTCCGTCCGACAGCATTTTTCAAGAGCTTGGCGGGGCAGGTGGAGATCTGCAGGAAAGGCGGTCCCTACGTGATGTTCGATGGCGGAACCCTGGCCAGCTGCAAACCGATCAGCGAAGCCGACTTGGCCCGGTTCATGGCGGACTGCATCCATGACCAGACCAAGATCAATCAGGTGTTGCCCATCGGTGGGCCCGGCCAGGCCCTCAGCGCCCGTGAGCAGGGCGAGATGCTGTTCCGGGCCCTGGGACGCAAACCATTTCTTCTGTCCGTACCGATTGGACTGATGGATGCTCCGATCGCGCTGATCGAAGGCCTTGGTCAGCTGTTTCCCGGACTGCAGGACAAGGCTGAATTCGGACGAATCGGTCGGTATTACGCCAGCGAATCGATGCTCGTCTGGGATGACGACGCCCAGCGCTACGACGCCGATGCCACTCCCTCCTATGGGGAGGACACCCTTGAACAGTTTTTCGAGCGCGTGGTGCGGGACGGAATGGCTGGGCAGGAACTGGGGGATGCGGCGTTGTTCTGAACAGGCCATCCTGAAAAAGAATCAACAACCTGATGGATCAGCAGACGCCGCCACGGGCACGCACCAGCGGGGTGCTGGTCCATCCCACCGCTTTTCCCGGCAGTCCGGTTTGTGGAAGCTTCGGTGGGCCAAGTCGGCGCTGGTTGCACCTGCTTGCCGAGCACGGCATCGGTGTGTGGCAGCTCCTCCCCCTGGCCCCGCCTGATCACACCGGATCGCCCTACAGCTCCCCTTCCTGCTTTGCCTTGAACCCCTGGTTCCTGGATGCCGATGATCTGTGCAACGAGGGATTCATCACAAGGGAGGCCGCGGCCTCTCTCCCCGGAGCAGCTGCACCGCCTGAGGGTGGTGAAAGCCTCGATTTCGAACTGGCGACCCAACGCAGCCATGCCATGGCCGCTGCCCTACTGGTGGCATGGCCGGAACAGGACAACACACGACAAGAGGAGTTTGAGCAGTGGTGCCAGCAGCAGCGTTGGCTCGAGGATCACGTGTTCTTCGTGGTGCTCCATCAGCAATTCGGCGATGCCTGGTGGACCTGGCCGAATGACCTGGCCCGTCATCGCCCTGGACACCTGCGGCAATGGGCAAGCGACCATGGCGATGCGCTGCTGCAAGAGCGTTTGGTGCAGTGGCATCTCGACAGGCAGTGGCGGGCGATCCGGCGGTTGGCGAACGACCTCGGTGTACTGCTGTTCGGGGATGTGCCGTTCTATGTGAGTGCGGACAGTGCGGACGTCTGGAGTCACCGCTCGTTGTTCACGATTGAGGCCGATGGTCGACTCGTGACCCAGAGTGGTGTTCCGCCGGATTACTTCTCCGAGACCGGTCAGCTCTGGGGCTCTCCGGTCTATCGATGGGGACGCCACAGGCTGACGCAATTCCGCTGGTGGCGGCATCGGATCGGACGGCAGCTGGCGCTCGTGGATCTGTTGCGCCTCGATCATTTCCGGGCCCTGGCTGGCTTCTGGGCCGTCCCTGGGAGCGATCAGACAGCGGAAAACGGTCGCTGGGAGCCGTCACCGGGCCGATCTCTCCTGCACAAGCTTCGCCAGGACTGCGGTGGGGCGCTGCCGCTCATCGCGGAAGACCTCGGGGTGATCACCCCGGATGTGGAAGCACTGCGCGACGACTTCGAGTTGCCGGGAATGAAAGTGCTGCAATTCGCCTTCGATGGCATCCCAGACAACCCTTACCTGCCCGAAAACATCGTTGGAACCCGCTGGGTTGTCTACACCGGGACCCACGACAACCCCACCACGCTGGGCTGGTGGCAGAACCTCGATCACGACAGCCGATCCCGCATTCTTGCGAGGGATCGGCGCAGCGAGGATGCACCGGCATGGACCCTGTTCGACATGGCTTTCGCCACAAGCGCCGGGTTGGTTGTGGCACCGCTTCAGGATCTTCTACATCTGGACGATCAGGCGCGCTTCAACACACCGGGCACCAATACCGGGAACTGGATCTGGCGTCTTCCGTCCTTTGACGCCCATTTGATGGGGGCATTGAAGGGCTACGGCGAACGCGGCGCCGTCTGGGGACGCACCCTTGCAGGATCCGCCGGTCTCCGCGGAACAACCGGTTCACGCGAAACAGCCGGTTCACGCGAAACAGCCGGTTCACGCGAAACAGCCTCGATGCGATAAGTCCCCTTGCCGACCGCCTCCGGCTTTTGGGCATCGCCATTCCAGAGCACCTGATCGGTCGGAGCCAAAGGCGGTTCAATGCTGAGCAGCACCGGAGGCAACAGCTGGAGCGTCAATTCCCCAGCACCGCCTTTGAGGTTGATCCGATCCCCCCCTCGACTGGACACCACGAGTTGACGGGGCTCACTCAACTTGATCTGGAGCAGCCCGATCTGAGCCGGAAGGTCACCCTCAAGCCACTCGATCGGGCGGCGTTCCGCAGCCTGCTCCAGAGGCCGCAAACCCTGAACAACGGATTGACCACGGATCGATACGCTTTTCGATGTACCTCCCGATGCACCTTGCCGGGTGAGCTGTGCCAGATCAGCTCGTACCGGCTCCAGGGCCAAGCTGTTGCGTTGTGCCAGATCCTGCTGCTGACGGTTCAAGGCAAGGAGGCTGACCGCGATAACCAGCACATACACCAACGTGCCCTGCCAGGTAGTGAAAACGTCGATGCTCCCTGGAGTGAAGCGACGCAATCTCCCCGCACCATTCTGACGGGCCGCTGCCCGAGGGGGCAACACTGGATCCAGGCACCCAGGCGTCAGATCAAGACGCCGTTCAAGCTGCGGCAGCATGGATGCCAGATAGGCACGCTCGGGCAAACGGTCCTTCCAGCCTCGCTCCAACGCTTCAATCACCGGGGTGGTGATCCGGGTTTCATTGGCCAGATCGCGAAGCGTGAGACCCATCGCTTCGCGACGGCTTCGCATCAAAGCCCCCAAATCGCTGGTGCTCTGCACCGCAGAAGTCTCAGGATCTGAATCGAGTCGATCGTTGAGGCGAGAACGCCGCCACCAGGGCCGGGGAAGCTTCAGTCGCATGGTCTTGGCGGCTTGGAGCGGGACGCGCCGCCAACGAGCAGTGGCTCCCATTGTCTCTTGGGGAGCTCTCGCCAACAGCCCTCTTCCAAATCACCAAGCTGCACATGGGCAATGGCCGTGCGCTGCAGATCCAGGACGGGATGCCCCAGGGATTGGGCCACCCGACGAATCTGGCGGTTGCGCCCCTCCTGGAGCACCACCTCCAGAACACTGCTTGCGCCCTCTTGCGCGAGCCTCCTGACCGTGGCGGGACGGGTCAGCCGCCCATCAAGGAAGATCCCCCGTCGCCACTGCTCCAGAACCGACGCATGGGGTCGACCACGCACCCGGACGCGGTACGTCTTTTCATGGTCGTAGCGGGGGTGGGTCAACGCCAGGGTGAGTGCTCCGGCATCGGTGAGCAGCAGGGCCCCACGACTGTCGGCATCAAGCCGCCCCACAGGATGCAACCCCTGCCGATGGGCCCGAGGCAGCAGCTGCAGCACGGTGGTGCGCCCCTGGGGATCGTGACAACTACTGATCACACCAATCGGTTTGTTCAATAGCAGCACGCGGCGCTGGGCCGGAAGCGCCAGCCGACGGCCATCCACCTGAATGATCTGGCTGTCGGGGTCCGCCTGATCACCCAACTGAGCCGGCGAACCATCAACGGTGACCCTGCCGTCGAGAAGCCACTGTTCGGCGTGTCGACGTGAGCACAACCCAGCTGACGCGATCAGCTTCTGCAATCGCTGACGGGTCATGGAATCGGCATGCTTTTGGGGAGCAGCAACTCAACGCAGGTTCCGCCACCGGGGTGGTTGCGCGCCTCAACCCTGCCTCCATGATTCACGGCGATCTGTTGAACGATGGCCAGACCGAGACCACTGCCACTGCGGGCGGATCGGGCCCGGGACGGATCGCCGCGATAGAAGCGGTTGAACATATTGCCAAGGTCTGACTCGCTCAGCCCCTGACCATGGTCGCGGATGGACAGCATCCACCAGCCACCACTGGGGCGAATGACGACCTCGACGACAGCTCCATCGGGGGAGTAGCGAAGTGCATTGTCGAGAAGGTTGAGCACAGCCCGATGCAGTCGGGGACGGTCCCCCATCAAGGGGCCTGGTTCGGACTCGTCGAACCGCAACTCCACCTGGCGTGTCTCTGCAAGGGGGCGAATACTGCTCCAGGCGCCTTCGACAAGGTCGGAAAGGGAGAGGGCCGAATAGGTCCCACTGGCCTGAGGAAGACTGTTTTCAAGCCTTGAGAGCTCGAGGAGATCCTCCACCATCAGCTGCAGACGGCGCAGCTCTCGCTGAAGACGCTGAACCAAAACAGCATCCCCATCGTCAACAGCCAGCTCCAACCGATCGCTGACCAGCATCAGAGCTGTGAGTGGTGTTTTCAGTTCGTGGGCCACATCGCTCACCCAGCGCTCCTGCTGTTGCTGCTGGGCCTCCAGGGACTGACGGCTCTGAACCAGCACGAGCAACCACTCATCAGATCCAGGCAACACCAACGCCTCCAGGGGCTCACCGCGTTGATCCCACTCACTGCGGAGGGGGCGCTGTTGGTAACGCGTGCTGGTGATCACCTCATCGAGCTGAGGAATCGCCAGCACTTGCTGAATCGGCAGTCCACGAACGAGGAGATTGCGCGAAATGCTCAGCAGCCGCTCCGCCCTGGCATTGATGTAGGCGATGGTGAGATCCGGCGCCAGAATCAACCACCCCTGGGTGGCATCATCAATCCAGGCGAGGAGTTGAGGTGTGTTGATGGCGCCGGCTGAAAACTTTGGCGACCCAGGGCTAGGCGACGATCGTTTCGCCCTTTGGCGCTGAACGGCCAGGGTGAGCACCACACCCAGAACCAAGCCCAAAACAGTGGAGGAGAGAGTCAAACGCTCAGCCGAAGCGGTAGCCGAAACCCCGCACCGTTCGAATTAATTCAGGCGCTGAAGGTTGCACCTCTATCTTCTCGCGTAACCAGCGGATATGCACATCCACTGTTTTTGAGTCTCCCATGAAATCAATTCCCCAGATCTTCTCAAGTATCTGATCGCGGCTCCAAACCTGCTTTGGTTTCGTGATAAACAGCTCAAGAATCTTGTACTCCTTTGGCGAAAGATTCAGATCATTTCCATCACGAGTGACTCGACATTCGTTAATGAACAAGCAGAGATTCGCGTAGGAGTAGGTTGCCTGGACCGGATCATCAGTCCGCTGACGTGCACGGCGGAGGAGGGCTCTACAGCGGGCCACGAGTTCCCGCAGACCAAACGGCTTGACCAGATAATCGTCCGCCCCTACCTCAAGGCCAAGCACGCGATCGGTTTCGCTGTCCCTGGCACTGATCACCAGGATTGGTGTGTTGTTGTTGAAGCGCCGCAGCTCTCGACAGAGATCAAGCCCCCCCAGACCTGGGAGCATCAGATCCAGGACAAGCAAGTCAACAGGCTGGCGAGGCTCCTCCATGAGCAAACCCAGCGCTTCGGATCCATCAGCACAGGTGAGCACATCAAAGCCCTCAAAACGAAGCGCCTCTCCGACGGTTTCGCGAATGCTTTCGTCATCTTCAACGACCAGAAGCCTGCTTGTCGCAACTGGACCGACAGGGCGCTCGGACACCAGAGAAAAGGAAACATTGCTTCAGTCTGGCCCGCCATCTCGAGTCAGTCAGGAAGCAGCGAACTTTGATCAAAAAAACTCGTCGAAGTTGTCGAAATCAACCGCCTTGAAATTCCCCTGCTCCACTTGCTGCATCAAGCGCTCGAGTTGCACCCAAAGAGCACCGCCGGTCAGCAGCGATAGGACCAGTGCCACCAGAAGCGCTGCACCAGCAGCGAAACCGAAGATCTGCAGGCAACAGCCAATAAACAGTGTCACCCCGATCAAAATTCCTGAGTAGCTGATGGTGATTTCCGGCGTCCCCAGGGGCAGCAAGGGCAGACGGTCCTGTTTCCAGCCATCGAGCTTCAACTGAACCAAACGGGAGAACGTGAGGCCGCAGAGAACTCCCATGAGCAGCCCGAGACCTGCCAACAGATAAGGGGGCTGGGCTATTACAGCCATCTGAAGCAGCATCTCGAACTGCTCAGCCGTCATCTCGTCGGGCATTCAGACCATGAATGTTGAGCCGCGACATTAGCGATGTTGGATCAAGGTTCCCAACTCTGTGAACCCAGGAAGGTGAGCTCCACAAAATCGCTGGCCTGATGATCGCTGCGATCCATCTGCAGCGTGAACCCTCCGACATCCAAATCCCGAATGGATTCCAACGCACCAATGAGGGATTGACGCGTTGGATTCGCACCGGCCCGCTCCAGGCCCTCAGTGATCAACTTGGCGGCGAGGAACCCCTCAAGGCTTGTGAAACCAAAGCTGGGGTCATCGGCATGACTGCGCATGAGCCTCTGATAGTCCGCAACCACTGGAATCCAACGGTTCCAAGGGAACGGCACAACCTGCGCAACACCGATCCCGTTCGATTCCCCCGCTGGCATCGCCTGCTGCAAAGCCTTGGTGCCGACGAAGGACACATTCATGATCTGAGCCCAACTTCCCTTCTCCCGCAGAGCCGACGCCAATGCCGCAGAGCTGACGTAAGTGGAGACGACGATCACGCCATTGGGCTCAGCTACCATTAATTGCCGTACGGCTTCAGACACCTGGTTGGAATTGCGTTGCACCGTGGCTGTAGCCACCGGTTTCAACCCATGGGATTGAAGAGCCGCCAGTGCGCCATTAAGACCATCTTGGCCGAAGGCGTCGTCCTGGTAAACCACGGCGATGCGGTGGTGGGCATCCCTCACCAACTCATCGACCATCGCCGCAATCTCCTTGCGGTAACTGGCCCGAAGGTTGAACACCATCCGCAACTCGGGTTGACGGAGCAAGCTGGCGCCCGTCATCGGAGCAATCAAAGGAACATCCGAAGCCTCGATCATCGGCAACACCACCTTTGTTGTCGGCGTCCCCACGTAACCGAACAAGGCCAGAAGGTCGGGGCGTTGAAGCAGGGTCTCGGTGTTGCGCAGCGTCTTTTCCGGCTCGTACTGATCGTCAAGACTGACCAAACGAATGTGGCGGCCATGGACACCACCTTTTCGGTTGACCTCATCGAACCAAGCCATGGCTCCCCGCTGATAGTCAAGCCCCAACTGGGCGGACGGCCCGGTGAGCGGCAGAGACTGTCCCAAAACCAACTCAGCTTGATCAGCTGCGACAAGGCCTGAGGACGGCTCTGGACGAATGGCTGCCGCTGAAACGCGCCCAGAGTGCGGCGTCACGACTCGAAGCATCAGCACAGCGGTGCAGGCAAGCAGAGCACCCGTGGCCAAAGTGAAGCCAGTGCATGTCCGCTGATGGCCCCGAGGAAACAGAAGCACTGGAACATCCTTGCCGTCGTTTCAATTCTGCTCGCCGCTCTGCTGGCTGTCTCAGGGATCAACCAGCTGGATGTTGGGCGGGTACCGAGTCGTGACGCACTGCGCCTCGCCTCCTCCTCCCGAGCTCTGACCACCGATACGACTCGATTGCCGAGCGACGGCTGGAGCCCGTTGCGCGGCCAGAAGCTCACGGATCGAGAAACGGTCACGGATCAGCAGGCCCTCGAGCAGGCGAATTACCACGTACAGGTGGGGGTCTATGCCACCAGCACCTACGACCTTGATCTAAGTATCCCGAGCTTCTCATCCAACGGCTACGTGTGGATGCGCTGGGGGGAGGCACTGCAGCAGTACCTGGACGAACAGGACCAGACCATCCATGAAGGCGTCACTCTTGTGAACAGCCTGCTCTCGGATGCCGATCCGGTGCTAACGCCGCTGTCGAAGGCCCCGCTCAAGGAAAAGAACGGCTCCTACTACCAGCTGTTCACGTACGTGGGTCGGTTTTACATCGACAAAGCGTATTTTCGCCACTTCCCTTTCGTGACCGTAAGCCTGCCGTTGGTGCTCGAAATGGAGGATGTGAACGGCCAACTGGATTACCCCAACTTCCGCTTTGAACCGGACACCCAGAACAGTGGAATGGGATTGTTTGCCGAGATCATCGGCTGGTTGAACAGGGGCTGGTCAATCGCCGAGTATCGACACAACTACGCCACCAATTTCGGCTTGGGCGGTAGCGCCGATGGCTACAGCCTGATCGTCTACGACATTTCCTTTGGCACCTCATCCTGGTCCGCCTTCTGGAGGTTGATGCTTCCGCTCCTAGTGGTGATGGCGATGGTGCTGCTGGTGTTCAAGGTTCGCGCTGATGAGCAGGATGCCAGGGCTGGGATCCCGGTCACCGTGCTGCTCACCCTGGTGTTCCTGCAGCAGACGTATCGGGAGGAACTTCCCGACCTTCCCTACCTCACCTTCCTTGATCAGGTGTATGTGGTGGCCTATATGGTGACCTTGCTTGCCTTTGTGCTGGTGATCTTCATCGGACGTCGTTACGGTGAAATCGACGAAATGCCTGAGGGACCTCAAAAAGAGATCAAGCAGAATCAACTACAACGGCTTGATGAAATCTGGCCCTTAACGATGGTGATTTTCAGCTCGATCAGCATCCTGGCTTGCTGGTTCACCCAACCCACAGTGAGCTGAACTTGACCAGTGAGCTGAACTTGACCGGTGAGCTGAACTTGAGCGATGACGGAGTTCTTTCATGGCTGGACGGAACCGCTTCAATGTTTTCAGGCGGTGCATGGCGATTGAGACACCCAACGATGAAACTCCTTCTGCTCATGCTGCTTGCTGGCGAAGCAGCACTGGCGCAACAAGCGGAACAACTTGTATCTCCAGGGCTGAACCAACCCAATCATCGCGCCGCTGAACATCCACTGGCGATGGAGGAGGTACCACGATTGCTGCCACTGCCGCCGCCGCTGGTACCGCTACCGGTTGAGCCGACCCGAACGGAGCCACCAGGCTCGATTCAAGTGGTGCATGGGGCAGCGAGCTGGTATGGGCCTGGCTTCTACGGACGGAGTACCGCTAATGGTGAACGACTGCAGAAAGGAAGCCTCACCGCCGCCCACCGCACACTTCCCTTCAACACCTTGGTTCGTGTTACGAATCTGGCCAATAATCGGTCCGTGGTGGTGAGAATTAATGATCGTGGACCGTTCAAGCACCACCGAGTAATCGATCTTGCCCATGGAGCAGCCCACGAACTGCAGATGATGCAGGCAGGAGAAGTTCCCGTAAAACTAGAAATCCTGAAGTAAACGCTACTTCATCCAAAGGATACATTTGCAACATAACATCTCCAAGAACTAAATTCTAAAAGAATTAGCTTTTAATCTTGCAAGAAAACAAGATCACAACCACGTCCAAGGAAGCTAAACAGACGCGGAGTTTCAATGATCAGATTTGACACGATAAAGAAAGATTGAGCAGATAAACAGAGGTTCAATATTCCATTAAAAAGTTGACTATTTTTCTTTTAACATTCATTCAATTTTGAGCACATCTGTTCAAACAGCTGCAAGCGGATTCAGCTGCTGGAGCAGGCCACCCGCCATTCGAGCCGGACCAAAAGTGCGGGCAATCAAACCGGCAAGAGCACGGGCATCGTCGGTGTGAAGACGGTTGTCACGAATCAAGGTCAGGAGCAGTCGGCGACGCAGATCGGCACCATCACGACTGAACAGCAAGCGCAGACCGGCACCGGCTACAGGAATCAAATCCTTGCCAGGGGTCGGCGCATCTTGACCAACAACCTGCAACAGGCTTTCAAGGCGATCGATGCGTAGACGACCGTTGCTATCAAAAATCACCTCCAGCAACTTGTCACGCATCTCGCGGGTGTCGCCGGCTAGAAGTCGTCGTGCGACGTAGGGGTAGGCAACGGCAATGATCCGGAATTGCGGATCAAGACGCAAAGCCAGGCCCTCCTGGCTGACGACAGCACGGATGATCAGAGCGAAGCGTGCCGGCACGCGAAAGGGGTAATCGAACATCAGCTCCGAAAACCGATCCGTGATCGCCTTGAAATTGAATGACCCCACCGAATCGCCGAGGCTTCCCCCCAGCACTTCTTCCAGAGCAGGGACGATCGGATCAAGCTTTGCCGTTGGGCTGAGAAAACCCAGATCTTGGAAATCCTCGGCAAGAGCAACAAAATCCTTGTTGATCAGATGCACGACGGCACCTGTCAAGGTCAGACGATCGTGGTCGCTGATCGAATCCATCATGCCGAAATCGACATAGCCGATATGACCGAGATCTCCACTGCGTCCGTTGCGAGCAAACAGGTTGCCTGGATGGGGGTCGGCGTGGAAATAACCGAATTCAAGAAGTTGCTGCAGACCGCTGATCACACCTGTTCGGATTAGCGCCGTGGGATCGAGATGCTGGGCTTCGAGCTCTGAAGCATCACGCATCTTGGATCCTTCCACCCAGGCGGTCGTCAACACCCGCCGCGAGCTCAGCATCCGTTCAACGCGAGGAATATAAACGGCAGGATTGTCTGCGAAAAGAACAGCGAAACGCTCGGCATTATTGGCTTCAAGTTCGTAATCAATCTCCTCAAACAGACTGCGTCCAAACTCATCGATAATGCCGCCAAGACCAAAACCAAGATTGAGTGGGAGCAGTGGCGCCGTGAGGGTTCCCAGCAGCCGAATCAGAACCAGATCGCGGCGGAGAATGAAGCTCAGACCAGGCCGCTGCACCTTGACGGCAACCCAGGCCTGACCCTGCAGGCGTGCTTTATAAACCTGGCCAAGGCTGGCCGCGGCAACAGGCCGATCGGGAAACTCCTCGAAAAGCTGATCGGCAGGGGCGCCGAGCTCGTCCTCGATGCGTTGCAGTGCGATGGAGTGGTCGAAGGCAGGCAGGTCGTCCTGCAGTCGCGTCAGCTCCTCAAGCCAGTCGCGTCGCACGAGATCCGGCCGGGTTGACAGGGCCTGTCCGAGCTTGATGAAACAAGGACCGAGATTCGTCAAGGTATTGAGAATCCGCCGAGCCAGACCCTTCTGAACATCCTGATTCGAACTGGACCCCTGGAGAAGCAGAACAAAAACGAGCCCCCCAAGCGACCACAACACGTGGACCAGTCGCGGAATAGCGATCCACGGGCGTAGGAGCAACCACAGGAGATCGCGACCGGGGTCGTAACGCATCAAGAGGCTGAATTTGATCCCAGACTTTAAGGAAAACTGCAGGGGATGATGCGCCTAGTGACTGACACTCTTTCAAATGTTTTAAGACGACTGAAGTCAAACAACTGGCCATGAGATCGAACAACATCCAGGTGTTGCCGAATCTGAGGCTTTGTGCTTGGAACTGGCGAGCAACCAACAGAACAGGCAAGAACGATCGATGCGCCAAACCAGGAACAGCTTTTAGACCGATCACGTTTCACCTCAACAACCCTCAGTGATTTGGGTCGGCACCCCCTTCCTAAGGGAAACCATCTGGTTTAACCACGGCCAAAAGGACTTCATCCAGGTCACCAACAAGAGCAACAATGAATTAGTTGGAGACGATGGTGACGACTTTTGACATAGGTCAAATCAATTCAAGGATGACCTGAATGGAGGTTCTGGCGATCACACGGTGTTTGGCGATCACTTGGTGTTTGGCGATGGAGGAAACGACAAACTGATCGGCGATATCGGTGATAATCGAATGCTTGGCGGGCCAGGCCAAGACCGGATCAGTGGAGCAGAAGGTGATGACAACCTTCAAGGTGGAGACGGAAACGATCTACTCCTAGCGGGGCATTGATCAAACATGCACTTCGGCGATGCAGGTTCTGATCACTTCGGCCTGATGAAACAACATAATTAGAATATGATGAGTGATTTTGATCCCAGAGAAGGCGATCAACTTCTGATTCGTCAGAAATATTTCAGCAGCGTTGAAATTTCACTGGCTGGCAGAGACAACAATAGAGAAGCACAATTCTGACTCAAATCAAAATAAGGACTCACCGGCATCCAAGCAAAAACCAATACGACCACTAACGAAATCATGGGAGCAATTGAACTGATTTGAAACACAGAAACACACCGAAAGCAGACAAAATACACTTCTAAGTTTTGCACTAAGCAATCAACGCCATGCTGATCGATCGATGTTCAGAAAGGAACAAATCTGACCCTCACTGCACAGGGAACGCCCCTCAGCCAGGGGGGCATCGAGAACACAACCCTGCAGGACGACAGTTATGGGGCGATGACGTTGCTCCATAGGAGCAGACTGTCGCCTCGGTAGTTTCTGATCAGAGACACTCTCGGTTGCGATGGGGCTGCTGTCATCCCTGCAGCAGGACGTAGGACGATGTCTGTTCCTTCCCGCCCACGGCCGCGGTGCAGCGCTTCCCAACTCCTTTCGACGCCTTCTTCAGAGAAGGGCTGGGTATTGGGATCTGCCGGAACTCCCACACATCGGGGGGCCTCTTGAGAGCGAAGGCGCTGTAGCGGAAGCGCAGCAGCAGGCAGCTGAACACGTTGGGGCACAACGTGCCTGGTTCGGTGTCAACGGTGCCACAGGCCTGTTGCAAGCCGCTCTTCTGGCCATCACACGACCGGGCCAAGCGGTGCTGATGCCCCGCAATGCTCACCGCAGCTTGCTCCAGGCCTGCCTGCTTGGTGAGCTCACCCCTGTGCTGTTCGATCTGCCATTTCTGAACGATCGAGGCCAAGCGGCTCCTTTAGATGCGGAGTGGCTGATCAATGTGCTGGGCGCACTGCCCCTGCCAACCAAAGCCATCGCCGCTGCCGTGTTGGTCCACCCCACGTATCAGGGATATGCAGGCGATCTCAAACCGCTGATCCATTTACTGCATAACGAGGGATGGCCTGTGCTGGTCGACGAGGCGCACGGCAGCCATTTCCTGACGGATGTGGATCCGTTGCTGCCGCGTTCCGCCCTGCATAGCGGCGCGGATCTGGTGGTGCACTCCCTCCAGAAATCCGCAGCAGGCCTCGCCCAAACCGCCGTCCTCTGGCAGCAGGGTGATCGGGTGGATCCCACTCGGGTGGAACGCAGTATTGGCTGGCTGCAAACCACAAGTCCAAGCGCACTGCTGCTGGCATCCTGCGTCTCCGCCCTGAATGAATGGCAGCAGCCGCAGGGCCTGCGCCGACTGAAATGCCGGCTCGATGACGCCAGGCACCTCACCAAGCGCCTGCGTCGCTCAGGACTGCCCCTTCTCAGCAATCAGGACCCGCTGAGGTTGGTTCTGCACACCGGTGCGATCGGGATCAGCGGGCTTGACGCTGATGCATGGTGGATGCCACGTGGGCTGATCGCTGAGTTACCGGAACCCGCCACCGTGACCTTCTGTCTGGGCCTTGCGAAGCATCGTGGCCTGGAACAGCGGTTGCGCAAAGCCTGGACATCCCTGCGTTCCGCCCATCCGGATCGGGGCGCCCAGGCAGCGTTCGAGCCGGCACCGCTGCCCCTGGTGGGGATCCCAGACAGGTCCCTGGCCATGGCCTGGCGTGCAGAGTGTGAAACCGTACCTCTGGATGCTGCGGAGGGTCGGATCGCCGCTGAGCTGGTCTGCCCTTATCCCCCAGGTATCCCCCTTCTGGTTCCGGGCGAACGGCTCGACCGGCAGCGTCTCGAATGGCTGCGACGGCAGCGCATCCTTTGGGGAGATCAACTACCAGAGCGGATCCGAGTGGTTCGCGCCTCAGAACCCGCCCATGAACCAGTTGCGGGACATGGGTGACCCATGGGTGAACTGTGAATTGAAGCGATCAGATCGCCATGGAGCGCAAACAGAGAGAGGGAGTGCAACTCGATCACCGTCAAAACACCAAAAAATCGCGCCGCCCAAACCTGACAACACAGCGAGGAACGTCCAGGTCGCGTGAAGACCATTTGATCGATCGAGGGCATAACCGCGCGTAAGGATCATGCGCTGATCAGAAGCTGACGCGATTGTTACGCTGATTTCATCAGCTCCAGGGCCGCCGTAGGTGCACAGGTGATCAGCGAGGCCGTTCCCTCTACGCCGCATCGGCCTCAGAAAAGAGGTTCTCTCCGCAAACGCCTGATCAGTGGCTGCGCAGCCGGGGGCTTTGGATTGCTGGTGGTGGGATTGGGTGGTTGGTGGTTCACGCTGGCGGTGTGCGTGATCGTGCATCTGGGCCTGCTTGAGTTCTTTCGGATGGCCCAGTTCAAGGGGATCCGTCCAGCCACAAAGACAACCCTGGTCGCTTGCCAAGTTCTGCTGCTCAGCACCCAATGGGCCGTTCAGGGCGGCCTCCCTCAGGTGTTGGCCGATGCCGTGTTGCCGCTCTCCGGTGCAGCGATCTGTGCCTGGCTGTTATTGCAGCCGATCACCGGATCCATTGCCGACATTGCAGCGTCAATCTTCGGACTCTTCTATCTGGGCTTTCTTCCCAGCCATTGGGTGCAGTTGCGCAACTTGAGCGACCCCCTGCTGACACCAGCCCTGGCCCAGCTTCCAACAGACTGGACCTGGTGCAGCAGCGGCCTCGCCATCACGCTCTCGACCTGTTTGATGATCGTGGCCAGCGACATCGGCTCCTGGGGTTTTGGCCAATGCTTCGGGAGGCATCAACTGTCGCCGATCTCCCCAGGCAAAACCGTAGAAGGTGCCCTGGGTGGCGTGATCTGCTCCATGGTGCTCGGTCTGCTGAGTGGTCGACTTCTGGGTTGGCCACTGATGGGGCTGCCGGGGATGCTGCTTGGTGCCCTCGTCGCCCTGATCGCCCTGGTCGGCGACCTTACGGAATCGATGATGAAAAGGGACGCTGGCGTCAAGGACTCCGGCGATGCACTGCCTGGGCACGGCGGCATCCTTGATCGGATTGACAGCTATCTGTTCACCCCTGCTGTCGTGGTCTATGCCATCACCCTGGTGCGCTCCATCCCGGGGTGATCAGCCCGGGATCAATTCGGAATGATCGTTAGGGCGTGACATTGGCATCCCCGGAAAGATGCAACATGCCCCCCTGAAGCTGGGCTTCAACGATGCGGATCGTTGGATCCATCGGGAGAGCTGTTTCTTGATCGCCATCCACAGGACGCAGCACCACTGTGTTGTGACCGGCCTCCAGAAGAAAACGTCTCCGAGCCGGATCCTTGTGGGCGGCAACGGGAGCCTGCAATTCGAGCACGTCGTTGTCGATCACAAGCCCGCCCAGTGTGGTCAAGCCCATCAGTTGTTCCGAGAGCCAATCCCCTAGCCAGCGCCAAGGCTCACCGAGCAAAGCCTGATTGAGATCACGCCCTGTCAGTGTCACCTGGCCTTTCAAGGCAAAGGGCTCCTGCAGCGCCACCATTTTGTCGGGACGCAGCAGTGAGAGATCAATCTGAACAGGACCGCTCGTCAGTTCCGCGTGTTGAAGAGGCAAACCCTGAAACAGAACGTCGCGGGCGGTCAGGCTTGCCCCCTCCAACCTGCCCCGCAGCAAGCCGAGCCCTGAGCCATGCAATTGCAGTTGCAGATCTCCAACGCTGTCGCAGCGGCTGCGTATCCACAGCGTCAGACCGCTGGCGATTAGCTGCAGAACAGGTCCTGAACGGGGGGAGTCGGCTGCATTCATGGGCTGAGACGATCCACACAACAATCGGCGACACGCTGAGGATTGTCGAGATGGGGAAGATGACCGCAACCTTCAAGGGTTTCCCCCGGTTGCTGAAGGATGGCGAGGGCCTCCTCCTTCAGGGCGGAGCGGAGAATCCGATCGCTATCCCCCCAGATCACATGCAAAGGCTGGCGGGGCAGCGGCTCGCCGCAGCCTCCAAACCCACCACTTCGAGCAAATGCAGCCAGCGCCAAGGCCCAGTTCGGACATTTCAAGTGCAGCGAAGCAATCTGCTCCTCCGCCGGTCCGACACTCGCATCTGGATCTGCAAAGGCCTGGCGGCAGAGGCCACGACGCACCCCTGGCCGACCCAGGAACCAGGCCCCGATCCGGGCCAGCAAAGGAGGAACGGGCATCGGCCGACCCGAGAGGCCTGCTGGGGCGAGAAGAAGAAGGGAACGAACGCGATCCGGCTGTCGACGGGCCAGTTCTACGGCGACCGATCCACCCATCGAGGCACCGATCACACCAACACCGGCAGCATCGGACGCAGGCATGCGCTGGAGCAAAGCATCCAGATGGCGCATCACAGCGTTGGGTCCATAGACCGAGCCTGCGGGTCGCGGTGAAAAGCCGAATCCAAACAAATCGGGAATGAACAACTGAAACGTGGACGACAGCAGAGGAGCGAGACGCCGAAATTCCAGGAAGCTGCTATCGAATCCATGCAGCAACAGAACCGGTGGTCCTTCACCGAGCACAGCCACCGGGAAGGGGTCCTCGACATCGAGTT
The DNA here is from genome assembly GCA_003211515.1 of Synechococcus sp. AG-670-F04. Lineage (GTDB taxonomy): Bacteria > Cyanobacteriota > Cyanobacteriia > PCC-6307 > Cyanobiaceae > Parasynechococcus. Next base: position 38,938 of record QCSN01000011.1, read on the forward strand.
CGGTCATTGACCACCACTGAACTTCGCCAACCAGAGCTTTGGCCTGAGGATCGAGCAGGCCAGGACGAAGATCCTCGAGCAGCTGCTTCAAGGGGCTGCAGGGCTGAGTTCAGCCGCACCAACCAGGGCTTCAAGCAAAGCACCTGGGGTGACAGGGAATGGGAGATGGTGAAGATCGGAGCCATCCCGACAAGCGAAGGCGCAGACCTGCTGCAATTCACGGAGAGAAGCCTCGGCAAGGCCGAAATCTTCAAGGCAGACCGGCAGCCCGAGGGACTGCAGGAGGGGAAGGAGCTGTCGGTGAGCCTGGGCGGCAAGACGATTCGCGCCCAGGCGCTCCTCCAAACGCAACTGCACCAGGATTCCGAAACCCACTTTCTCGCCGTGAAGGGAACTGTGGCAGGCCTCCAGCTGAGTCAGTCCGTTGTGGACGGCATGGGCCGCAACGGTGCGGCATCGGGCACCACCAAGACCTCCCATCACTCCAGCGGTGAGGGCGCAGGCTTCCGCCACCCGCACCCAGGCCTCGCCTGAAGAATTCTGGAGAGCCTCAACACTGTCGATCATCAACTGATCGCGAAGCACCCTGGCCATCTGCACAGCCTGCTGCACAAGACCATCAGGACTGTCCCCGCTGCTAACAGATGCTTCGTACCACTTCGCCAATGCATCAGCAATTCCACTGGCCAGCGTCCGGGCTGGAGCCTGACGCACGAAGGCGTGGTCAAACAGCAGAAGGTCGGGACAACGATCGAGGACAACATCCTCCTGAAAGGCCCCAAGTGGTGTGTACAAATTGGATAACGCTGTCCAGCCAGCACAGGTGGATGCACTGAGTGGAACCGTGATGCAAGCAACGCCAAGGCGATCGGCCAACAGCTTCCCGGCATCAAGAACCTTTCCACCACCGGCGGCGATCACGGCATCACAGGTTGAACTTTGAATTTCAAGTCGCTGCAGATCCTGTTCGCAGCAATCGAACTCCAATAGGCCAACAAGGGGGTCGAGGCCAGCAGCGCGCAGATCGCAATGCATGGCATCACGATGCACGGCTGTGGCGGCGCTACGGCCAAGCAGCAGCGGACGAATGCAAAGGGCTGAAATTCTGTCGAGTGAAGCAGTCCAAGCACCTTCTCCCCTCACCACCGCGGCTGGCGCGATGGTGTGAGAAAAGATCGTGTTGATCATCAGACGCTGGCACCGGCGAGTTGAGGAGTGGCTTCTGCACGACCTTTGTGGCGTACAACCACCTTTTTGTTCTCGTCTACATCCACCTCAGCGTGATCGCCATCCTTCACGCGACCAGACAGCACCTCTTCGGCCAAGGAGTCTTCCAAAAGCCTCATCACAGCACGACGAAGCGGACGAGCTCCGTAAGCAGGGTTGTAGCCCTCCTCAACAAGCCGCTCCTTGAATGCATCGGAAACGGTGAGAGTGATGCCCTTGTCTCCCATGCGACCAAAGACCTCCTTCAGCATGATCTCGGCGATCTCCTTCACCTCGTCGCGACTGAGCTGACGGAACACGATAATTTCATCGAGACGGTTGAGGAATTCAGGGCGGAAGTACTGCTTGAGCTCCTCGTTCACGAGGGAACGAATTCGTGTGTACTGAGAATCCTCAGCGCTCTCTCCGGAAAATTCAAAACCAAGGCCACCGCCTCCTTTTTCGATCACCTTCGAACCGATGTTCGAGGTCATGATCACGAGAGTGTTCTTGAAGTCGACCGTCCGGCCCTTGGAGTCGGTCAGACGTCCATCCTCGAGCAACTGAAGCAAGAGGTTGAAGACATCGGGATGAGCCTTCTCAATCTCATCGAACAGGACAACGGTGTAAGGACGGCGGCGGACGGCCTCGGTCAATTGACCGCCTTCGTTGAAACCGACATAGCCCGGAGGCGAACCGATCAGCTTGCTGACGGTGTGGCGCTCCATGAATTCAGACATGTCGAGGCGGATCATCGCCTCCTCACTTCCGAAGAAATATGCCGCAAGCGATTTGGTGAGCTCGGTTTTCCCAACGCCGGTTGGACCAGAGAAGATGAAGCTGGCGATGGGTCGGTTCGGATTTTTCAGACCAACGCGTGCACGGCGCAGAGCCTTGGAGACAGCTTTGACAGCCTCGTCCTGGCCGATCAGCCGCTGGTGGAGGGTCTCTTCCATGTTCAGCAATTTCACAGACTCACTTTCTGTGAGCTTCTGAACGGGCACACCTGTCCAGGAGGCGACGATCTGAGCGATGTCTTCCTCATTGACCATGGGTGAGCTGTCCGGTGCCTCCGATGGGATTGACAATTCAGAGGTCTCAGCAGGCGTATCGCCACTTGGCTCAACAGCAGCAGCTGGAACGTCGCTGCGATTGTTCTGCAGAAGGGAACGAATCTGCTCACGCAGTTCGACTTCCCTCTCGCGCAACTCTCCAGCCTTTGTGAAATCCTGATCGCGAACGGCGACTTCCTTCTGCTTCTGCACAGAACGCAGCTCCTTATCAACCTCTTTGGCCTCAGGAGGAAGCTTCGAATTCAGCAAGCGCACACGCGAACCCGCTTCATCGATCAGATCGATGGCCTTATCCGGCAGAAAACGATCAGAGATGTAGCGGTCACCAAGGGTGGCAGCGGCAACAAGGGCGTCGTCTGTGATCTTCAGCCTGTGGTGCTGCTCATACCGCTCGCGAAGACCCTTGAGGATCTCAATGGTGTCGTCGATAGAGGGCTCCCCAACGTTGACCGGCTGGAAACGACGCTCAAGGGCCGCATCACGCTCGATGTGTTTTCTGTATTCGTCGAGGGTGGTGGCACCAATGCACTGAAGCTCACCTCGGGCCAGAGCAGGCTTGAGGATGTTGGCCGCGTCGATCGCACCCTCGGCAGCACCGGCCCCGATCAAGGTGTGGACTTCATCGATCACAAGGATGACGTTTCCAGCGGACTTGATCTCTTCCATGATCTTCTTCAGGCGTTCCTCGAATTCACCTCGATATTTCGTTCCGGCCACAAGGAGTCCGATATCGAGAGTGAGGACACGCTTTTCTTCCAGGATGTCTGGAATTTCGCCCTGCTGAATGCGTTGCGCTAGTCCCTCAGCGATCGCCGTCTTACCAACCCCTGGTTCGCCAATTAAGACTGGATTGTTTTTAGTGCGTCGACCCAGGATCTGGATGACCCGGTCGATTTCGTTATGACGGCCCACCACGGGATCGAGTTTGGCTTCGGTCGCCAACTGCGTGAGGTTGCTGCCGAACTCATCGAGTGTCGGGGTCTTGGTTGACCCCTTGGCACCGCCCCCACCCCCACCACCTGCCGTGACTTCGGCGGTCTCACCGAGCATGCGGATCACCTGGGTACGAACTTTGGCGAGATCAACGCCCAGGTTTTCAAGGACCCGTGCAGCTACTCCTTCACCTTCACGAATCAAGCCGAGCAGAAGATGCTCAGTGCCGATGTAGTTGTGGCCGAGTTGACGGGCTTCTTCTAAAGACAGCTCAAGGACCCGCTTGGCCCGTGGTGTAAAGGGAATTTCAACAGCGACAAATCCAGATCCGCGGCCGATGATTTTTTCAACCTCGACACGGGCATCTTTGAGGTTGACGCCCATCGACTTGAGGACTTTGGCAGCAACGCCCGTACCTTCACCGATCAGTCCAAGCAGAATTTGCTCAGTGCCCACAAAATTGTGACCCAGTCGTCTTGCCTCTTCCTGGGCAAGCATGATCACCTTGATGGCCTTCTCGGTAAACCGTTCGAACATCGTTGAGGCCGATGCGTAGATGAAACCACGCTATCAGGGTTAACAGCGTGATGCGATGGTTCGGTCTGTTCGGTCACTTTCCAGTCACAGACTGGGAACACAAGCAGGTAATTATCAATGAACGATCAAAAATGTGGCGTTATTTTTGTTTCCTGTGGAGGGTTAACCGAACACATCAACCCGTCACACTCGGCCCGCCATTGAGCTCAGGTTTAGCCATTTGATCAGGGCATCGCCGCCATTGCTGTAGTAACCGCTGCGGCAACCGGCAGTCCTGAATCCAAAGCGCTCATAGAGCGCAATGGCAGGGTCATTGCTGGCATCCACCTCCAAGGTGGCCTGGGTGGCCCCGTTGAGCAGGGCACGCTCCAACAGAGCCCGCAACAGCGATGCTCCGTGACCCAGGCACCGATGACTCGGATCAACTGCCAGCACAGTGATGTGCAGCTCATCCACCACCAGCCACCCGCACGCTATGCCGAGCAGCTGATCCGCATCGGCAAGACCGATACAAAGGCGACGGGGATCGACCAGTTCCCGACGCCACTGCTCCTGACCCCAGAGCCCACCGGTGCTGCTTTGATCCAAAGCGATGCAAGCGGCTAGCCAGCTGACATCGAGATCGAATGGGCGCATGGCTGCGGAAAGTCCTGTGGACCGACTTCCTAGATTGCCCCTCTACGCCGGTCCGTTTTGACTCAGACCATCACCAGCCAGCGTCCCTTCGAGGCGAATCGAGATCTCCAGAGTCCCAATCGAAATCTCACTCCGCTGACCACTTGCCTCGACGACAAGGACCAACTCAGCGTTGGAGGCTGTGGGCTCAGCGACCTGGCACAACGATACGGAACACCTTTATATGTCCTTGACGAGACCACGCTTCGAGCCACATGCCGGGCCTATCGCGAAGCGTTGAAACGTCACTACCCCGGCCCATCACTGCCAATTTACGCCTCGAAAGCAAACAGTTCGCTGTTGATGAGCAGCCTGGTGGCCTCGGAGGACTTCGGTCTGGATGCTGTTTCAGCATGTGAGCTGATGACCGCGCTGCAGGGTGGCATGCCTGGCGAGCGAATGGTCTTGCATGGCAACAACAAGTCAGACGACGAACTGCTGCTTGCTTACAACAACAATGTCACCATCGTTGTCGACAACCAGCACGATCTCGATCGACTGGCTGTCCTCGTGCCAGCTGGAGACGACCCCGCACGCCTGATGCTGCGGTTCACCCCTGGCATTGAATGCCACACCCACGAGTACATCCGGACCGGCCACCTCGACAGCAAGTTCGGCTTCGATCCCGACCAACTCGAGCCGGTGCTGAAGTCTCTCGCCGGTCAAGCGTGGGCCCGACTCACCGGCCTTCATGCCCACATCGGATCACAAATTTTCGAGCTGGAACCCCACCGGGACTTGGCAGCGGTCATGGCCGATGCCCTGAAACTGGCCCGCAGCCTGGGCCATCCGGTTCAAGATCTCAACGTGGGCGGGGGTCTGGGGATTCGTTATGTGGAATCCGACGATCCACCAAGCATTGATCAATGGATTGAGGTTGTTGCGCAAGCGGTTACGACAGCCTGTCGCGATCGCGAGCTCGAGCTTCCCAGGCTGATGTGCGAACCCGGCCGTTCCCTGGTGGCCACCGCGGGGCTGACGCTCTATTCGGTTGGTTCACGCAAGACGATTCCCGGCGTCCGTACCTACGTGGCGGTTGATGGTGGCATGAGCGACAACCCACGTCCCATTACCTACCAATCGCTCTACACCGCTTTGCTGGCAGACCGGCCGTTGGCCGAAGCCGACGAAACGGTGAATCTCGTCGGCAAGCACTGTGAGTCGGGCGATGTGCTTCTAAAGGATCTGCCGCTGCCTACCACCACAAGCGGAGACGTGGTGGTGGTGTTCGCCACCGGTGCCTACAACGCATCGATGAGTTCGAACTACAACCGCATTCCAAGACCAGGCGCTGTGATTGTTCAAGACGGACAGTCAGAGCTGGTTCAGAAACGCGAACAGCCGGATGATCTGCTGCGCCACGACGTCTTACCGGAGCGCTTCAGGGCGGTACGTTGAAAACAGCGGGGGGCGGGACTGAGTGAACGCATTGGCGGGCATTAACCCGCGACTGGTTCTTGTCGTTCTCGATGTCCTCTTCGCCTCCGCTGTTGGTTTTCTGCTGTTTTCAAGGGTCAATGAAGCCAGAACCCTTTGGCTTCTGCGTGGCTACCTGTTGCTGGTGGCCACGGCTTGGTTCGTTCAGCGGTTCGCCAATCTTCCCCTGACCTCGAAGCTGGTCGATGCTCTCGTCCTCGCTTGTTCGCTGTCCCTCGCCATTCTCTGGCAGGGAGAGCTGAGGCGCTTGATGGAATTGCTCGGCACCGGACGGCTTGCCGTTCTCCTGGGCAACCCACAGAAAGAATTCCGGGCAACGGCTGGGACCGTGGCGCAGATCACCGAAGCTGCCGGCAGGCTCTCCCAATTGCGGCGGGGAGCGTTAATCGTTGTGGACCTCGGCAGCGACCTGCGTCCTGAGGACTTTCTCAACCCGGGAATCGGCATCGACGCCCAGCTGAGCCGAGAGTTGTTATTGAACCTGTTTGCCGTCGATACCCCTTTGCACGATGGAGCTGTGCTGGTGCGCGGCAACCGAATCGAAGCCGCCGGCGTGATTCTCCCTTTGTCACGACACAGCGTCAGCCGTTACGGCACCCGCCATCTCGCGGCCCTTGGCATCACAGAGCGATTTGACCGATGCATCAGCATCGTGGTCTCCGAGGAAACAGGAACCCTCTCGCTGGCCAACCAGGGGAAGCTTGAACGGCCGATCACCAGCAGCCGATTGCAGGAACTGCTGCGCGAACTGTTCAGCACAGCCGAAGCCCTGCCACCCGGCAGGCGTAGCGTGGGCAACTCACCGTCTGAATCGCTGTCTTGAGCCGACCACCGGCAGCCAGCACCGACGCAGCTGTCCGTTCCACCTGCCCACCTGAACTGGATCCGCAGCGATTGCCTGCCCATGTGGCCGTGATCATGGACGGCAATGGCCGCTGGGCGGAATCCCGCGGTCTGCCAAGGGTGATGGGCCATCGGGCTGGAGTGGAAACCTTGAAATCAACCCTGCGCTTATGCAGCGACTGGGGAATCTCGGCGCTGACCGCCTATGCCTTTTCCACGGAGAACTGGTCTCGCCCGGGAGATGAAGTGAACTTCCTGATGACCCTGTTCGAGCGCGTTTTGCAGAAGGAACTCAAAGCCCTTGAAGCCGAACAGGTGCGCATTCGTTTTCTTGGGGATCTCGATGGGCTGCCGCACAAATTGCAGGAGCTGATCGCCGATGCAACCCAACGCACAGAGGCCAACAGCGGCATCCATCTCAACGTCTGCACCAACTACGGCGGGCGGCATGAACTGGTGCGTGCCGCCCGCCGCCTGGCCGAACAGGCTGCTGCCGGACAGCTTGATCCAGAAAGCATTGATGAAAACCGCCTGGCCGGAGAACTGTTCACAGCGGGAGAACAGGATCCAGATCTCCTGATCCGCACCAGCGGCGAGCACAGGATCAGCAACTTCCTGCTGTGGCAACTCGCTTATGCAGAGATTCACGTCACGGAAGTGTTCTGGCCGGACTTCAATGCCCAGGCTCTAATTCAAGCCCTGAAGGATTATCAAAGCCGTATCCGTCGTTTCGGCGGTCTCGATCCGATCACACCATGACCGTTGCGATCCGCCACGACTGGACAACAGCTGAAATCCAAACGCTGCTGGAACTGCCGTTGATGGAACTGCTCTGGCGGGCCCAAACCGTGCATCGAGAAGCGAATCCTGGATACAACGTGCAACTGGCTTCGTTGCTGAGCGTCAAAACCGGTGGATGCGAAGAGGATTGCGCCTACTGCTCCCAATCCATCCACAACAGCAGTGATATCAGTGCCTTTGAGGCGCAGATGCAGATTGAGCCGGTGCTGAAACGCGCCAGAGCCGCGAAGGATGCTGGCGCCGATCGGTTCTGCATGGGATGGGCATGGCGAGAGATTCGCGATGGAGCACCCTTCGAAGCGATGTTGGAGATGGTGCGAGGGGTGAGGGGCATGGGGATGGAGGCCTGCGTCACCGCCGGCATGCTCACCGACCAACAGGCGGAACGGCTGGCCGAAGCGGGTCTGACCGCCTACAACCACAATCTCGACACCAGCCCGGAGCACTACGACCGGATCATCACCACCCGCACCTTTCAGGAACGGCTGGAAACTCTTGAGCGTGTTCGTCGCGCAGGGGTGACGCTGTGCTGCGGAGGCATCATCGGCATGGGGGAAACGCTGCGGGATCGAGCCTCGATGCTTCAGGTGCTGGCAACCATGAACCCGCATCCGGAAAGCGTTCCGGTGAATGGGCTGGTGGCCGTGGAAGGCACCCCTCTGGAGGGACAGGACGCCTTTGAACCACTGGAACTGGTTCGAATGGTGGCCACGGCTCGGATCCTGATGCCGCACTCCAGGGTGCGCCTCAGTGCAGGACGAGAGTCAATGAACCGTGAGGCGCAGATTCTCTGTTTGCAAGCGGGTGCCGACTCAATCTTCTACGGGGATGTACTGCTCACCACCGGCAATCCTGACGTCGAGGCCGACCGACAACTGTTGGCGGATGCTGGAGTAAACGCCTCGTGGGCGGAACAGTCACGAGACGCCAATCTCGCGACCACGGCTATACAAACTCAACCAAATCGGCGGTGAGCGCTGGGGATGACTCAAAGATTGCGAGCACCCCGCCGTCACCACCCAGGCCACGACCGGGTCCATTTTGGTTGAAGTAGAGCAATCCAGGTTTGGACTGGTTCTTGTTGGCTCGATAAATAAAGTCAACACCTGAGCGTCGCAGCTGATTAAACCGCTTTTTATTGATCGCCACGCCAAAATCTGGTGCTGATTGGAGATCAAAACCCTCCGCTTGAATTTTCAAACGATCAACCGAAATATCAAAGGCCGTAATCAGATCAGCGCTAGATTGATTGTATTTCTGTCTTGACTTCACAAGAACATCATTTCCTGAGGGCTTCGGTAAATCAGGGCCAAGTCCACCTATCGGGGGGGCATCATCAAGAGATGATTCATCAATGTTCTTGATGCTTAATTGAACCCGCCTGGAAGCGGTATTACCAAGGGCATCAACCGCAGAAACAGTGAATAGGTAGCGCTGTTGGAGCTCATAATCCGGATCATCGAGCAAGGTCACCGCACCACTGAGGAAATCAATGGAGAACCGGCTGGAATCATCGTCCGCAGAGGCGTCAAAGTTGTAGGTCACTGCCGTTGCATCGGTGGCTTCAGCTTGATAAACAATCTGTCCGTCGCCCGAATGCTCAGAAAGCCTTGGAGCCTTCCCCCTCGATACAAATACTGGGGCCTCATCATCAAGATCATTCACCCTAAAGCGCACTTTTCGAGTTGAAGAATTCCCAGCGACATCAGTGGCGGTGATGGAAAATGAATCCGGCATATCCTGATCTTCAAAATCAGGATCTGAGAGAAAACGCACGACCCCAGTTTCAGGATTAATCAAAAAATGAATAGAATCATCAATGTCATAAACAACCGGAGATATATCATCGCTCAGAGCGGTGTAAACGATTTGATTATTACCACTATTTTCGTCCAACGCTGTCGACTCCTTGGGGGAGATGAACTGCGGCGACACGGTATCCAATGTGAACGTTAGGGGTTCAGACAAGGATGAGCGATTATCAGCAAAATCAATGGAACGAACTGTCAGTTCATAGTCTGAATCCTTGGTGATCGGTTCAGACACAGCAAACACCCAATCACCTGAATCATCCACAACCTGACGCCCAATAGAAGAACCATCAAGAAACAGTTGAACAACCGTGCCGGGTTCGGCAGTGCCGATGAATTCAGGTGTATTGACATTCGTGATTTGATCGGCACCGCTAACCCCCGAGTCGGAAGATGAGGACATCTGCGGGATAGCAGGTGTGGCCGGAGGATTCGTGTCAGGAATCACCTTGATGGTGTAGGCAGTTCCAAGAGTTTCACCAGCACCTTTTGAATCCTCCACGCGCAGAACAAGCGAATGCGAACCAAGATCCGCATCGGAGGGATTGCCCTCTAAGAGGCCCTTCGAATTCAGACGCAACCAACTTGGCCCCTCCTCGATGGAAAAGGAGAGGGGATCGCCATCGCCGTCAAAGGCCAAATCAGCAATCGACGCTGAATAGGCTTCAGATGCATACGCAGGATCCAACACCCAACTTGTCGACTTCCAGGTCGGGGGCAAATTCGTTGTGCGCTTTCGAACAACACGAAAACCCCAATCAAAGGATTGCTCCGCTGGCGCCTTTGGGGTTAAGGGAGACAATGCACCCATCGAGCGCTGAGTGGCCGGCTGCATAAAACTGCCCCCTTTCCGGTAGCGCCCCGGCATCCCTGAAGAGAAAGTGCCAACATCATCCAGCCATTCCCAAGCATTTCCTGCCTGGTCAAAGGTTCCATAGGGACTGGGCTTGTTATAAAGACCAACAGGTGATAAGCCATCAAAGGTGGAACCAAGAATGTTGGCCTGATCTGGAGGCAGAAGCTCTTCCTGATTCGGGAACAAGTTTAAACCAGGATCTGGACTCTCGCGGTAAAGGGCTGCTTTAACCCACTCAGCATGGGAGGGAAGTGCGTAATCGCCCTGATCAAATGATTGCTGATTGCGCTCAATCACCGCAAATTTATTATCACCTTGGCGTGGCTTCATGGTGTACACACCATCTTCGGTACTACCGGTCGACAGCCAGTTCACATAACGAGCAGCATCCCAGAAACTGACATAGGTGACTGGATGATTGGCCAATTCAGGAACAACCGAGTAGGTGTAATCTCCAGAGACACCATTTCTAACGATCCCACCCAAACCTTTTGACAAATCGGTATCAGCCATCTTTTCGTTATAAAGCTGATAATCATCAACCGATGCAACAGAGCTCAGGAACTGGGCGTATTGTTCATTGGTAACTTCATACGTACCAATATAAAAATCATAATCAGGCAAAGGATCACCAGAGACTGCATCGATGGGAGCATCGACTCCCGGGAGAGCACGAACCAGAACACTTGGCATCACAGGCAAAGCTTCAGCCACCTGAAATGACCAAAGGTCACCTTCGATGATGGAACCACTGGAGGTTTCCGTATCAATCCTCCAGTAATAGGTACGGCTGGGAATCAAATCCTCAGGTGGTATATAAATGTTTTTGGCTTGCGAACTGACCAACGTGAGGTTGCTTGAATCATCACCAAGGTAGACATGATTTAGGACAACATCCTGCCCTTCAAGCCACATCAAATCAGCATCAGGCTTAACAGTGGTTGAACCATTTGGCGCAATCGGGGTCCTCGCTTTCTTTGTACGGTGGCCTGGAATCCAATAGGAATCAGCACCAAATTCATAGGCGCCACTATCGGGGGCATTTCCCTGATAACCGTCAGTGACACCAGGGAGATGCATACCAAAATCAATAAGAGGTGAACCTTCCCGTGGCCTGAAATCAAAATTTTCTGGGTCACGCAACTCTTCTTTGATTAAGGTTGAGCGTATATTTTGATGCTGGCCTGAATTGCTTAAAAAGGAATTGCCAATCGCCTGATTCGGTGAACCAACGCCAAAGGCACCAGGCATACGGTCAAAAGCATTGTTATGAATAGTTGAATTGACATGGCCAAGGCGCCGGTTCTTATCCTTCCCATAAACCGATGGTTTGTATCGACACTCCCACTCCAAGCAACCAGGAGTGGAATCCAGATAACCATAAAACTTGCCACGTTCAGCACTTAAATCGTAGGCGAAATTAGAAACCAATGTGTTATTCATGATCTTGTGCTGATCACCCTTCATTCTCATCCCACGGCGCGTTTGCCTTGCAACATTGTGATGAGCGGTGCCGCGAATGCCAGCGGGGCTTCCATCAAATCGAATGCCATTGCGGCCTGGAGCGTCGTGGATCCAGTTGTAGGCGACCAAAGCTCCTTCTTGAGATGACGCTGGCACCTGAATACCTGAGATATCCCCATCGCCATGGAACGAGTGAATGTGGTTGTATCGCCATACAGAAGAATCACCGATTTTTCCACCACCACCGAAGCCAAAGGTATGAAATGTATTTCTCTCAACATTCATACGAGCAGCCGCGGTGACCCTCAGGGCTCCACGATCGCGAACATTATGCAAATAACTATTCTTCAATTCCAATCCAGGGCCTGCAGCACGCAGAAAACCACTGATGCCATTGGCAAATTCGGAGTTGATAAAACTAATGTTGGAATCGGGAATGCTTTCCAGTTCCGGCCGACCTTTCAGGCTGACTGGTTGAATGCGGTTATCATAAAGAGGGCGTTGTCCATCCTTCAACATCCGACCGTCATAGGTTGGATAAAGAAAGCGCATCTGATCAAAATTCAAATTCGTCGATCCATCAAGTTCAAAAACTCCAGTATGAAAGGAGATCCCATTAAAGTTTAAATATGATGAGTTCTCGATCTCAAGTAACAAGTGATAATCAGCATCTGGATATTGATCAGGATCAGCGATATAGGAGGTTGAACGATCCCAGGCACGTGCCTGCAAGTCACTGAGGTTGGGATCCTGCTGATCAGGCAGCCAGACGTAGAGGTCTCCTGATTCCTTGTCGTAATGCCATTCCTGAGGGCGATCCAGAAATCCCAAGTGGCCCTCGAGATGATAATGAAACTGCTTAGTTCCCTGGACAGGTCCATTTTTGGTGGGCCAGAGATCTGCAGTCTCAACAGAACCATCGTTGCCACTGGTCCAGTTGAAATTGTTCAGGGCCTTCTGGCCAGGACTGCGTAGCCACAATTCAAAGTTTGGATCAATATCAAAAGATGATTCACCAGCCTTGTGATTGATAATCTCACCAGAATGAGTCAGGCCAAAACTCTTGTGAGGCACCAGCATGGCGCCATCGACACTGAAGCCAAGATCAGACAAACGTTGTTGACTTTCATAATTGGTATACACATTTGGCAACTCAGAATCAACGAGGCCGAGAGCTCGCGTTCCGTCAATATCCCAGTAACTATCTGGTGTTGCATTTCGGCGATCAGAATCATCAAACCGATCCCATTCCTTCGTGATATTCGGCCAACGAGCCGCTGTTAACATCTGGCCATCCAGATAGAGCTGAGAAACATCAAAATTTAAATTCGTCTTCCAGATGTTGCCGTCATGCTTGATCCAAGGCGTGTTGATCGCCTCAGCACCAGTAATCACAACATCTTCATCATCAAAGCTTTTAAATGTAATCGGAGCATCAACTGCACCATGGACATCTTGAAAACGAAGACGCTCTCGATAAGTACCGCCGCGAATCGCAACAACATCACCCGGCCGAACTACATCAATCGCCTGTTGAATGGTTTTAAACGGCTGAGTCTCTGTTCCCGGAGCCGCATCATCCCCACTGTTGGAAACAACATAAGTGCGAGATGTTTCCACCAGGGATTCAGCTGCAAGACTGAGCTCGGCTGTTGCTGTCGAAGCAGATGTGAACTGCGGCGCGCTGCCATCTACGACCAGGGACAAATCCTCTGATATCGACAACACCGAACCATCCGCATCCAGCTCGCGTACAGAAATGCGATATGCACCATCAGTGAAAGCCGACGCCTCAGGCACACTGAAGCTCCAAATCCCATCACCATCGGTTCGGGTCTCGGCCAACACCGCACCATCAACCAACAGCTCCAGCCGTGCATCAGCACCCGCTTCACCGCTGAGTTGCGGCGTTCTGGTGTTGATCAAACCCTCGCTATCGGAGATTCCGTTCTCTGCCTCGCCGATGAGGAAAGGTGCACTCAGACGCTCAACCGTTGCAGGCTCAGCAGAACCCTGAGGTTCAGAACCATCTGGGAAAGAATCGCCTGAACCGGGATCGCCCAAATCTGAAGCATCTGAATCCGGAACAACTAAATCAGTAGGGTCTGAATCTGGAAGTTCTGAACTAAGAAGTTCTGAATCTGCGGCATCTGCATCAGGACCATCTGACTCCAGCGGTGCTATGGACGGCTCACCTTGTTCATCGACAGGTGCATCCGTTCCCATGACAGATTCATCCTCAGCCACCAATGGATTGCCTGTGATGGAGTCCGGCTCCTCCAAGACGGAGCCCAGTCCAATGACATCGCCCGCAGTATCAGCTTCACCGGTGGGAGCGTCGTCAGAGGCAAAACTCTCCTCGACACTTAACGCACTGATTCCAGCTTCACCATTGAGATCAGGGTCCGGATCGCTGGTCACCTCCCATGTCAGGGACACATCAACGGGCAATTCACTGCGATTGCCCGCTGCATCCGTTGCCGTCACCAGAAATGACACGGATTCCGGCAACTGCCTCGCCATCTCTGCACTCAATCGCACCTCTCCCGTGCTCGCGTCAATCGTTAAACCAGTCAGTGGTGCATCTCCAGACGCCTCAAGCCCATAGGTGAACGCAGACGCATCGGTGGCAACGGCCGAATAAATCAACTGGCTGGCTGCGGCGTCTCGCTCTTCAACCGATGCCGC
>QCSN01000012.1 GCA_003211515.1 Synechococcus sp. AG-670-F04
CCTGGGGTTTTCGAAGCAAATCAATTCCGCATGCGAGATGGCCCTCTCGCCATACAACGGTGTGCGTGTCGCTTGATCGGATGCAGATGCAGTCAAGGAGCAATAAGAGCCGCAGATGAACGAACCTAGAAGGCCACTCACTTCACCATTCTGTAACAGGAAGTACGCGCTTCCGGTCTGGCCCAGTCATCCTGTTGGAAAAGCTTGGAGCCATGCGGAAAGTTGAGGCGATCATCCGTCCGTTCAAACTTGAAGATGTAAAGGTGGCTCTGGTCGAGGCCGGCATCATTGGGATGACAGTGACAGAGGTGAGAGGGTTTGGGCGTCAAAAAGGGCAGGTTGAGCGTTATCGAGGATCTGAATTCACGGTTGAGTTTTTACAGAAGCTCAAGATAGAGGTTGTTGTCGAAGACAACCTCGTCGAAGACGTTGTGACCGCTATCGGTGATGCCGCTCGCACCGGAGAGATCGGAGATGGCAAGATCTTTATTTCCCCAGTCGAGTCTGTTGTACGCATCCGCACGGGTGACCGTGACAGCTCGGCGCTCTGAGTCGGCCGCTTCAGCCTCCACGCCGTTCGCCAAGTTCCAATGGATCAAAGCGAACGGAATTCCAAACTCTTCAGCAAATTCGACAACGCGGCACCAAGCCCGATCTCCCCCTTCTGATGGGCGCAGAATCCCGCGGAGAATGATCGGTGCTGTTCTGGTCTGCAGAGCAACGTCAATGAGTTGCCAACCGATTGATGCCTGCAGCGCATCATCACGAAAAGTCGGTGCCACATCCAAGGCACCGATAAGGATTCGTTTGCTTTCGGCATCCCAAACATGAGCGATTTCATACCGTTCGAGTAGATCCACCAACCGAGCCCATGAGCGTCCCTCTTGATCGATCTGGACAGCAAGATCTGACCCCTTGGCTTTGATTACAGTGAATCCTTGAAATGTCAATCTTTCCTCTACTGCTTGCTTTTCATCAGGATTCTCCAGGAATTCTCGAATCCAGTAACGCAACTGATCACCTCCGTCGATTGTTGAATTTTGCGCAAGCTGTAGGAGATCCCACCGTTCTCCACTGCCACCCCAGATCACCGGCCCGTAATTGTCATGCATGATCCGACCATCACGGTTCGAAGCAGCCTCCGCATGAGTCATCACTCTGTTGAGATTGATCTGCTCAGCTGACCACCCCCATTCACGGGCTACTGATGCAGCTTCAAAGCAAAGGCTTTTGAGTTGTGCATCTGTAGGAGGCACCGTCCAAGGATCTGGCATGCCACCCATACAGGCACATGAGAGCGCAATGCTGTTGCTGTTCCGTCGCCAAGTGTGGGCTGGCAGATCAACGTTGTAAGAATGCAAGCGATAAATAACACCATCACCGGAAATAATCGAGTGGTAATGACCGGGCCTAATCCAGTCGTATCCCGTTGCTGTCCAGTGCAGATAAATCGTTACTGCCATGGCCCTTTAAGGCTGCGTGGAGTTGATCGTCTCTGGCGCTCAGAAATGAACCGCTCCACTTTCAATCCCCATTATCCGACCCTGAATTCTTGTCAACAAGTCATTAGGCATCAGGACAAGAGAATCCAGACAGTTGACCTCATAGATTCACCAGGTTGTGAGACCGCGCAGCCCGTTGATCGAGCGCTACACCTTGCCCGAAATGGGTTCTATCTGGACAGATCAGGCGAAGTTCCAGAGTTGGCTGGATGTGGAGATTGCCGCCACTGAGGCCAATTGCAGGCTAGGACGCGTTCCTGAAGAAGCACTCACCACAATCCGGAGCAAGGCGTCCTTCTCCGTGGAACGGATTCTCGAGATCGAGGCCGAGGTTCGTCACGATGTGATTGCTTTTCTCACCAATGTGAACGAACACGTGGGGGATGCCGGGCGATTCATTCACGTGGGCATGACCAGCTCAGATGTACTGGATACGGGCCTGGCCCTTCAGCTGAAACGTTCTGTCGCTCTATTGCGGAGGGAACTTGATGCCTTGGCTGAGGCATTTCGAACCCTGGCTCGGAACCACAAAACGACTGCAATGATTGGGCGTTCTCACGCCATTCATGGAGAACCAATCACTTTCGGTTTCAAGGTGGCGGGCTGGCTCGCTGAAACAGAGCGGAATCGCACTCGGCTTGAGCGCCTCGAGAACGATGTGGCAGTGGGGCAGATCAGCGGTGCGATGGGCACCTACGCGAACACGGATCCGGAGGTTGAGCGAATCACATGTGAAATTCTTGGTCTTATCCCCGATACAGCCAGCACCCAGGTGATCTCACGGGACCGGCATGCCGACTACGTGCAAACCCTTGCTCTCGTGGGTGCTTCGCTTGAACGTTTTTCCACGGAAATCCGCAATCTTCAGAGAACGGATGTGTTGGAAGTGGAGGAAAACTTCGCCAAAGGACAGAAAGGGAGTTCGGCGATGCCCCACAAGCGAAATCCGATCCGCAGTGAACGCATCGGTGGCCTTGCGAGGGTGTTGCGTAGCTACACCATCGCTGCATTGGAAAATGTGGCGCTTTGGCACGAGAGGGACATCAGCCACAGCTCCAACGAGCGCATGATGTTGCCTGATGTGTCGGGGACCCTGCACTTCATGTTGAGGGAGATGACCGCCGTTGTTGAAGGGCTCGGGGTCTATCCAGACAACATGCGACGCAACATGAATGTGTATGGCGGTGTTGTGTTCAGCCAACGCGTTTTGCTTGCGCTCGTCGCGAATGGGATCTCCCGCGAGGACGCCTACCAAATAGTTCAGCGCAACGCTCACACAGCTTGGAACGTTGAGGGGGGGGACTTCCGCCGCAACCTCGAAGCAGACTCCGATGTCACCTGCCGATTGTCCGATCAGGACATCGCTGCATGTTTCAGCACCGAACTGCACCAGGCCAATCTCGGCGTGATCTGGGAGCGACTTGGAATCTGAAGCAGATGATCAAAGTCCCATGAGTTCGCTGACTGGTAGCCCCAACAGCCTGAAGATTGAGCTCACTCTGACCAGTGGGCTCAACGGTTTCAATGCATCTTCGAGAGCATCGGTCACCCGCGCAAGTTGATTGCGGTTGATCACCAGAACATCTCCTTGCCGCAGAGGGGGATTGGTGGGACTGCTGAGAATGGCCTTCGGGTTGAACCCCATTGTCTTCACCATTGGCTTGCCTTCTCCATCCACTCTGATGAGATCGACGGTGTTATCACTGCCTCGCCGCGTGATACCTCCCGACGCGAGAATGGCCCGTGACAGCGGAGCGTTTGAGGGGACGGAGACAACGCCCGGCTTGCGAACCTCGCCGATCACATTCACCTTGATCGTTGCTGGAGCGAAGTTGGATGCTGCCGTCGTAATCATGTCGGCATTGCCCAGGGACTCGGCCTGGTAAACCGTCACACTGTCACCGTCGTAGATCAGAGGAGTCGGTGCCTGCCCGCCATCGCGAAGGACAGTCAGGAAGTCGTAAGTGGTGCTCGTCGGTTCGCCTCCTTGAACGGCAGACGGCCGGGTCACCTCAAGTCGAGATAGATCTCCAGTTGCCGCGATACCACCTGCTTTTTGAATGACATCGACCAACGTTGGCCAACCCTGTTCTTTGGATGCCGCTAACGAGAAGACCCCTGGACGCTCAACATGACCAGTCACGGTCACCTTGATCGGACGAGGATTAACAAGATCGAGGTACACCAACGGGCTCCGAAGAATGCGGGCATACCCATCAGTGATCACCTGTTTGGCTTCTTCTAGCGTCAGGCCCCAAACAGGAACGGTGCCGAGGCGGGGCAAGTTGATCGTTCCATCACTCAACACCTGGACCGAGGCTTCATAGCCATCCATTTTGAACACCTTCATGGAGAGCTTGTCCCCAGGACCCAACCGGTAGCGATAGGCGCCATTGGGGCCGGCCGTTCCGTTCACCGCCGCCATGCCGGGCACCACAGCAACGGGACGGCCATGCATTGGCGCATCGAACGGCAGACAAACCATGCCGACCACCAACATGGGCGCGACGCGCCGAATCGCAGCACCTGAGCATTGAGGGAAAGGCATGGGCGAGGTTTGGAACAGCGAAAAAATGCGGAGCTGGGCTTTAATCTTCCCTCACATTGAGACGGAACGGGACATCGATGACACTGCCTGGTTCGTCCATCCCCCAAGAGGTGGCTCTGCCGGCTGATGTCATTGCGACCCATCTAGGACCCGGCCGGTTGTTCTCGATTGAAGGCCTCGATCTGTATCTCTTGCCGGGAGATCGATTCGATCCGGTGGCGACAGCTGTAGGACAGTTGCGAGAGTCAACCTACAGAGAGCAGCTCTCCGGTTCCGGGCAAACCACCGATCTGGACGGGAGAGATTCCTCCTACGACCATCTGGTTCTGCTTGAAGCCAGCAGCGGTGTCCTTGCAGGATCCGCCCGACTCCAGTTCACTCCAGAGGGAACATCAGCTGATCTCCTTCCTGATGGAGAAAAGTCTTATCTGGAGCATGTCTACCCCGGCATTAAGGAGAGGCTGACCGGCTGGGGACATCACCTTGAGATCGGCAGAGTTGCCCTGGCTGGCCGATTTCAGAAACACCCGCATTCACTGATGGCGCTGTTTCGTGGAGGCTTGCTCATCGCGGTGCGATCCGGTTACACCACCCTGCATGGGTTGGTCTCCTTCAACCATTTCGCCTATTCGGATGCTGTCAATCAGGCTTTCCTGAGCGCCTTGATGCGTCCCCCTTACAGGCAGAGAGAACCGAAGCTGCCAGCACCCCGTCACCCCGTCGAGGCGATTAAAGGATCGGACCTGCCCCATCCGATCAGCAATGTTCAGGCTTTGGAAGTCAGCATTCGAAACGAACTTTCCGACAGCTTTCGATTACCAGTTTTGCTGCGCCAGTACTTCAACTTGATGGAAGCGCGCGTCTGCAACCTCTCCCTGGCCAGGGATTTCAATCAAATCACCGAAATCCTGATGTCTGCCGATTTGAAACGGCTTCCAGAGGAACGCCTTCGATTCTTTATCGATGTCGAACATCAGCCGATCTACCAGCGATTCAGCTGGTACCGCGGTGACTCTCAAAACGGTCGGCACTGATATTTTGAATCACCGCAATTTCGGAGCAGCTGGATTGAGCGAATCGCTCCCTGAAAAGCAGGAGCTGCAGGGACGACTGACTGAGATCCTGCATCGAATCTCCGGAGCCGATCCTGCCTCCATCACGCCGGAAGCCCGATTGATGGAGGACATCGGTATCGACTCTCTTGGCTTTTATGAAATTTTGATCGAAGCAGATACATCCTTCGGCATTCGTATCAAGGAGGAAGACCTCCTTCAATTCCGTACCGTCGGGGACATTCAGCGTCATCTCGAGTCGCTGGACATCCAGCCCACCCATGCAGAAACCCCCTGAACGCACTGCTGTCATCGGCTGGGGCAGCATCAACCCATTGGGGAAGGATGCGGAAAGCACTTGGAATGCTGTCCTTGCTGAACGCTCGGGCATTCAATCTCTCAACGATGCCTGGGCCGCTGATCTGACAACCCAGATCGCTGGGCGGGTACATGAGCAGGCGCTATCAACGCTTGAACCTCTTCTCCAGCGTCGATCAGACCGCTGTGCTCAGCTTGCCGTACTCGCTGCTCGGCAAGCCTGGTCCATGGCGGCTCCGTTTCGAGTCGGCATTGATCCCAACCGTATTGCCGTCGTCATCGGGACAGGCATCGGTGGCCTGGCGACAATGCATGCGCAACATGAACAGCTCACCGCCGGGGGGCCAACCAGGGTTAATCCGCTCACGGTGCCGATGTTGATTCCAGATGCACCAGCTGGGCAAGTTGCCATTGACCTGGGTCTTAATGGAGGAGCTCATACCCCTGTTTCGGCCTGTGCTTCTGGTGCCGAGGCTCTGATGCTCGCCCAGATGCTGCTGAATGATGATCGAGCCGATCTCGTCTTAGCCGGTGGAGCCGAAGCACCGGTCAATCGACTCGGTCTTGTTGGCTTTTCAGCGATGCGCGCACTGTCGTGCCGGAACGATGCTCCCAAGCAGGCCTCGCGTCCTTACGGCCAGGACAGGGATGGATTTGTGCTCTCCGAGGGAGCAGGTGTGCTGGCGTTAATGCGCAATCCTGATGTCCCTGCCGATGCACCGCTGGGATGGCTCCTTGCCTGCGGCAGCAGCAGTGACGCTCATCACATCGTTGCTCCGGAACCAGAGGGCCGCCAGGCCAGCAGGGCGATTGAAGATGCTCTGCGGCGTGCTGACGTCCAACCCTGCGACATCACCGCCGTGCAAGCCCACGCCACAGGCACCAGTCTTGGTGACCTTGCTGAAGCACGTGCCTTACGACGCAGTCTTGGTAGCGCTGCGGATCAAATTCCAGTTTGCGCGCCGAAAGGTCAACTCGGGCATCTCCTCGGAGGCGCTGGTGCCGTTGAAGCCATCATCGCGTTCCAATCCATGCGAGTAGGGATCACTCCCCGCAGTCTCAATGCCGAGCCATTGGACTCTGAAGTGGAACTCGCCGTTTCTCAATCCGGACCGGTGACCATGGCGACGTCCAATCGGGAACGTCTACTCCTGAAAAACGCCTTCGGCTTCGGCGGTCACAACATCAGCCTTGTTCTGGCAGCTCCCGCCGGTAGAAATCCTGCACAGCACGACTGAAACCATCACGGTCCTGAAGATTCTGCGGCAACTCCAGATCCATTGCCCGCCCGCGACGGCAATGAATGGTGCCCATCGGTGCCGATAGGCGTCGGAAGAGCAATTGCAACGGCTTGTATTGCGGACCGATCGCATCGTCCAGTCCTTCATAGGAAAAAGCCCACGGGACCACCACACCGCCGTAATGCTTCGCCAACATCCATGCACTGGGAGACACCCTCTCCTCAATGGGTGTCACGAGTGAGCCGTTTGGAGCCAGCATCACTTGCCCGTGCTCCCGGAGAAGAGCCGACACACCCATCATTCCCTGCAGCCTTGATTCCGTCCGCCGGTGATCCATGACCGCCTGTCCAGCGTTGCGAGCTGCAGCCGCAAAACCGGGCAGAATCCAACGGAGATGCAACTGGGCCGTAATAAGACTTGGCATCCCGAGCACCCCCTGCACAACAAGTCCATCGCAGGGGCTGCGATGGTTGTAGATGTGGACGAGAGGAACGCCAGTGGGCTCACTGCGTTGGCTGTCGTCGACCACTGTCTGGACACCGAGTGCACGTAGTGCAATGGCGGATGACATCTTCATGAGATGCCCCGCCCAGTCAGAACGCCGTAGGAGAAAGGCAGGCAGCTGCAGGCCGTAGAGAAGAAATCCCAGGCCAGCCCAGCCAAGGCGGGACGCGACCCTGCCGACCAAAATCAGGGGATGGGATAGGGGTTTTGGCTTTGATGGAGACAGCTGCGGGCGGGGTTCCAGCTGTCTGGCTTCCAGACCGATCGGGAAGGTGATCCGGAAAGGGAAATCACCATCAAAGTTTCCATTGACCTGGGTGGTCTTCACCAGGTGGTGGTAGAAGCGATAGAAAAGCGATCGATCACTGGGTTGAGGGTCCAGCCAAAACGTATCCAGAGATTTCTGATCGGTTAGCCCATCCAGGTTGTAGAAAGTTTTTCCCATTGTTTTCGTCGGCACGGCATGAAACAGAGCTTGAAGTCCAACCGTGCTGTTGACAGTGATCACCCCCCGACAGGTTCGAAGAAATCGACTGAGTGCACCATCGTGGAAGTAATGGATACGTCCATGAACGCCATAACGGCGTGCCAGCAAATTGATGAGACTCGCGTAATTGTTGTAGCCCCGATCTCTTGGGTGATGTTTAAAAGCAAGATGATCCGATGCATGGGCATGGCCCGCGAATGAGCGGATGACGTCTTCAATGAAGTCGTGCATTCCTCGATAAGGCGATCCCATCTGGATCTGAGAATCACTGGAGACCTGAAGGACGGTGAGGAAATAAGAGAGGTGCTCGAGCAATCTCTGTTTGAGATCCTTTTCCTGCCACCGGTAGATCCAGTAACGCCAGCTGCCCCTGAGCTGACACCACAAAAAACGAGGTGACGGTTGCAGTTTGTGCTCACCTTCGATGATTGGGTACCGGGTGAAGGCGTGCTGAATAAATGTGGGCGCCTTCCAAGCCTTTCGCCAGCGCCAGCCTGGATCCAGCACGATGTCTTGAGGAAGGGCGTCCACGGGGGGCAGAGCCAGATACTGCTCAACGGGTTGATTGAGGTTGGAACGAGCATTCACCCGCTCACGCTCCAGGGTCACGTAATTCGGACGGATGTATCCCAACTCGAACACCCATGCTTCCACGCCCAGATCACGGGCCTCCTCGATCGCGATTCGATGGGGAATGATGAAATCCCCATACATAAAAATGTGGCGGATCCCCCTCTCTTGGAGAAGTTGCCGAAGAAACGGGCGCCAGGTGTCCATTGAACCGTTGAACGGCACCTTTACGTCATCGGGGAATCCAAATTCCCTCAATGGAAAATTCACTTTGTAGACGGGGATTCCACAGCCGCGCAGATAACGGCTGAATCGGGCAAAAAACAACCCGATCGGTCCCATCAGCAGCAGGACCGGTCCTTCGATGCGCACCTGAACCAACGCCGGTGCCCGTCCCCTGCCCAAACCGTTATCCGCCCAGACGATCTAACGAAATCCTGGCACGTCCTAACGACGTCTCAGTCGCCCCCAGTGGCGAAACACCGCCTGCACCAGGGTGCGACGGACGGGCGGTGATTCCCGCCAAGCAACAAGCTCATCAATGGCTTGTTCAGCTGTCATGAACCAACCACTCTGGCGGCCGACATAGCGCGGATAGTCGATCAGGGCCGCATGGACGAGTGCATCCAGGCTCAGGTTGCGACGTCTCCTGGCCGTCTGCTCACGATCGATGGTGAGTCCCCAGCCCGCATAGAACGGCAGTCCCCAGCAATGCACCTCCACTCCGCGAAGCAGCGCTTCAAAGCCTGCTAAGGACGTGAGCACATGGAGCGCGTCGATTTCAGAAAACATCTGTTGCATCGCCCCTCCGGTGAGCACCTCATCGCAAACCTCCGCGGCACCGTCCTCCCCATCTCCGGCGCGGCACAGGCCTGCCGTGACATCAGGGTGGGGTTTGTAAACCAGGTAGGCATCCGGCTCTGCAACGCGTACGGCTTGCAGCAGGGCAAGATTGGTTTTGATGCCTGGCGCTCCGAATTGGATCGAAGCATCACTCTCCACCTGCCCGACCACCAGCACAACCCGCTGCTGATGCTCCGGTCGCTGCCAGCGGAAGGACGGAAGGTTGTATTTCGTGATCGCTTCCAACACCAAGCGCTGGCGCAGCGCGGCGGCACGGGACAGCTGTGCCTCAGTCCAGGATTCTCCCGCCAGAAGGCATTCCAGATCGCTTGGACGTGTGGCGTCGTAATACATCCCGGAGCGATCCACCACCCATGAAATGGGATCAATGAGGTCTGCGCCCAGGCCGACAGATCGCAGAAAGCCATCTTCGACATGCAGTAGTGGAAGTTTGCGAACACGGGCCGATTCCAAAACGGATGGCTGACCGCGACGCCCCCAGATCGCCACTGCCGTGGTGCTCACGCCGGGCTGTCGCCCTGATCGACGGAAGCGCAGATCACTGCCCGCGAGAAACCGGCGCAGATTCCTCTGCTTCCAGGGTGTGAAACCAAAGGCATCCACCCGTTCGGGCGCCTGCTGTTGAAGACGGCGCTGCAATCCGATTGCCTGCATCAGCTCTTCGATCTGACAGGGAGCCCGTCGGTGGGGATCAATGCAACGAACTGACTCAATCAGACAGGCATGCACCAGTGCTTCGAGAGAGGCACCGTTTTTTCGGCGGACAGGAGAAGAAAGCCGATCCTCAGTCAGCCCCCAGCCGGCATAGAACGGCAAGCCAAAGCAACGGACCGGCTTTCCCCAGAGCAGTGCTTCAAAGCCCATCTGTGAGGTGACGGTGTACACCACATCGGCATGCTCCAGCAGTGCCGCAGGATGCAACCCGTCTGCAGAGAGCTGAATCCGCGAGTGGTCAAGCTCACTCGGAAGGAAATGACCGCGTGCTTTGCCCCGAATGACATCAGGGTGCACTTTGACGACGACAAGGTGATGGGGATGCTCGATCAGGGCAGCCTGGAGCATTTGTCGAAAACAACCGGCATCAGCCCCACCCATCGCGATGGAAAGATCGCCTGCTGACTGATCGGCAACCAAGACATAAGGCTGCTGGGGATGCGGTGATTCCCGCACCGGATTGAGCTTGCTCAACCGCTCCCGTCGCCAGAGCGTGCGCACCACTCGCGCCCGGTTCGTCTGGTCTGGTGTGAGTGCTGTCCCAATCCGCTGCTCAATCCGGCTTGGTGCCGTGCAGTCGAAGTGGACGCCGATGTCATCGATCAGCAGGCAGAGGGGGGGGTGGTCTCTCCCCTTCTTGAGAGAGCGCACCAGTCCATCTTCGAGATGCCAGACAGGGATCCGCCAGCGGCAACCCAGCTCCTCGACGCGTCGTGCACTGGGCCGACGTCCCCAGGCCAGGAGTGCGTCAGGACGTTGTTTGTGGCATGCCCTCCGGCCGACAACAAGTTCAGCCGGCGCCAGCAACGCAGCCAGAGTGTGGTGCGCCAGCATTCCTGTCTCAGGAATGCCGAGTCGCGTCCCCTCAAGATCGGTCATCTGATCTGACAGGAGTAGTAGGACTGATCGCATCGCATTCGCGTCGATCCCCGTTCAAGGTTCTGATGCCAAAGCCTGAAGTGACAGCACTGGCCCTGATCCCGGCCCGAGGGGGGTCGAAGGGAATCCCTGGCAAGAACCTGACGGAGGTGGGGGGGATTCCCTTGGTTGCACGCAGCATCCGGGCAGCGCTCAGCAGTGAGATGGTCTCTCGCGTCGTGGTGAGCACAGATGACACAGCCATCGCCTCTGTATCGAAAAATCATGGAGCAGAGGTGGTGATGCGCCCGGTTGCTATTGCGGGCGACACGGCCAGTTCGGAATCGGCTCTTCTGCACGCTCTGGAGAGTCTCGGATCCCAGGGGCCGTTGCCAGCGTTGCTGGCATTCCTCCAGTGCACATCTCCTTTCACAACGGGAGAACAGCTCGACAGGGTTCTCAAAGCGCTCGAGGAGCCTGACTTCAACAGTGCCTTCGCCGTCTCTCCTTGGCATGGATTTCTCTGGAGAGAGGATGGTCTTGGCATCAATCATGACCCGAACCAACCCCGACAGCGACGCCAAGACCTTCAACCTGCTTACCTCGAAACGGGGGCGATCTACGCGATGCGGACGCAAGCCTTTTTGAGTTCTGGCAGTCGGTTCTGCTCACCGTGGCAACCGGTTGTGATCGAGAACAGTGGCCCGGAAATTGACACACCCTCCGATCTGGCTCTTTGCCAAAGCCTCGCCAGGATCAAGCCCAGCTAACTTTGCAAGATTCCGAATCGCAACTGATGGCGGCCGGTGACGAGAAACGCCTCGCTGGCCGAAAAGTTGCTGCAGTCGCCTGCTTTGACTCATTCGCCAAGATGGCGATGACATTGCTGTCGGCCTGCAGGCGTGAAGGCGCCGAAACCACTCTCCATTTGCTCGAGCTGTCCAACAGAGCTCTGTCTCGCCGACAACTTCTGGAGATACGAAGAATCGACAGGCGGGTCAAGATCGAGAAGGGCACTTGGGATCATTTCCGGCATCTTGTTGCCCCGATGGCGGAGTCCGTCGAGATCCTCGTTCTGGGATTGGATGGCCAGCGCAGCCGCGATGCATTGCTGCAGCTGAAAAGTGCTTGGTCCAAAAGGTCAAGCCGGCCTTTGCTTGTTAGCGCCTACCCGGGAATCCTGTTTCGCTTTGCGTTGGAGGGAATGCTCGATCGCTCAGGTGTGGACCTGCTCTGCCTCAACAGCGATACCGACCTGCAGACCTACCAGGATGGATGCCAAGCCCTGGGGAAAAACAGTGGCAATGCCGTGGTGACAGGGCTGCCGATTCTCTGGCGCGTTGAACCCCGCCGCAAAAATCCGGACAAACCCTCGATCGTCTTCTTCGAGCAACCATCGATTCCAGTTCATCCCCTGCAGCGGCGCTTTATCTGCAGGCAACTCAAAGAGTTAGCTCTGTTCAGGCCTGAGCATGCTGTGATCTTTAAACCACGTACATCCAGCATCGAAAGCACCCTTCATCGACGCCATGGGGAAATGGCAGGGGTGATTGGACAGATGTCTGAGAAAATTCCAAACTTGCAACTGAGTTTTAAACCAGCCACCCGTCTGCTCCGCAACTGTGGCTGTGCGATCACAGTGTCTTCGACGGCTGCCCTCGAAGCGATGGCGATGGGAGTGAGCACCCGGATCATTGGTGATCTTGGCGTGACGGAAACCCTGGGAAATCATTTTTTCGCTGGATCCGGAGCTGTTGCTGATTTTGAGGCGATTCGCCTTGACCCTTTCACTCGCAAACATCAACTCAACTGGCTGAAGAGCCATGGCATGGTCTCCGACGGACAGGAACGCTTTATTCAGGCGCTCATTGAGCGCCTGAATAAAGCGATACCGGTCCTTCCAGAGCAAACCCATGGGCCCAGAAGCTGGGGAAGTGATGCCTGGCAGGGGTATGCCCTGCGACACGGTGGACGACGAATGTTGAGCAGCGCTGGAGCGCGTTCAAGCCAGCGCAAGCGACATCGCACCCGTAGTCTGCTGCGCAGAATTCGTGACGGGCTTGTGGGATTCAGCTGGTTCTCGAAAGTGCTCCGTGAGCGATGACGATCGTTCTGATCAGTGGGTCAGCATCAGGAACCTTCGCGTGCCGCATGCTCGCCGATCGTCTTCGGCGAGCAGACCGTCATGCACTGGTGGTCTCCAAGCTGGAAAAAACGACTAACTCCCCCTTCCCAACAGCCTTGATTGAGGCGGATTTACGCCTATCACCAAACGAATTTCTGAACTCTCCGCTACTTGAGAAGATAACAGCACTTGGGGTCTTCTTAGATGGGAATAAGTTTGATGATTTTGTTATCTCTTATCGCAGAATCTGCCGTGAATCCAATTTAGAAGAAGTACCCATTTTTAGTGGTCCGCTTTACCCATTAGTTGGCGATGCTCTGATTCATGATTTGGCAGCACGCCAACGGGCAGACGTTTTACTTGTGCATGGTCAACGTCAGTTGGATGAAGTTGCTGCGATGACATTCAACTGGAGCGATGTGTTCCCCACTGTTATTGCTGCAGGGCTCTGGTTTATGCCTGAGCGACCGGGCATCGGCCAATTAAGCGGACATGGGTTACTCGAAACCACGAAGAGCACGAATACTCTGCTAATGGTCGCACAAAGTGATGTACCAAATACGAAAAGATTGAGGCTTGATCTTTTTCAACGCCTGTGGTCGATATCGACTTCCGCTAGCCCAGAAGACTGGAAAGTGATCATTGCCATGGATCATCAACGCGAAACTCCGACAACTTGGACCACAGACGAACGCATCCAAAAAGGCGATAAACCTGCAAATTTATTCTTTACTTCACAGGAGCGACTCCTGAGTCATATCGCGGAATGTGATGTCTGTGTCACCGTCAGTTCTCCCTGGATTCTCACCGCAATGGCGTGGGGGAAACGCGTCATGCTCATTGGGGATTACGGAATCAAAGGGCCTCTGAGAACAACGCCATTTCTTGGCTCAGGAGCGATGCATAATCTGGAGAATTTCTCTCGATTCAGTAACTTCAACAAATTAACACGGATCAATCAGCATTGGCTTAACAGCATGGGCTGGGCTGTTTTTGATGGGCCAACACGATTAATCAAAGCGCTGGAAAGTCATCAGCCTGCAAATCTCATCAAACCATGAAACTTCTCCTTATCGGTGACAGTGACAGCCAAATTCTTGCTTGCGAAGCATTATGTCGATTCGGCGACAACAGGATCCTGGATATCACGATTAATGCAGTGCCGCGGGAGGGTACACCCCCAATAATTCTGCAAAGGGCAGCAGCGCTCGGAAGATTGTGGCAATTTAATCTTGCACAGATTTATACACACCCAGAGTTATCGACATTTGACGCTGTAGGGGTCTATTTGACTGGTAGTAAAATTGCAGAAATGAAAAGTGCCTTGGAACTTATCTTAGATCCACAGAATCGGCCGTTGTTATTTTGTGGATTCAATGGTGTTGTTCTCGAAAAATTCATCGAGGGAGTGACCTGGAGGCTCGGTTACGACGTGGTCTGTTTGAGTGGACCTCGTGACTTGGAAGCCCTAAGACGGATTACAGCGAAGACTCCGTTTGAAAAACAGAATGTTGCTTTAGTAGGCCTACAAAGAAATAACCTAGATGCAAATACTCCTTATTGCGACCGACGAAAGTGTTTGGTTTTTAGTGAACAAGTTGTGATGCCGAGAAAAGAAACTGATCGCGCAAGAATGTTGAAAATCTTAGCTGATCTTGCAAGACGTTCCCCTGATTGGCAAATTCTGGTCAAACCAAGAATTGCCCCAGATGAAAGAACATTCCATAATTTTAGTTATCACATACAGGACACTTTCTATGGATCTATTGGTCGAATTCCAGACAATATGCTCTTGGATTACCGCCCGCTTCAAGACCTATTGCGTCAGGCAAGAATGATGGGAACTGTTTCCTCCACGGCCTTCTTTGACGCACTTGACTTTGGGTGTCGCCCCATTGTGATGGCTGACTTCGGCATCAATCCCAAGAATGGCAGCCACGTGTTTGCTGGTTCAGGGGTATGGCTCCAGCTTGACAAGATGGAGAGTCTTGACCAACTCGAGGCGGAACGATGGGAGCCCGATCCAAACTGGCTGAACTGGATGGGATACGAGAAGACGTATCAGCCCGACAACCTGATCACTGCTCTGGAGCGTGCGAAGGACAACAGGGTCAATCACACGGTGATGGGGGCTGAGGTCCCTGCTGGATACCTCACCAACTCAGGCTTGAGCTTTATGCAGCTCAGACTCAACGCCGAAAATGCGATCGCCGCAGGGAAACTGAACGACGCTGCCAGCTTCCTTAAAATTGCTTGCCAGATGCGACCAACCCACCGCAATGTCGCTCGAAGGCTTGCTGCGGTGAGCTGCAGGAACAGGATCTTGAGAAACGTCCTGCTGATCGTCTCCAGGAGGAGGATACGGTAATGTCGCAGGGCTAACCAATAGAAGTGCCAGCAGGCGAGTTGTGAAGGGAATTCAGATCGAAAGAAACTTCACTCAGTTCGTCGTGTTCGCTGAGGACAGCATCCTCTCGGCCCTCAGCAAGATCACTGCAAACCAGTCTCGCCTGATTTTTGTGGTCTCAGAGGGGGGGATTCTTCAAGGCGTGCTGACTGATGGTGATTTCAGGCGTTGGATTGCGGACTGTGGTGATATTGATCTGAACAAGCCTGTAACTGCTGCCATGAATCCCGAGTGCCGAAGCGCTCTGGAGGGAACACCAGCTGCTGATCTTGCTGCGTCGCTGACATCAAGAATTATCGCCTTACCGCTGCTTGACAGCCATGGCCGGATCGTTGCGGTAGCACTGCCAGCGACGGATGGCTTACAACTCGGGAATCGAAGAATCGGAGATGGTGAACCTAGTTTTGTGATTGCAGAGATTGGCAATAACCACAACGGGGACATTGATATCGCATTGAAACTGATTGACGCCGCCCATGCGGCCGGTGCTGATTGTGCAAAGTTTCAGATGCGAGATATGAGCAAGCTCTACAGCAATGCAGGAGACAGCAACGATATGGCTTCCGATCTAGGGACCCAATACACCCTCGATCTTTTAGAACGATTTCAGCTAACAGACGACGAATTATTCCGTTGTTTTGATTACTCGGCAGAGAAGGGATTGGTTCCCCTTTGTACTCCTTGGGACGAAGCGAGTTTAGAAAAACTGAACCGTTGGGGGATGGAAGGGTTCAAGGTTGCTTCGGCAGATTTTACAAATCATGCCTTAATCAGCCAACTCGCTGCCACTGGAAAACCGTTGATTTGCTCGACGGGTATGGCAAGTGAGATGGAAATCAAAGCAGGGATTCGCCATCTACAAAGGGAAGGTGCCACGTATGTACTTCTGCACTGCAACTCGACCTATCCAACACCATTCAAAGACGTGAATCTCCGTTATCTGGAGAGGTTGCGGGAACTGGCTGAGTCACCTGTGGGGTATTCGGGCCATGAACGGGGTATCGAAGTGCCTATTGCGGCGGCAGCTCTAGGGGCATCTGTGATCGAGAAACACATCACGCTTGATAAAGGGATGGAAGGCAATGACCACAAAGTGAGTCTTCTCCCTGATGAATTTGCACAAATGATGCAAGGTATTCGTCGAGTTGAAGAATCTATGGGGCAAGGAGGTGAGAGAAGCATCAGTCAGGGCGAAATGATGAATCGTGAAGTGTTGGCCAAAAGTTTGGTAGCGGCCTGCGACATCCCCGTTGGAACTGAAATCAGTGAAGCAATGATTCGCATTCAAAGTCCGGGTCAAGGGCTGCAACCAAATCGCCTGCCTGAGCTGATTGGACGACGGTTGCCGATCGCGAAGCTCCAAGGCGATGTGTTTTTCCCATCAGATCTCCAAACTGAAGCGGCAAAGCCAAGACATTATGAGTTCAAGCAACCGTTTGGATTACCAGTTCGATATCATGATATTAAAGTTTTTTCAGAAGTTAGTAATTTAGATCTTGTAGAAATTCACCTCAGCTACAAGGATTTAGAAGTTAATCTTGACGACGTATTGCAGAAGCATCAAGAGATAGGCCTTGTTATACATGCACCAGAGTTGTTTGCAGGAGATCATACCCTAGACTTGTGCACTGAAGATAGAACGTATCGCGAACACTCAATTAATGAACTACAGCGCGTCATTGATATTTCCAAAGACTTGCGTGGTAGGTTTAATTGCCAAGAACCTGTATTGTTAGTTACAAATGTGGGCGGGTTTTCAGAGCACAGACATCTTGATAGAAAAGAAAGAACTCCATTAAAGGAAAGGTTGATTGAAAGTCTTGCTAAGTTAAATAATTCAGGAGAAGTAGAAATTATCCCTCAAACAATGCCACCGTTCCCATGGCATTTTGGTGGCCAGCGTTTCCATAATCTTTTTGTAGACAGTGAATTTATTTCAGACTTTTGTAGAGAGCAGAATATGCGCGTCTGTTTAGATGTTTCTCATTCAAAGCTTGCTTGCAACCACCAACACTACGCATTCAGGGAGTTCCTCAATCAAATTCTTCCATATACAGCTCATCTGCATCTTGCTGATGCAAAAGATGTAGATGGTGAAGGCTTGCAAATTAATGAAGGAGATATTGATTGGGTTCAATTGTTCGAGCTAATCAATATACATTGCACAAAAGCCTCATTCATTCCTGAAATATGGCAAGGGCATAAGAATGGGGGTGAAGGCGCATGGCTCGCATTAGAACGGCTAGAAGCAAGTGCAAAACCAAGTCAATCAAAACCGACCATTACAAGTCAAAGACAGGCAGCATGACATCACCCATATCAATAAATCAAGAAAGAAGTTTGATGCAAAGCATGAGACATCAAAACGAAATTTTGAGTCAATACTTTAAAATAGATGAGGGCAAATAAAGATGACAAGAACACATCATTTCATTCACTTCAAAAAAATAAAGCTTCTATATGGCCGTGTTCCAAAAGTTGCCAATACATCGATTAAGCATGCTTTGTGTTCACTTTTGACAGAAAAGCCAACTCAAGGCATGAAAACAACATCCGACAAGTTTTGGCGTGATTTCACAAATAACGAAACTGAACTATTAAGCCCGCTTCAGGCGAGAAAATTGCGTAAAACGCATTTTAGTTTTACATTTGTACGTAATCCATTCGACAGACTTGTCGCTGCTTATAACAACAAAGTAATTGAAATTGAAAATCCGCCAAGTCCAATGCAAAAAATGGGGATTCAACATGGAATAAGTTTTGAAGAATTTATTGATATCATTGCTAGCAATAAATCGGAAGATTTTGACGTTCATATTATGCCACAGTCAGAAATATTATGCGCTGGCAATAAGCTTGTCCCTAAATTTGTGGGTCGTATGGAAGAAATAAATCTACACTGGGGTTATCTTAGAAAAAGAATGAACACCTACGATATTAAGGTACGCAAAACACTCCCACACAAAAACTCACGGAGGACTGAAAAGAAAAGTCTTCGTGAATATTTTTATTCCAATAAAATTATCAATAAAGTAGTTAGCGCGTATGGAGATGATTTAAGAATATTTTATCCCGAAGTCTCCATTGACGATCTTATTGAGAATAAACCTTTGAATTCAATCCGGCCACAGCAAATACATCGATATTTAAAACAAGCTAAGTTTAATGAAATCGAAAAATCCTAAATGGATATGCCTTTTTATATTCCAACAAGGCTCGATAGATTAATCGATCAAAGCCTATCAGGGGAGCATGATCATTTGGCAAATCGTCATAAGGAGTATTTGCCAAATTTTATTGTCATCGGTGCTGCTAAATCAGCGACGACCAGTTTAGCTGCTATTTTGAGAAAGCATAGTCAAATACATTTTAGTAGCGCTAAAGAGCCAAAATTCTTTGGAAGAAATTATGTAAGAGGATGGTCATGGTATGCAAGGTTTTTCGAAAGTGGCAAAAATATGCCACTGCGAGGAGAAGCGAGCACGATGTACACATCAGCGAATAGATGCTATCGACACACACCACATCTGATTAAACATCATTTAGGCGACATAAAATTAATTTATTTGGTGCGGAATCCATTACACCGCCTGATCTCTCATTGGAGGCACTACAAAGGGAGACATTCAGACTGCCCTGATTTAGACCAGATTTTGAAATCGCGCCTCCTTAAAAATCATATTTTAGGATCTTCATTGTATTTTCATCAGTTAAAGCGCTATCGAGATGTCTTCCCTAGCGAGATGATTTATTGTTTAACTTATGAGGAATTAACAAATAGTCCCAAAAAGACACTGTTGAATCTTTTTGAATTTTTAGAGATTAGGAAGGAAATCAGGAGGGTTTTACGACAGGGTAAGTTGCCAAAACGAAATATTGCCGGTTCGAAAGGAAGAGAATTAGTCGACAGACCAACACTGAAACCTCATTTAAAGATGAAAATCTTGGAAATCATCAAACCTGATGCAGAACAGATGCTGAGCTACATGGGTTCCCCACTCGATACGTGGGACTTCGCCAATGATTAGCAACTCACCGATCTATAATGCGCATCGAAGTGCTAGTTAAGGAGACACATCTGAATCATGAGTAAAACAGAGCATTTTATCTTATTTGATCAGTTACCACTTATTTATGGTCGTGTACCGAAGGTGGCAAATACGTCGATTAAGGCCACATTATCGGAGCTACTTCAACAAGCCCCCGAGGAGGGGATACGATCAACCAGTGATGCTTTCTGGACTCAATCGACCCATGGAGAAACATCATTAATTACGCCTCAGCAAGCCATGTCAAAAAGGGGTACACATTTCTGCTTTAGTTTTGTACGCAACCCATTTGATCGGCTGGTGTCTGCATATAACAACAAGATATTAGAACTAGACGATGTCACAAAACCAATGAAGGAAATGGGTCTCAGCCATAATATGCTATTTATAGATTTTATTGGATGCATCATCGATACACCTGACGAGGATCTGGACGTACATTTAATGCCACAGTCAAAAATTCTCAGTCTTAATGGACGTGTTATCCCGTCATTTGTTGGGCAAATAGAGCATATTCAAGAGCATTGGAAAGCTCTGCAAATATGGATGAAAAAGGAGGGATTACCTGTTCTCAATAATATCCCTGAAAAAAATGTGCGACGTGGCAACAATCATAGTGATCTAAAAAAATACTATAGTGATATGGAGGTAACTCGACTGGTTCAAAAAAGATATAATGAAGATATAGAACTTTTCTATAATGATACAGATCTTTCTGAATTAATTAGCGGAGAAAAAAAACAGATGTCTGACCCTGTTGTACCGCTGATTAGTTTCTGAAGATTCGACAAAAGAAGAAGCAATATAGCAATCTAACAAAAATATAATCAGAAAGTCTTTGATTGAAGGATAAAATTTAAAAATCACAATTCACGATCTGTCTGTTTAGGGAATGAATAGAATAAATGGGATCACTTTTGTCAAATACAATTAATAGCATGTTGATCAAAAGATATTAAAACTAGTTCGGCTAAAATTTAAGGAAATACAAGTTGAGCGTGTATTTTGCAAACATTGATTGCTTTCGATGGAGGGGCTTGGCATAAGACACCTAGCTCGTGATTTAGTTGACGGTATAGACCCATATCTTGAACTGGAAGCGAAATAAAGAAAGCAAATATACTTGTAAACGATAAGATCATAATTAGATATTATTTTTAAAATTAGCAAAGACAACATCGCGAAAATGAAGCAAGATATACAGACCAAGAATGAATAAAAAATGAAGAGGAGAGTGAAAAGCCCTTGAAAACGGTAAATTGCCTTTTTGAGCGTAAATGTATGCAGTCACCAATTGCTTAGAAGGACTGAAGATGATAACTTTAGGGTTAAGCTAGAAAGATTGATGATCGAGTTTAATTGGATGATATCATAATGAGTGAGATTAACATATGAATGTCAACCTTACAATGCGACAACTATACCCTCTTAGAAAACTTCAATGGGTGGAGAAGTAAGTTAAAGTTAGCAAGATTAGAGTTGGTTAGAGCTGATTGATGTGGGAGGATCATTGAGGCTAGTGAGTTCGAATTACGACAAGCCAGAGTGGATATTGGTTGATAATTTATCTTATAAAAGAGATATGAATCAAATGATAAATAAATATGCAAGGACGGAAAGAAAAAAGGGGATTGTTTATCATGTGAAAGAAGTACTAGATATAATTCATAAAGCATTCCTTTGTACAAATGGAATCGATCCCTTAGAAGGCATCCCTATGGACAGTTCATTAATCAGTATTTACAAAATTAGTGAAAACAATAAATTAGTAGGTCGGGAAAAGATTTTAAGGAGACCCATACCAACCGTTATACCAGATAAAATTCACAACAAACGAGAATTTATTATCGTCAGCCATCAAACACTAAAAGTCAAAGGAGATATGAATGTGACTGAGTATATCCAGTATTGTATCAGAGTAGCTGAGTATCATAAGATGAATTCGTTGCAGCAATAAATTTAAGAATGGCTTGAAGATTCGCACCTTTCAAGTAGAGATTAATTTTATTGGTCAAGCAAGCTATAAAGAGAATTTAAAATGGAAACTACCAAAACTCAAGATATGGCAAGTGATATTTTTTTGGCGATGATAGCCGATCGATAACAATCATTACTGGACGGCTCGCAGGAGGCAGGCATAAGACTGAATGAGAGAAGGCAAAGATTGCGACGTGTGCAACAGAGATCAAAGAAAGCGGTAGGATATAATTAAGCAAATAAAAAAGATGGTGATGTTGGACAAAGCAAAATTCTGTACACAGCTCATTAAAATGTTAGTCATTGAAGAATTTGGAAACAATGTAAATATAGATAAAATCATAGGATTTGATGGCAACCCTCCGGCTGAAAGCAACAACTACTGTTGTGTGGATGCTACTGAAGAACAGTCTGAGTTTAGGGGATTGGTAGAAATTGATGGACAAATGAGTTGCTTTATGGCTCAAATTAATTCCAAAGATCAACATCGCTCAAAGTTCATCCCAGCACATCAAGTCCTCGATGATCCCAGTGGACAACCCCGAAAAACGCAAGAAATAATTCAACAAATGATCCTGGGTCGAAAAAAAGGTGTCATGCTGATCCCTGACAATGAAGATGACGCTGTGGATGTTATCGGGGGCTTGGTTGAGCAGGGTTTCCCTGAACTTGCATCGCAGTATAGGGACTTTATTATTCGACAGTTAGAAAAATCTAAATCAAAGTAATTCTATAATTATTACATCTAGTGATAGTTTAGTACAGCATGATAGTGTGAATTTTTAGAGCAACGCCTCAAGCAAGCTGCGCTAAGATAATAAATTGATTATTGGAACCAAAGAATATGATTTGACTATCTAAAAAAGAAGCTTTCCAGATGGCAACAGTACTCGATGATGGAATTTAAAAATGCATACCATTAGGTATTAGTATTGATCGAGAGAATGATAGCCGCTGTAATTTCCAAGACCTGATTTATTCTTTATGACCCCAAATAGCTTCAAAAGAAGTTAATTAGATATTATGAGAATTATTCCACAACTCTTGGTCGCATCTCGCTCTTCTTCTTGACATTGTGCTAAAAAATAAACATAATCAAATCCCAAAGTTATTCAGATCAGTGCATTGATATTGACATATAGGGCGAATTTAGGATTGAAATTCTGACCTGCTTCGGAAAAAATTACAGCATCATCTCAAAGAATAGAAAAAGCGATGCATCCAAGAGCCTTAATCTATGATGCTTTGGATCACAGAGGAAACGATCAAAATAATAGCAAAACCCTAAAAGAGTTTATGATAAAAATTTAATTGGCTTGGTGATGTTGAGTCTGTATATAAAAATGGTTCATTATGAGAGGTTTAAGGTCAAAAGGCCTAACTCTTTAAAGTATAGAAACTTATTTAGCTACTAGTATTCTCTTTATATTGGCGAATTGCCAGCTGGATCTGCCCAACTGCTGCCCTCCCAATGTTGAACCCAGCCCAGCCAAGTGCCAGCATGATTGGAGCAAAGACAAGTAAGATCCTGAAGTCCAAAGCGAAACGTGAATAGGAACATAATTATGACAAGAATGCAAAGTTTTGAAATTAAAATAATACAAGTAAGACGTCCTAGTAATCACTAAGCGAAGAAACTTTTATACTTTGGTCAAGACTTTTTGAAACCATCATATGATTGTCTTTCGAAAGTAAGACTATGCATAGATTACTAACAAAAAATACTGTGACCCAAAGAATCCTCAGTTAGAGATATATGAAATCATAATCCAAATGATCGAGCCAAACTGGGATTACTTCATCAACGCTCCTTTAGATAAAGGTACACAGCGGTTTAGTACGAAAACCGAACGAGCGTTGCATGCCCGTGTAGTTGCATCAGAGGCTAATTGGATTCAGTACCAAACTGTTGAAAGGTTGATGATCTGGCAACAATCCCTTCATGATCTTTGCACATATCGTGAAGGGAGAAGGAGCATTGAATAGGCAAGTGATCTAAAGACTACCAATAGATATCTTGGTCAACCAATAAAGAAGCAACTGCTCCAAGGGCGAGGCCACAGAAGATTACATGTGACCAAAAATTAAGCCAAAGTAAAAAATTGATCGACACTATTCCCAAATGTCTCTAAATCTATTTTATCAATACCTGAATTCAGGCATACAAAATGTAAAACCACTGAAATCGACAATTGTCATTTTTGAAGGGCAAAATAAGACAATCAAGCGAATAAAAAAGAAAGCCCAGGCCGATCAAAGATCACTGTGAGAAAATTCGCTTCAGTAAAATGGATGAAAACTAATTCACATGTACCAAGACTATACTGCAATCTTTTTGTTGTTATTCACTGCGATTCCACTTGTTGTTGTTGCTGGAACAGCGTTCTTTTATATCCGCAATAACGAGAGGAAAACACCTCTGAAACGGGAAGACTTTTATCGATAGCCTATAGATAGCGCTAATTGCTGCAGAATATCTTCGGTCTATTCAACTGTAATCAATCAAGTCTCCTTTTTAAAATAGCTATTTATACTATGATTGAAATTGTTTTGCGAATAAGGGATCGTTTTATTCGAATTTATTAAAAACTTATGACTGATTTATCTTTTTTTGGTTTACGTAATTGATAGCAATTGCTCTTTGACTTAATTTGATTTTTGCAATCTTAAACTATCGAAATATGGGTTATTGAGGGATTCCTCGGTTCTTGCATTCGTCTAGCTGTTGTTGACTAAGCTCATCCAAGTTTGAGAATTCCACCCAATGAATGCAGTCCACCGGACAAGTATCGATTGCTTCTTGGATTCTTTCAATAGAATCGCCGTCTTGGCGAATTGCACGGCAACGACCTGTGTGGTTAATCATCGTAAAAGTATTAGAGGCGACGTGGGCACAGTAACGACAACCGATACAGTCACGCTCATCAACCCATACAGCTTTCTCACGAATTGTCCCACCCAACAGTGGCTCTCTGCCTGAAGGAGTTTGGGTTATGTGGGGAACCTGTGCTGTAAAAGCTGCCTCTACGGACAAAGCAATAAAATAAACTGATTAATTATCACAGCGCAAAAAAAAAAGGCTTGTCCTGTGATCGATACTATTGAAAACAAAATCTCTTATTGAGACAACGGAATAGACATGGCATTCGGCAATAAGATCAAAGGGTATGTTGTATGTGCTCTATTGAAATGAAAAAAATAGACAGTAACACAGTTCACTCACCATCGACTTAGAAATTCATTTCGCTTGAAAAGGTTGTTTATCTCTATGTGGTTGTTTCGGGTGGACTGTCATGAAGACGCAGAGGTGGTGACTTATGGATTATTGCGGATTAAAAAATGTGCATTAGAGATAGTTAGGAAATTAAATTAATAACATATATCAACCAGACGTAACCTTTTGATCGGCTTAATACAAGCCTTGCTCAAACGAGCAGGTTACCCGTGCATTTGTGTATATGCTACTTATCGCTCTCTCATAGGGCTCAAAGCGCTGTAAAAAAATAGACAGATCTATGCGCCTGATCCCTTAAATTAATCACATGTCAATGTTTAATTGATTTCATGTTGCTATCAAATTTTGAGATTGCAGTTGGAGGCATCATGTCTATACCAGTAGTCGGAGGGCTTGTCTTTTTAGGATATAAGAGTTTTGGAGAAAAAAATCTAGATACGTCCAAGCTCAAGCCCAAAAAAGTAGTTGCAAAGAAAAAAGACCCCACACCTAAATCGGAAGCGGGCGAGAAGCCGGCAAAGAAAGCCGAAACAACATCCAAACCAGAAAAGACAGCAGAAACCGTATCAATACCGAACATTGAATCTAACCCAACTGTCGAAACAGCTTCTGAAAAATAATTTTAATATTGTTCGAAATTATTTTCGCAAGTTCTTACACCAAAGGTACCATTAGTTATTGCACATTGGTTTGATTTTTGGATCATTTTATTTTGTATTTTTTTGCATGTGCCAGTTGCTTTGAGGGCTAATTCTTCGGATTTTCAAACATCCTGTTAGTAGTTATCATGACGCTATCGATGAATTGCGAATACGTTCAGCTTAATTTTTAAGTGTAATACATATTGCCGCTATTGTTATCTAATTTCTATATCTTCAATGCGATTGCCTGCAATCGTCTTTTGATACACATAATCTCATCATACTTTAGCAAAGAAAGCAATAAGCTATAGGCAACACTACTACAAAAATGACAGAATGTCGAATCATACCGATCGATATGACGTGACCTTTTGCTTAGAATAGTATAGTCACTCAATTGATCAAATGAGAAATACTGTTGACAGTTCAGGGGCAGACAACTTTAAAATAGTAATTGCTAAAACTATGGCAACACCTTTTTTATCAAAAACTGGCATCAATGCTCTATTCATATTGTTGTATTCATACATAATTGTACCAAAACTGCTTATGAATTCGAGTGATCTAAGTTTTGTTGTTGCTGTACT
Organism: Synechococcus sp. AG-670-F04; assembly: GCA_003211515.1. Classification (GTDB taxonomy): domain Bacteria; phylum Cyanobacteriota; class Cyanobacteriia; order PCC-6307; family Cyanobiaceae; genus Parasynechococcus. Next base: position 25,680 of record QCSN01000012.1, read on the forward strand.
CCCTGCCACAATAGTAACCATTGGTGTATGGTTTACATTTACAAATAACGTTTTTTCATGATCATGGATACTGCTAACAACGAACTCCAATTGACTGTCTTCAGAAATTGGGGATTTTTATTTTTCTTCGCTGGCGCTACGTTTCATTGCATTGATTTTATTGGTACAGAAAAAACCCTGGAATGGGGAATGGGACAATTCTTTTTAGCCGCAATCATCCTTGCGTCTTTATTTTGGATTAGAAAAGCTATAAGGAAAAAGGTTTGGAACTATTTATAGCTGTCAAGTGCTTTGAAGGAGATCACAAAAGGGTTAATAAATGATTAGTTTTATAAATAGTGCCAATATTTCCCTCAAGTTTTCCAGTAAATTAATTTGATATGCATTATTTATTTGTGAATAAGCTCTATTTTAGTCTAGTCTTTGTGATGTTTTATCCTGTTGTTCGTTAGTGCAATATAAATCAATTTTTCTTTCTGCTTTCTCGCTAATGTATACGTTTTCCATATTAGTGATAAAGATCGGCTCCCCGAACGCTTTTGCGATTGAATATAATATTACAATATAGGTGAAATAATTATACAAGCCAGCGCACAGAATTTGATTCTTCCTGGTCTATCGCATGTTAATTTTAAAATTTAGATGAAAGTGAATTTTACAATCATTTATGCATCTGCAACTGGTCATACAGAAAATATTGCGGAAAGATTGCACCAATTAATCCCAAGATCTGAATTAAAAGACCTTGATTATATTGATCATACCAAGGAATTGACAGAGTCAGACGCATTAATTTGTTGTATCCCTACATGGAATACTGGAGCAGATGAACAACGATCTGGAACTTCTTGGGATCAACATATTGATAATATTCCCGCGACTGATTTCTCCAATAAAATTGTTGCTATCGTTGGACTAGGAGATTCGGCTGCATTTAGTAAATATTTTTGTGACGCCATGGAAGAATTGTATACTGCATTTAAAAAAGCAGGTGCGAGATTGATTGGAGAAGTAGCGACAGACGGTTATATTTTCGATGCTTCCAAAAGTGTGATTGATGGAAATTTTTGTGGCCTCCCAATCGATGAAGACAATGAATCCGAGAAGACAGAGGAAAGGCTTTCACAATGGGCTGCTCGCATTACATCTCAAATCTAGATTTTGATCAAAAATATTATCCACCCCTCTAGTTAAAATTATCTATCAACAGCTCAACTTCAGCATTAAACTACAAAAAAATTTTGAGGTTTAACGTTAAGTGGTGAAGCTAATTAATTTGATTTTATTGCTCAACATCTGTTGATCGAAGGTGTTGTTCTATATGGCTTTGGAATTGGAAACTTGATGACTTCAGTAATTTTTAAAACGGCTATATGATTTATCGCTTTAAAATACAGTTAATAGTTGGCTTGATCTAGTGGCAAATTGAAATAATAGACAAGCTTTAGACGAATAAAGCGTAGAAAAGCAGATGCCTAAATAAGTCAACCTAAATTTAAGTACCAGTTCACATAACCCACAAGCTGTTGAATCATCCCCTTGCCTGTTATGAGTTCACCGAGAACTGCTGCTGAGAAACCAACCATCGCAACTCGTCCATTAATTTGTTCAACGATGCTTAGGCGCGAGGTATTCCAGGGCCGAAACGCCGTTAATGATTCTCCAAATTTTTCAGTAGCTTCGTATTTAAATTTTTGACGGGGCATCTTTTCCAAATAGAGCATCTGGGTACTTTGGCGGATCCACCCCATAACTTGTCAAGCGCTAAAAATGGCAATACTGGCCTGAGGGCTTATTCATGGTGGAATAAGCACAGATGGCTTCCGTGACAACACTCGGCCAGCAGAGCACGTAGGGGTGACGCTCAGGGAGCTTTAGCAGGGATGGATGAGGCATGTTGAAGAGATGTTGATAAGGCGCTGGTTCCGTTGACTGGGGCCCATCCCGATTCATTCAGGCAGCTTGCTGGTCTTTATCGATCAGATTGGGTTTTAACTGAGAGATGTTGGGTAGCGGGTCCGGTCTGCCATCTGCGATAGCACGTGCCCGCCTATAAAACCAATTCTCAGTTGCTCCTTTGGCTTCCATATCAGTAGCAATTTTCAGCCAATTGCTGCGTTCGTGTTGATCCATGAATCAAGTTCCAGCTGATACGCTGTTGAATAACAGCAACTCAGGAACGAAGGAGGAGTAGTGACAATGACATTGCGTCGACTTTTGTTAGCGATTCAAAGTTTCATTAGTGATCAGCACTATCTTCCAAATACACTCCAAAACACTTTGTACTGGTGCTAGAAATTGATATTAAGGATCATAATCAGCAAAAGACTCATCCAAAGTTTCACTTTTAAGGCGGGAAAATGCTCGGTGTTCATAAATAAAATTTTCGCGAAAAAGAATGAATATAGATGAGATATCTTTCCCCTTAATGACTTAAGTGATGAACTTGCTCTACTATTGCAATTTCAGATGTCCGGGTTTGTCTTTACGAAAAGGTTTTGATTGCTCAATCTCAAAATTATTAAATCTTTGGTAATCCGTGCAAAGTCGAATCTTCTTGAATCCAAAAGATATCAATAGCCACGAATACAGAAAAATTTTCCTATAGTTTTGCTGTTTTTAAAGTCAATATGTCCTCAGCTGATTTTCCGGAAATGTTCAAAACCATTGAAACTTCTACTTGTTGATGGTTATTAAAATAATAATGGGAAAGACAATTGAGTTGACTTTTGCTTATTTTTTTTTAATTTACGATCAAATTATTCGACTTGGGAGCTTGTTAATGAATTAAAGCTTGGTTTTGCAATCAGTCTCTCAAACTAATTCACAACATACAAAAAAATCATGAACAGCCTTGAACCAGATCAAATCAACCGGATCATTGAAATGGCCTGGGAAGATCGTACGACTTTCGAAGCAATTGAATTTCAGTTTGGTCTCAAAGATAAGGATGTGATTGCAATCATGCGACAAAATATGAAATCAAGCTCGTTCAAAATGTGGCGAAAGCGCGTGAGCGGACGCAAGACAAAACATCAAGCGACGAGCAACTCCAAACGATTTAAGGCAAAATGCCATAAATGATCAATAATAAGAACCAGTCTGCATTAATTTATTGAGTATTCCTTGCGTTAAAAATGGGCTTCTTTGATGATTGGAGAAGTGTCTGCAGTCGCTATTAGTGAATATAACAATATTACTAATTCCCCCCTTTAATAATTCACTTTGATCGTATGTCGCGCCTTTCTTTATGAGGGCTCTCAACTTTACTGACGCCAACAGTTTAGGCTTTAATTCGTGAGCTTGTTCGTTGCCAATGTTAATTTTCGCTGGGATTGTGAAGTAGTGAAAGAATGTTTGTATAGATAAAAAAGATTCATGTCCTGGTCTTCTAAGGTGTATCCTAACGAAACAGTCTCGTGAATTATGGCAAATTGGGAACAAGATCTATTCGATCTTAACTTTAAGAAAGAAAAGCAAATCGATGGTTCATTGACTTATGCTTTAAATCTTGGTGATCAAAGACAGTCGTATTGGACAAAGATTACGGTTAAGCAAGTCGGCAGACCTCAAAAAGATGCATGGCAAGTTATTTGTGCAAGGTCGGAGATTCAAGTTGGAATTTGGAAGGTTCGTGAAGCGACAAAGGATATCTCTGTTGATGTCTACACAAGTGTGGAAAAGATGCTTTCTGCAATCAAATGCCAAATCAAATTAAAGCCCAGTTTTTTGCTAAGGATTACATAAATAATTTCCTCTATCCCTCAATTGCGTTTGCTTTGTGAATAATTACAAGCCGATCAATCGGCCAAATTAGTATAATACCCTGGATAATAAATACAACAAAGACATTAATCGATTCGCAAATTGTTTAAGCGGACACAGGAAGCTTTAGAGGAGAATGTACGTTGGGCTTTTTAAATCATTATGCTCATCATGAAATCTGTAGAAAGCGACGAAGTTCCTCTCTAAGCCTCCTAATAAAAATCTACTATAGCGAAATCTTTGGTTATCACTACCACTCATCAAGAAAGACCTACGCCAACTTTAATCTCTATTAAAAAATATCCACATTATTTAGTTGAGAGGTTGGCTTTTTATATTACTGCTGAATGTATATCGTGATTGTTTATTTATTGCGATAATCCTCCTTTCAACAGGATAACAGCAGTAAATGGTGAGCTAATCTACCTTCATCAATGACGGTTCGCATAGGGGCCCTAAAACCTGTTCGCTCAATCAACCGAATGGCTGTACTTGATCTTGAATCGGAAGACTGGCGGTCTCTTCCGGAATTTTTTACTTCATTATGGGGCTTTTCACGGCAGCAGATGACCCGACCAATGTGATGTGCGAGAATTATTTCCTCTCATAGAATTTCCCCTTAACTTTGCTATGGATTTTCACATCGTAGTTCTTGATGAATATCTTTCACAATATCCTAAAATTGAATGGGTTGATTGGAAAGATCATTTATCCAAGAAAATGATGAGCCAAGGAGACCATTGGTCTAAAGCGACGCTGAAGGGCCTTAATATCTGGGATTGTCTTGAAAAGAATGATATTAATTCCTCTCATCTCGTGGCCTGGAAGCCAACCAAGGATACTCTTTATCAAGTTAGCTTACCTGATCAAACTCGCTCCAAGGACTAAGGCAATTTCAAACGGGTTTATACGATTACTCTCGGTATTTTCTTCAATATAAGTCATTCTAAATTTTATTTTTTATCACGAATATCCTTATTGTATGTTATTTGTACGCAGGAGTCATGACATCTAAGGTGACAGTGATTTAATCAGTTAAAGCATCGAAATCTTTTATTGATGATTGTTCCTTAACATAAAACAACTGCAGACGCTATAGGTCAACTGTTTTCGGGAATGCTGATTCCCACTGTTCTGCCACCATGTTATCGATTCAATGTGGTTGACCTTGTATTATGATAAAAATCTATTCTTTGATGATCTAAGATTTTTCATGCATTCAGAAAAATAAATTAATCGAGTGTTGTAAAAATCTTCTCAGATGAACGCTGACTACTCGTTGATTGTGACATTCGATCCCAAAGAATCCATTCGGGCATCATAAACCAATATATCATATTTCAGGAGTTTTATTAACTGGTTAAATTCTCTTTTTTATGCTTTCAACTCAATGTATCAAAATCATGGCAGCTCGTCATCCGGCGTTGCGATCGTCATCAATGCCCAGCGTGGTCTCCTTCTTCAATAATTGAAAGACAAACATCTGAATGAGGTTGCCTCAGCTGGATCATCTCTTGGTATTCAGGTGAATCGTAGGCGGCTTGTGCAGCAGCCACAGATTCAAATTCAATGATCACAGTTAGAGGTCCTGGGCTGCCTTCACGTACATCGGTATTGAGATCACGACAGAGAAAACGTGCTCCGTATTTGGCTAAGTATGGCTCAACAGCCTGTAGATAGGGAGCCATCCCTGCAGGGTTCGAAATTGATCCAGCAACGTTCCAATACCCTTTGGCAGTCATTTCAGAGAAAAAATTTATTATCATTATTGCATAGTTAACCAGTTCAATTGGTCCATTCTTAACAAGTCAGTCAGACGGAGTTTGCACATATAGGCCGGTTCGTTGCTGCCTCTGAACGTGTCAATGACTATTTTTTATGATTTGTGTTGTTCTGGTCGACACTATTGGCTGTGAAATGACATTCTTCCGTAGCTTCTGAAGGCAGGAGAAAGAGTTTGAGCCTGAGTTTAATAGCTATTGAAAATTGGTTTGCATATCGTTAAAGCAGCTTGCAGTGGAGTTTGGCGGTCTTGCTTGCGTTCACCTGATCTTCACCAAGAAACTAATTCATTCGCACTATGTCTTGTAAGTGAGGGTCACCATATGTCTTGCGAGTTTATGACTGTTGAAATCGATTCAACACAAACTTATTTCACTAAAACTGTATTTCTCGATGAACTCAACTTCAACCAACCGATACCTTCAGGGTAGGATTAAGGAGGAAAAGCGCTTATTGGAAGCTGATGACAGTGACAACACGATCATCGGCACTAATGACCATGATCGGATCAACGGCAAAAAGGGAGATGATCTCATTAAAGCGAGAAGTGGCGATGATTTGATCCTCGGTGGTCGAGGCAATGACACGCTCCATGGTGGTGTTGGTGATGATATTCTGATAGGAGGAATGGGCAATGACAGGCTGAATGGAGGCGCTGGAGCCGATACCTTTTTCATCAGTTATGGGAAAAGAACAATTGAAGATTTTGATTTCAATGAGGGGGATCGCTTGTTATTTGGACTCTTTCTTACGAATATTAATTACGAGCAAAATGGGAATGATCTGCTCGTGCTCAGCGATCAAGGAGAAACAACGATCCTAAACCATAATGTAAGCGATTTTAATTCTTATGGACATCCATAAGATTACTTTGGTGTCGGAGTTTTAAATTTTCTCCGGCTGACATCTGCTAACGACCGTGGGTCTCTCTATCCCTACTACGTGTTGTTAACTAGGAATATGCAAGTCTATATCTCCCATTGAATCGACTTTTCTTTTTTGAAATTTCAATCACGCTGATGGTGTACTGTTCTGGTTTATTGATCCATCAATGATTAGTGGTATAGACGCAACTGGAGAATTTTTTTAGCCTTACCCCCATTGGGGGCTGTACTTTTAGTGGTTTCAAAATGATTTTTTTCATTGACTTTCCCTTGGTTTGAAATGTCGATCTAATTTCTGTCTTTTGGATCTGCTCTTGTTTCCGGGTTTGCCTTTCAGTCACTCCTATATTAATGGTGAGAATTCATGTCCGTATTTAACTTCGCTTTTGAAGCTAAAATGATAGTTGTTTTCAATAAGATGTCGCTTGCATTCATGTCCCAATCATACTTGGATCAGTCGTTTTACTTCGTCTGAACATATTGGTCTTTTTCATTCCGACCCCAACGATGTTTGGTTGATGCACGTTCGCATGTTCTTTTGACAAATCTCTGTGTTGCCTAGTGAATAATCATTTTTTTTAATTTAATATATAGCATGTCTGTCGGCGTGCGTAGCCTGCGATGATGTTGTAGACCATTTTTAGTACACATTGAAAATTGAATGGCCAAGTGAATTGCTTTTGAGCTTCAGGCTTTATGATATCGTAAACCCGCTTTGTCTGATTTTCTGATTCAACGAATTTCACGAAAACTTCGATCGCTTGTGCTGTTTGATCTGGTAATCGCCAGAATCAAGGCTCCAATAATTGCGATGTTACGTACGAAACCCGTATCTACTGGAAATGTATGGAAGATAAGGGTTGTTGGTACTAGAAAAACCAATAAAAGCGACGCTCCTATCCTTGTATCCTGGCCGAATACCAAAAGTATTGAGCCAAGGATTAATATCGCAATGCTGCATATCAACAGGAGCCCTGCAATAGGGATGGGGATGCCCTTAGATGCAATAAAACTGGTTGTTCCGCCAAAATCGGTCAACTTCGCTGGCACAGCGTTTACAAACAAGGCGGCAATGAAAATGCGGCCTAGGACATCAAAAATTTTGGAGGGAGATGCCATGGTCTTCGCGGTCGTCATGTTTCACTATCTGTGATAGCAACGCTCCTAGAAATCAGCTGACTGCAAAGTATTTGTAGCGTTTTCACGCAATGGTCTTCGCTGGCCTTTTTATCTTGGTTTGATGGATTGAGGAATTGTTCAACCAATTCTTCACGGCTACTTTTTCATTTTATCCTGATTGGATTTGTCGGGTTTTCTGGTCATCGCTCATGACTGTCCTTGTCCGCCGATTCGAAATTGTGCTTTTTTGAATTGACGCTTTGTGCTTTCCAAGCTCTTCCGTTTGCGAAAATAGTAACTTCTTTATTGTATTTTTGATATGCAATTGTATTTGTTTTGATTGTAGTGGTCTCTACGAAACTTTCCAAGAATATGACTTGCATCTCATCCCCTCTTGGGAGGTGAATAGCATCGCTCTCACTGTGCGTCAGTTAAGCACGTTCCTGTGGATTAGCAGGATTCATCTCAATGGCAAGGGGTTTTGTTGCCAATGCTGGGACTGATGTCGCTCAATATCTTGTCTTTTGTTTTTGATTGTTTTAATCCTCCACCGTTGAATTTTTAAATCTTCTGAGATGTTGATCGGTTGCGGTTTTGTAGACATCGTTGGCTTTTCGTTCATGACATTAATGTTTTATGTATGCCTTTCTGGCTTTGTGTGCCTTGACGTTGCTTTCCTTTTTCTCAACCATCTGGATCGTTCATGGTTGATGCCTGGCTGATTCAGCTCAGATCGAGCTTCATGTTCGACGTCGCTTCATTGCGTTGACTTGTTGGTTCCAACTTCAATGTCCGGCATGTCAAGTGAGCTCAAGATCTGATTGGATCTCCAGGTTGGCGCTGATGCTGCGCACGTCGTCGAGGTTGTCCAGGGCGTCCAGCAGCTTTAGGCACTGTTCTGCGGGTTCCCCTTCCATTTCCACGCTTGTGCCGGGATGCCAAAGATGTTCCCACTCCTGCACCATCCAGCCCCGCTGTCGTAATCCGTCTTGAAGGCTTTCCAGCGCGTGGAACGGTCCATGCACCACAGCCTTGTCCGCGTTCAATTCATAGCCATCAGCTTCAAGTTCCAGGAGGTGCTCGATCAGAAGCTCCTCGCGATTCTCTGGTATTGCGACGGTTACTTCACTGCGATGTTCAAACAAGTAGGCCACGCAGCCGCTCTCACCGAGATTGCCACCGTTTTTGCTGAAGGCCAAGCGAAGATCTGCGGCTGTTCGATTGCGGTTGTCGGTCAGAGCCTCAATCAGAATGGCAACGCCTCCCGGCCCGTATCCCTCATAACGCACGTCCTCCAACTGAACACCTTCCCCGGCTTGTCCGGAACCTTTGGAGATGGCACGTTCAATATTGGATGCCGGCACACCAGCTGCCTTAGCTTTGTTGATCGCGGTGCGCAGTTGGAAATTGCCGTCAGGATCAATCCCAAAACGTGCTGCCACCATAACGTCGCGTCCCAGTCGGGTGAATAGAGCTCCCCGCTTGGCGTCCACTACAGCCTTGGTGCGCTTGATTTGTGACCATTTGCTGTGGCCGGCCATGACAATGCTTCTTCGACTTCAAGATGATTCCAGAGTAAGAACTCTCAAGAGATTGTTCAATAAATCATAATACCTTATAAGATTAACTCAGTGATGCTATTTTGTTCCGTCTTGTGATGCAAGTGATTGTTTCTTTGATGTTCTTTATTCATGGAATCTTCTCCAGGTGCAATCGCTTTTATATCTTTCAGTAATGGCGCTTCGAAATCTTCTAGCGAGTATGTCTTATCCTCGATAATTAATGTGTCTTTTTCTATGAAATTTGCCAGGATTAAGTTTCCCTTTGTATCATTTGGATTGCTGATGATTATGGTGTCTGCGGCAGGAATTTTGCCAGGCTCAATCCCTGCTTGAAAGTCTTTCCCTTGAATGAAGGCAGTACCACCTCTTGGCTCTCATTTTTATCTGTATGTTCTCAGCTAAAGCAGCATTCGAATTGTTTGAATGGCTGGTCGCGAAGTAATTTTCATCTGGCGATCTCATTGTTGCAACGTATCCTGGTTCGTCTCGCCAGCAGTGGCTGTGGGGCCAATGTTTCGCTTGGCTTCAATTCTCGACGTTCCTGCCAGGTATTGATCGACCTAAATACTGGTAACAGTGACCATTCTCCCCAAAAAAGGTGATGGCTAGACCATCATTATTCAACTCCTATAATTGATTAATTTAGGATTGTCTTCGTTTTTGTCTTGTTAATTCTAGATTTCTTGCCTTGGTTCACCCAATCGCATCGAATACTATTTTCGGTCTTAGCTGATTGGCGCCATTGCTCTGGCCGATGCCGGCAATGCTTCCATCGGGATTGCAGACCACAGTTGCTTGCTCATCGTTCGTTTCATTGTGAATGTTTCGCCCGCAGCGCCAGTCGCGTTGTTCGCTCAGATTTAGATTTCGCCTAGGCATTCCGTTTAGGGCCTGCAGGGGTGACAGGGGAACTGGCGGTGTTTGGTCTTTTTCAGGTAGTGGCTGGGCTTGGTAGATATGAAAGCCAAGAGCTTGTGTGCGGCGTAGTGATGCCAGACAGCCCCCACATCCCAGCAGCTCTCCGATATCCCGCGCGATCGCGCGGATGTAGGTCCCAGCTGAACAGTGCACGTTCAACCGCAGCAGACCTCTGTTCACATCCCAGTGCATCAGCTGCAGCTGGTGGATGGTCACCGTGCGTGCAGGAATGTCCATCATCTCGCCACGTCGGGCTCGGGCGTAAGCCCGTTCTCCATTGACATGAACCGCTGAAACCTGTGGGGGGCGTTGTTCTATCTGTCCTCGAAACTTGTCCAATGCTGCATCGATGGCGCTCCAGCGCAATTGGGGATGCGATTGACGTTTGATCACCTCTCCTTGCAGGTCATCACTGTCGGTTGTGGTTCCCAGTTGAATCAGCCCGGTGTACGTCTTTTCACCCGGCAAGTAAGGCAACAATCGTGTCGCTTGTCCTAGAGCGATCGGCAAGACACCGGTGACAGCTGGATCGAGAGTGCCGCCATGACCGATGCGTTTGAGGCCGTAACAACGCCGTAGACGGCTGACGCAGGCGTGGGAGGTGAAACCTTGGGGTTTGTCGATCACCACGAAGCCGAATGGTGCCCGCAAAGCAGATGTCCTATGCCAGTGGAGTGTTTCATTGAAGCGGTCTGCATGGGTGTTGGGCGTTTCAGCATCTGAGCGAAGCCCTTTTCAGTTTTCAGCGCACCTCTAAGTTGGCGGCGTTTGTCGTCTGGGTATGCCGCGGCTTTCCATGCAGCAGCAGCTTGATGTGTCTCGGTTTCTTGAGGATGGTTTTGCTGTCCGTCGCCATTTGGCGAGCTATCTGCAGCTGTCCATGGAGGCTCTAAACAGCCGCATGCCCAGCAGCACTGAAGACCTGGCGGATCTTCATCCCGGAGCGTTTCGTGCGGAGGATGCCACCTCTTTTTATGAAGACACCGTCGGCACCGGACATCTGCTCGAACTCGCAGCCTGGCATCTTTCCAGTGCGGATTACATCGCTGACACCCTGCGATTGCAGGAATCGGTGGCTCGTGGTCAGTTGTTGGATTTCGGTGGCGGTATCGGGACCCATGCGCTTGCGGCCGCCGCACTGCCCGTGGTCGAGCATGTTTGGTTTGTGGATCTCAATCCCCAAAACCGTGCGTTTGTTGAGAAGCGTGCGACCGCGTTGGGGGTGAACCACAAGCTTTCGGTGCATCGGGACCTCAATGACACTGGCACCGTTCGTTTTGACACCGTGGTGTGCCTGGATGTGCTCGAGCATCTTCCGGACCCCTCGGCCCAGTTGCATGCCTTTCACAACAGGATGGCCCACGGTTCAACCGCTTTGCTGAATTGGTATTTCTTCAAGGGGCATCAAGGGGAATACCCCTTCCACTTCGATGATCCGCAACTGGTTGAAACCTTCTTCCGCAGCCTGCAGAGTCATTTCTTGGAACGATTCCACCCGTTTCTAATCACCACCCGCACGTATCAGCCCATCTGACGGAAGCTCATGCAAGGCCTGCTGATTCGGATGATCGTGATCAAGAAGGTTGTGGTGGCAACCCTTCTGGTCAGCCTGAGTCTCGCGGCACTTTGGGGGAGTTCTCACACAGCAGGTCTGGCAAGGCTTGCTGATGCCTTGGGAGAGGCAGATCGGCGCCTGCTTGCTGGTTTGGCTCGACGCGCCCTGGATCTCGGTCCAGAGGCTCTGCGGGGGGTTGCCGCTGTGATGGGGAGTTATGCGCTTTTGGTCTATGTGGCGGCGTGGGCCACATGGACTGATCGCCGTTGGGGCGACTGGCTGTTTGTGGTGTTGCTGGCTCTGCCACTCCCTTACGAAGTGCTGGAGTGTTTCCACACCAAAAGCCCCAGCGACGCTGCCGTGCTTGGGCTCACTGTGATCGGTTTGCTCGTTGTGCTTCGCCGGGCCCGTCGTCCGGAACGACTAAAGCAAAGGGCGCCTTAGACGGGCAGCTCTAAACGGCGGCAGTGATGTGGATGCGTTTGCGATTGCGTAGTCCACGTTTGATGCTCTCGAACTTCACCACGCCGTCGGTAAGGGCAAAGAGCGTGTCATCTTTGCCTTTGCCAACATTCACACCAGGCAGAACAGAGGTGCCGCGCTGGCGGATCAGGATGGAGCCGGCAGAGACTGATTCGCCGCCATAGGCCTTCACGCCGAGGCGCTTCGAGTTTGAATCGCGTCCATTGCGTGTGGATCCTGTGCCTTTCTTATGTGCCATGAGAGAGAGGAGAGATTGGGGCGGTCAGGGGTTGGGCTGCTTAGCTGATTGACTTGCCGCCAACAGTGATGGATTCGACCATCACCCGTGTGAGTTCCTGGCGATGACCATTTTTACGGCGGGTCTTTTTCTTCGGACGCATTTTATAAACGATGATCTTCGGCCCACGTCGGTGAGCCATCACCTTCAGCGAAACACTTGCGTCCTTGACATAAGGCTGGCCAAGAGTGGTGGAGCCTCCATCTTTCACAAGAAGGACGTTGTCCAGTGTGATCGTCGCGTCGACCTCAGCATGGATCCTGTCCAGGTCGTAGTAACGGTTCGGCTGCAGCCAGACCTGGGTCCCTGATGCCTCTGCAATCGCGTAGGTCTCAGTTGACGCCGGAGTGGCTCCAGCGTCTGACTTGTCTGCGGCGGGCTTGGTGTCGGCCATTGAGAAGAGGACGCGGTCAGGCTCGGACAAACCGATTCAGCCTGAGCCGCAATCGAAAGACAAACCAAGATCTTCGATCCTCGGCCCTCCCTTCGTCAAGATTCACCTACATGTTGATCCTGACCCCCGGATGGCCAGGCCGGCCCTCACCGTCGCTCTCTTGCTAAGGACCACAGCTTTGGTCGAGGCCTGCTCTCAGTGGCTTCCAACCAATCGCTACGAGCCGATCGTCGTTGATCTCTCCGCGGAAGATGGTTTGGTCGAGGCGTTGCGTCAACGTCGGGACAACATCGACGCTGTGGTGGTAGAGCAACCTCTGCTCGATGCCCAAACGCGCGAGCAGCTGATCAGCTCCAGTCTTCTCTTCCCGGCGGTGGTGGTCGGCGAGGTGAAGGGCCATGTGGATTACCACGCCGAGGAGCTCCATCTTCCAGAAGATCAGCTTGAGCAGCTCGGATACAACGTCGACGCAGCGATCTCACGCTTTTTGCGCCAGGGACGGGCCGAGGGTCGTCAGGGGGAAGTGGTTGCTCGGGAGGTCTGGAAGCTTTCAAACCGTCTCCAGGAGCGGCTGGGATATCTGGGTGTGTTCTACAAGCGGGATCCATCCCGTTTCCTCGGGACGCTCTCGAATGAAGAACGGAGTGAATTACTGCAGTCTCTGCAACGCACTTATAGAGACCTTCTAATCAGCTACTTCCGGGATCCTGCCGCGGCGAATCAGGCCCTTGAGAGTTTCGTGAACACTGCGTTCTTTAGTGATCTACCCATCACGAGAGCCGTGGAGATACACGTCAATTTGATCGATGAATTCTGGAAACAGTTGCGGTTAGAGGGCCACAAAAATGATTTTCTTCAGGATTACCGCCTTGCGCTTCTTGATGTGATGGCGCATTTGTGTGAGATGTACCGGAGGTCAATCCCGCCGGACATCCCTCTGACCGGAGCGGCCTCCCCCCTCTCCCGCCGGGAGATCGAGTCCAACGATTCCCCGGACCTGACGTCATGAGCCCACGCAAGACTTACATCCTCAAGCTCTACGTGGCTGGGAACACGCCCAATTCCATGCGGGCTTTGAAGACGCTGCGCAACATCCTCGAAACAGAATTTCGCGGCGTTTATGCCTTGAAAGTGATTGATGTCCTCAAAAACCCCCAGCTGGCGGAGGAGGACAAGATCCTGGCCACACCAACGCTCTCAAAGATCCTTCCACCACCAGTCCGTCGCATCATTGGTGATCTCTCCGACAGAGAGCGGGTCCTGATCGGTCTTGACCTTCTCTACGACGAACTAGCGGACAGTTCTCTCAACAGCGGTTACATCGACAGCGTTGATGAAACCGATTCATCGCTTGAGGATTCTTAAGCGAGATGGTGATCGGTCGGCCCTATCGGACCGTTCTCACTACCGTCAATTTGTAACCGTGTAGGTATGCAGTTTCCACCCGCTAGCGGGCCTGCTCAGATGCAGGTTCAAAAGCTTCCGACCGGTATCGAGGGGTTCGACGACGTCTGCCAAGGCGGACTGCCGATTGGACGCAGCACGTTGATCAGCGGCACTTCCGGTACGGGCAAGACCGTGTTTTCGCTGCATTTCCTGCACAACGGCATCAAGCATTTCGACGAGCCCGGAATCTTCGTGACGTTCGAGGAGTCACCCCTCGACATTCTTCGCAACGCTGCCAGTTTTGGCTGGAATCTCCAGGAGATGGTTGAGCAGGACAAGCTGTTCATCTTGGATGCCTCCCCCGATCCAGATGGCCAGGATGTCGCTGGGAGCTTTGATCTTTCGGGCCTGATCGAACGCATCAATTACGCGATTCGCAAATACAAGGCGAAACGTGTTGCCATCGACTCGATCACCGCTGTTTTCCAGCAGTACGACGCCGTGTTTGTCGTGAGGCGGGAGATTTTCAGGCTGATTGCCAGGCTCAAGGAGATCGGTGTGACCACCGTGATGACCACCGAGCGCATTGATGAGTACGGCCCCATCGCCCGCTATGGCGTGGAGGAGTTTGTCTCAGACAACGTGGTGATCCTGCGCAATGTGTTGGAGGGAGAGCGTCGGCGCCGCACGGTTGAGATCCTCAAGCTGCGTGGCACCACCCACATGAAGGGTGAATTCCCGTTCACCATGGGAACCCATGGAATCAGCATCTTCCCGCTCGGCGCGATGCGCCTCACCCAGCGTTCCTCGAATGTACGGGTCAGTTCTGGAGTGCCCCGTCTGGACGACATGTGTGGTGGCGGATTCTTCAAAGATTCGATCATCCTCGCGACCGGCGCAACCGGTACGGGCAAGACCCTGCTTGTGTCCAAGTTCATCGAGGATGCCTGTCGCAACAAGGAACGGGCGATTCTGTTCGCCTACGAGGAATCCCGTGCTCAGCTGCTTCGCAATGGCACCAGCTGGGGCATTGATTTCGAGCAGATGGAGCAGGACGGTGTTCTGAAGATCATCTGTGCCTATCCCGAATCAACGGGATTGGAGGATCACCTGCAGATCATCAAGACGGAGATCAGCCAGTTCAAACCGTCAAGGATGGCCATCGACTCCTTGTCAGCTCTGGCCCGTGGTGTCAGTCACAACGCCTTCCGTCAGTTTGTGATCGGAGTGACCGGATACGCCAAACAAGAGGAGATTGCCGGGTTCTTTACGAACACCTCTGAGGAGTTCATGGGCAGTCACTCGATCACCGACTCCCACATCTCCACGATCACTGACACGATCCTGTTGCTGCAGTACGTGGAAATCCGAGGCGAGATGGCCAGAGCGCTGAATGTGTTCAAGATGCGCGGCTCCTGGCATGACAAAGGGATCCGTGAATTTGTGATCACTAGCAATGGTCCTCAGATTAAGATTCCTTCTCAAATTTCGAGCGAATCATCTCCGGTGTGCCGCATCGTGTCACCACCGATGAACGCAGTGAGCTTTCCCGGATCGCACGAGGAGTGTCAAGCGGCGACTGAGCTGACTGTCGTGCTATCGAGCAGGTAGGTCCGGTTGTCAGACCAGCTGATCAATCTTGGATCGACGTTCCGCCTGCAGTTGGAGTTCGTCGGTGTCGGCTTCCTTGAGGGGGAGATCAAACCAGAAGGTTGTGCCGATATCTATTTCGCTCGCCATCTGAACCTGGGTTCCGTGTTTCTCCAGAATCCCGCGCACGATTGAGAGCCCCAGGCCAGTTCCCACCTCGGTGTGAACGGCATTTTCAACGCGGAAGAAACGGTCAAAGATCCGCTCCTGATCAGGTCCACTGATGCCACAGCCAGTATCGGCAACCTCCACCCGAAGACGGGGCAGGGGCGAGGTGAGCGTGCAGGTGGGGCCTTCGTTCTGATCAGCCTCGGATGGTTCAAACCGGCAGCTGTCCGGCCATGGATAGGCCCGCAGGGCAAGCACCCCTCCGGCTCGGGAGAATTTCAGTGCATTCCCAACCAGATTGTCGAGCACCTGGAGAAGCAGATCCCAGTTGCCAAGAATCTCTGGAAGTTCGGGGGAGACATCGAGCAGAAGTTTCACTTGCTTCTCGTCCGCATTGAGCCGGTAGGTTCTGAGGGTCTGCTCCATCGCCGGTCCCAGGCTCATCGCCTCGAACTGCACCGCACGCCCTGATTCAAGCCGCGAGAGATCCAGCACATCATTCACCAGGCGAGTGAGTCGATCGGTTTCCGCGTTGGCAACGCCGAGGAATTCCTGCTTCTCGTCGTCGCTGAGCTGGTCGCCCATGTCATAAAGGGTTTCGACGTAGCTCTTGATGTTGAACAAAGGCGTGCGCAGCTCGTGGGACACATTGCTGATGAAACGACTCTGGGCAGCATTGAGTTCCACCTCCCGGGTGAGGTCCTGAACGGTCACAGCAATGCCCTTGAGCGATTCGCCACTGGCATCGCGCACGGCTTGCATCACGATGCGCAGCGTGCGGGGGGGGTCTCCGACGTTGCAACGCAGATCCTCGCTGTCAGCTCCACTGAGCAGAAGCGCATCAAGCGGAGCGTGCACTTCGATCGCCAGCAGATCAGGCAGCTCCTCCACGAGTTCCTGACCTTCGAGATTTCGACCTTCCCAACGGAACAGGCGCCGCGCCGTCGGATTGGCCAGCACGATCCGTCCCTCCGCATCCAGCAGAATCGCGCCATCCGCCATGGTGGCGATCAAAGACTGCTGCTTGACCTGGGCCGCTGTGAGCTCCTCAATGTTGGCCTCGTCGTAGGCCTCCAGCTGAGATGCCATGGCATTGAAACCACTCAGCAGTTCGCCCAGTTCACCTCCAACCGGCAGTTCGATCCGCGCCTGAAAGTTGCCTGACGCAATCGAACGCACCCCACGGAGGAGTTCCTTCACAGGGCGCGTGATCGTGAGCGCATTGAAAACGGCTCCAAGGATCACTAGCACCCAGATTGAGATGAACACGGCAACGGTGACCTCCCGGGTCAGCGCCGCACTGGCCAGTGCGGTTTCATTCGGGTTCACCCCCAGACCGACAACGCCGTAATAGGTGCCGCTGCGAATCAGCGGAACAAAGACATCCGTAATCCGGCCCTGCGGGGTGAGGTGTTGGCGGACCAGCGGGTTCTGGGGGCGACGGCGCAGTTCGTCCGGCAGTTCGAGTCTGCGGTTGAGGCGCAGCTCTCCATCGTTTTCCGTCGGTGTGGCGCTGATCGGAATGCCCAGATAAATCACACCTTCCGGATCAGCGAAGAAGATGTATCGAACGCTGCGGGACGACCGCCAGAACTTTTCGGCGACATTGGCCAGTTCCCTGTCCTGTTCCTTGGCCACCAGCTCGGTGACATTGCCGGCGAGCAGCAAGCCCAAGTCGCGGGCATAGCGGGTGTCGTTCATGACGGCATTCCGCTGGATGCCGTTCAGAGCAAGGAAGGTGATGCCCGTCATCATCAAGCTCACCACCAGAGTGGCGATGGCGAGCAGCTTCGTCTGAAGACTGAATTCGGCCCACCAGAGCGCGATCTTGCGCCAGACTCCGTCGGAATTCTGACCCGGTCCGCCACCTCCAGGAGCTGGAAGCGCCCAATCTGCTGTCGCGGAGTTTGTGCCGCTGGTCATCAGTCGGTCCGTACCTGATGGCCGATATCGCGACGGTAGATGATTCCGTCAAAGTGCAGCTTCGAAAGGCCGCTATAGGCAGAGGCGAAAGCCTGATTGAAATCGCTGCCGAGAGCTGTGACCGCCAAGACCCGACCTCCAGAGGTCACCAGTCTGCCGTCGCCCACTCGACGGGTGCCGGCATGGAACACCTGGAGCAATTCATCGTCGCTGAACTCGAGCTGGATGGCATCCCCTTTTCGGGGTGCATCGGGGTAGCCCGCTGCCGCAGCCACCACACAGGCACTGCACTTGTTGCTGATCGTGAGCTGCGGGGCGAGATCGAGACGGCCCAGAGCGCAGGCCTGAAGCACCAGCCCAAGCTCAGGGCCCAGCAACGGCATCAGGGTTTGGCATTCCGGATCTCCAAAGCGGCAGTTGAATTCGATCACCTGCGGACCATCGCTGGTGAGCATCAGCCCGGCATAGATCACGCCGCGGTAGTCGATGCCTCGGCCCCGCAGTGCCTGCAGTGTCGGCTCGAGCACCTCACGACGCACCTGCTCCAGACCAGCGGCGTCTAGCAGCGGCGCTGGGGCATAGGCACCCATGCCTCCAGTGTTCGGGCCTCGGTCTCCTTCCTCCAGACGTTTGTGGTCCTGAGCCGGGGGAAGAATCACCATGCGTTCCCCATCGCAGAGCGCGAAGACGGAAACCTCCGGTCCCTGAAGCCGTTCTTCCAGCACAAGCTGCGATCCCGCCTCGCCGAAGCGACCCTCGAAGGCGGAGCGGATGGCCTGTTCCGCTTCTGCGACTGTGTCCGCAACGGTCACACCTTTTCCAGCCGCAAGTCCGTCTGCTTTCACCACCAGCGGCCGTTTGACCTCCTCCAGCACAGCGAGGGCCTGCGCTTCGCTGGTCACTGACCAGTGACCGGCTGTTGGAATGCCGGCGTCCCGCATCAGCTGCTTCGCCCAGGCTTTGCTCGCTTCCAGTTTTGCCCCTTCGGCACCGGGCCCAAACACGGGGATGCCCGCCTGGCGGAGATGGTCAGCAACACCTGCAGCAAGCGGAGCCTCTGGACCGACGACGACCAAATCGATCGTTTTCCTTCGGCAAAGCTCAACCAGGTTTGGACCGTCGGTTTCAGCGATGCTGTCGCGCTGCTCATCGACCAGTCCACCGTTCCCAGGGGTGATCCGAACCGCGTCCATGCCTGGACATTTGCCAAGAGCCCACGTCAGCGCATGTTCCCGACCACCGCCACCAACAACAAGCACCCGCTGCAGAGGAGGCAAAGCGTTGGGACGGGTGGTCGAGATGGCCATGGTTGACGGCGTGGCTGGATGTGCCTCTTAGGTTTCCTTTGTAGAACGCAGGCCGCCATGGGGACGTCCCCCTTCGCTCTCGTGATGACGCTGCTTGCTGCAGCTCCTCCGGTGGGAGAGCCCCCACCGATGACCCAGGCCGCCTTTGAACAATTGCTGCTCAGCCGGGATCTGGTTGAGTTGCAGCAGGGCTGTCGCTTGGCGTTGACCGATGGGATGCCTGAACGACTACAGCTGATCCGCGATCGTCTGATTGCACTTGACCCCAGGCCCCAGAGCGTCGATCAGGTGTTCACCACAACCCAGGCGTTGATGGTGTGTCGTTCGCCTGAGAGTGCGCTAGTGGTTCTGAACCGCTGGAGTCCTGCAGCTGGTGAGCAACGACGGCGTTGGTTGCTGATGGCTTGGCAGGCAGCGGATGCGGCGTTGGACCATCCACGCGCCGCGTTGATGCTGCGGCGGCTGGTGAACGGCGACCTGCAGGCACTTGAACGGGAAGAGCTGGTGGAAGCCGGGGATGGCGCTGCGGAGTCACCGCTGGTGAGGGTCAACGGCCTGGACCGGCTCGCGCACCATGAAGCCTCAGCCGGGGATTCCATCGCGGCTGCAGCGGTATTGCTCGCCGGACGGGAGACGGGGGCAGTGGCGGCGAGGCGTCTGGGCATGGCCGCTGATCTCCTGGCCGAGGAAGATTCAGAACAGGCGGATGCCTTGCTGGAACTGGCGCTCGATCAGGCCGCAGCGGATGAGGCCTGGAGTTTGGCGGTCGAGCTCCTGCGTGTTCAGTTGCGTCTGCAGCTGGCTGCCGGTGGCGATGGGGCTCGTCCCCGGGAACGGCTGGAACGGCTCACCTCACGGCTGGATGACCGCTACAGCCTCTGGACGCTGCAGGAGGGGGCCGTGGAACCGGATCCGTCGTTGCGGTCGCCACGCGTACCCGGTGGTCATGCTGCTGTAGAGGAACCCTCTGTTGAGGCAACGCCATGACTCCTGACCACGGAGAGCTGCTCTACGAAGGCAAAGCCAAACGGGTGTTCGCTCTCCCTGATCCTGGACAGGTGTTGGTGGAATACAAAAACGATGCAACAGCGTTCAATGCCCAGAAGAAAGCTCAGCTTGAGGACAAAGGACGACTGAACTGCCAGATCTCAGCCCGTTTGTTCGAACTGCTGGCCGTTGCCGGAATCCCCACCCACTACGTCGGTCTCGCCGGAGAGACTTGGATGGTGGTGCAGCGAGTTGAGATCATTCCACTGGAGGTGGTGCTGCGCAACATCGCCACAGGATCCCTCTGCCGGCAGACCCCGATCGCGCAGGGCACCCAGCTCGATCCTCCCCTGCTCGACCTTTATTACAAGGACGACGCGCTGGGGGACCCCCTGCTCACCGATGCCAGGGTCCGCCTGCTCGGGGTTGCGGATGAGGCGCGATTGTCAGCGATCGAACAATTGGCCCGACGTGTGAATGGGTTGTTGCTGGCCTTCTTCGATGCCATCGACCTGCAATTGGTGGATTTCAAGCTCGAAATGGGTCTCAACGCTGCGGGTGATCTGCTGCTGGCCGATGAGATCAGTCCAGATACTTGTCGTCTCTGGGACCGAAGGACCGGAGATGTTGACGATCGAATCCTTGATAAGGATCGATTCCGTAAGGATTTAGGCGGTGTGATGGAGGCCTACGGGGAGGTCCTCAAACGGGTCCAAGCCTCGACCTCCAACCCTGTCAACTGCCTGTAAGGTCGGCGAAACTTTTTCAGGCTTCAGCCCGGGACCCCTCGATGACCCGACGTTCCTCCTGCCGCAGAGCGGTCTCCGTCCGTCAGGGTGTTCTCGGCTTGGCCTTGGGTCTTCCCTTCCTCTGGGGGGCTCCTTTGCATGCGCAGGAGGTGGAGACCACCGAGGAGGTCGAGGAAACCGTTACGGAAGTCGAGACCATTGATGTCGAGCAGGTTCCTGGTGAGCCTCCGGTGGTTCAGGAGCAATTCGAGGTCGAGGCGACCGAGACGGTTATTGAAGAGCCGAGGGTTTTGATCTCAGAAGTGCTGATTGAGGGAATCAGCGGTCATCCTGAAGAAGAGCGCCTGCAGCTCGAGGCCTACGACGCAATGCAGGTGCGACCTGGCAGTCGCGTCACCCGTGATGAACTGCAGCGTGATCTCAATGCCATCCAGGCCACCGGCTGGTTCTCAGATGTGCGGATCACTCCTGTGGATGGTCCGCTGGGGGTTCAAATCATTGTTCAGGTGGAACCGTTCCCCACGCTGAGCGGTGTTCTGCTCGATCCACCCAGCGATGAGCTGCCCGACTCCGTTGTCGAGGACACCTTTGGGTCGGATTTCGGGAGGACTTTGAACCTCAACGACCTTCAACAACGGATGAAGGAGCTGCAGAAGTGGTTTGCGGATCAGGGCTATTCCCTGGCCCGGATCACCGGACCGGAGCGGGTCAGTCCCGACGGCGTTGTGACGTTGCGACTCACCCAGGGCACGGTGCAGGGTTTGGAGGTTGTGTTCCTCAACAAGGAGGGGGATGCCGAGGATGAGAACGGAAACCCAATCAAGGGCAAGACCAAAGAGTGGGTGGTCAGTCGTGAGATCTCGATTCAGCCCGGTGATCCGTTCAACCGCAACAAGCTTGAGGCAGATATCAAGCGCCTTTACGGGACCCAGCTGTTCAGTGATGTGAAGGTCACGCTGAAGCCTGTTCCTCAGCAGCCCGGTGATGTGGTGATCGTGCTCGGCATCATCGAGCAATCCACTGGTCAGCTGTCCGGTGGTCTTGGATACAGCCAGAGCCAGGGTGTTTTTGGCCAGGTGCAGCTGCAGGACAGCAATTTCTTCGGCCGCGCCTGGAACATGGGTCTCAATGTCACCTATGGCCAGTACGGCGGCCTGGCTAACATCAACTTCCGTGATCCGTGGATCTACGGCGACAAACACCGCACATCGTTTGCCGGTTCACTGTTCCTCAGCCAGGAAGTGCCCCAGGCGTTCCAGAGTGAAGACAATGGAAACATCCGCACCGTTGATGGGTATGTGGATAACGGCAACAAGTACGCCTACAACATCAATTCTGATAAAAACCCCTCCGACGGCAAGTTTAGTTCCGTCAGCCGGGCCGAGGATGAATTCCCAAATCGGAGTTGGTTCGATTTCGAGGGTGATTCAGTCGCATTGCGCAAAACCGGAGGCAATTTCTTCTTCGTACGCCCTCTCAACGGCGGTGATCCTTTCAAGGACACCCCCTGGAAAGCGCTTTTGGGTGTGTCCTACAGCAATGTTCGACCGATAAATTTCGCAGCGGATTCACGACCCTATGGAGCATCCACTAACAATTACAAGAAAGGACGCATCAAGAACAAAGACATCATCTGCATTTCCTACAACTGTGCGGACAGCAACGACCTGATCAGCGTTCGATTTGCAGCGACTTACAACAATGTCAACGACCCTCGTAATCCCTCCAGCGGCAATTTCTTCACAGCCACCACAGAGCAATTCATCGGTGTGAACGAGGATTCACCCACGTTCAATCGTTTACGGGCCAATTACACCCAGTTCTTCCCTGTGAACTGGTTGAAACTTCACAAGGGTTGCAGGCCCAAGCGCGGTGAAAAAGGCGATTGCCCACAGGCGATTGGTCTGCAGGTCAAGGCGGGAACAATCGTCGGCTCCCTGCCTCCCTACGAAGCCTTCTGCGTTGGTGGAACGAATTCCGTTCGTGGCTGGTACAACTGCGATATGGCTGTGGCACGCAGCTTTGGGGAAATCACCCTCGAATATCGATTCCCGATCATCAGCATCTTCTCTGGGGAGGTGTTCGTCGATGCCGGTACCGATTTCGGAACCCAGAAAAATGTTCCTGGCAAGCCAGGTTTGTTGCTCGACAAGGATGGTTCCGGTGTGTCGGTCGGTACCGGTGTGATCGTTACCACTCCCGTTGGCCCTCTGCGTCTTGAGGTGGCCAGCAAGGACTTCTCAGGAGATTGGCGCTTCAACCTCGGAGTGGGCTGGAAGTTCTAGTGACACTTTGGCCTCAGGACTATTCCGAGCCCTGGACCCTCACCCGCTCTGTTGAGCGTTCCGGGGTTGGCCTGCATCACGGCTGTGCGTCAACAGTAACGCTGCTGC
>QCSN01000013.1 GCA_003211515.1 Synechococcus sp. AG-670-F04
TGGTGACGCGAGCCTCGATTCCTTGATAACCAGTTTTGATCGATATGGGCATTCGCGTGAAAATTTCAACCCGAATGCCAACACGCGCCACGGTGATGATCGCTCGCGCCATCAGCGCTGCGATCATCACAGCAGAAACAGGCCAAAGTAGAGGTTGAAATGCTTCGATGACTGGCTTCAATTCACACCATCTCCAATTTGTATTCCCCATACATAGCCAGATTCAACAGTGCGGTCATGGGTAGCCTTTGGAGTTCTTCTGCTTTGCGATTGGGTCCCGATCTGAACTGATTTCACCTCACCAGCGAGCTAGATAATATTGATCCGATGCAATTGAACTGTTTTTGGACAGGCTATAAAAAAGATTTCGAAAGAAGCCAATGACGGTTCGGGGCATTGGATCAATCAAAGAAGTCATCCAAGGCAAGGTCATCGCGTCGCAGCAAAGCAAATGTTGTTCCTGCATTTCCACGGCAAATGCGCAGCTGTTTGTCCAACACAGTGATGTCCAGCCATGCTGGAAAACTTTGCTTGACATCCCGCATCAATTCAAGTCTGTTCGATCCAAAAAGCCGAGGTCCGACCCAACCGCCACGACGAAATGACACTTCAACCCGTTGGTCACTGACCGGCTTCAAATCGGCCTGAACACTGATTCCGCCCACAGGTCCGAACGGTCCGGAAAGACGAAGCAAATTGCAGCCACGACGATTCGCCGGATCCAGGACCTGCAAATTCTCCAGCCATGGAGCCTGTTTCAGCCAAGGCTGCTTTGAACTGCTCCAACGCAAGTCCCAAACACCCTCCAGCAGATCGACATCACGACTGAGATCGACCGTGTTTTCCTTCTCAACAGCGAGAAGTGTGTCGTGGATGTCGGGGGAATTTGGCTGTTGCTTGAGGAGCAGCACAAGCTCGTCATGGACTGCGCTCATCGGCTCAACAGATTGCATGAGCCATTTTTACTGATTCCCTTGTGAATCGTGGACTGGGTTGATGTTGAACGACCGACGGATGACACGCTAATGGGGAATACAACCGCCAGGCCATTATCGAACGCCTATGAAACAACTGATCAGCCTGTGATCCGAGGGATGACACATGAAGATTGCATTTCCGAGGAGAGTTCAAAGAAATGCTGATTGATACAGTAACACCTGATATGTAAGCACCATTAATTACTATAACTCTAACTTGCGAGGCAGACCAATGGTCAATCAAAGTCGATTATTATTACGATAGAAGCAGATCAAATCAGCCATTACCTAATTGGCCCCTTCCTCATCAGTGGGCCATTCGCCACCGGTCAGGGACGAGGATTATTCTGCAATTGCTTTGAAATTATTTGCTGCACCCATCTTCAATGGTCAAAAAAGCAACCACCAAAGTTTTCATTCCGAGCACAATCCCCTCAGTTGTTCTGTAAAAAATAAGCTGAATCCATGATTAAGTGGAGGATGCCAAAAAAAGCAACCATAAATCAGCTTGCCATGGCACAAAATATGATCACCCTCACCAAATTTATTTTTTTGGACCAAACAAAGCAAATAACTTTATCCATCAACCAGAGGAACAATCTCTGCATTTAAATCACTCTGAATAGACGGGTCTGCACTTGGATCAGGCTCACTAATCAAGCTAGAGACGGATTCACTCTTTTCAGAGAGCATCACGATATTTTCAGGATCAAGATCAGGCTTGCCAGCAAGTTTCACAATAGGTCCACCATCTTTGCCTAAACCTTTCCCATCATTGGCATCAATAAATAATGTGCCCTTTTTCTCATTATAGATAAGCTCAGCGCCTGCATCTTTAGTAGCCTGCTTGAACTCTTTTTTATTTTCTACGATGGCGACCTCAGTGTCTTCATCTATATCATGGACGACATCATCAACGACAAGCAGATCATCATTAGGCCGAAAATCCGTGATTGTATCAAGAAACTTCTTCTTTGCCGCCTCATCCACCGAGCCGACAACAAAATGATCCTCTCCTCCACCTCCGATTAATTTATCTTTCCCCAACCCTGCTGCAATTGTATCGTCATCTGAGGTACCTTCAATACGATTATTTTTAGGGCTTGGATCGAAGATCGCTTCGCTCATATTGAGATTGATTGTGCCAATCGTAAATGTGATGTATGTATTGCCTTGGTTGATATCGCCAGTCGTGATATTGCCTGAGCCTGTATTGGTATTGTTGACGATGTTAATATTAATATTTTGACCGCTTCCAGCTAATTCACCACCAACTTGATCAAGCAAACCTTCGAGATTGAAATTTGGCGGATCACTTGATCCACTCTTAGGAGCTGAAACTGTCGAATCTGGCGTCCCAGGCGTCAGATCTTCTGACGTTCCGGGAGTGTCAGTGGACCCTCCTAAATGAGTTTGCCCAATTGATCCGTCGCCATTAATATCGAACTCGTGAAGGTCTTCTAAAAGACCTAGATTTTTTGAATTCAGTGGATCAGGTGCTGAGATTGCTCTGGAATCTTCATGAAAATCATCCCCATAAAACTCAAATGTTTGCAGCCAATACTTATCGCCATAGCCATTCCTATCTCCATTGGAGAAAATGATCCTGAATCCCTCAGCGGAATCATGGCCGCCGCTTCCAATTCTCCAGCCCGCCATCGCGATCCAAGTATTCGTAAGAAACTCAGGGTTGTAATCACTCACAACTGTGCCGAGAACCTCGAGATCCTGATCAGCAAGACTTATACCGGGCTCTGCAGCAGCAAGCAAAACCGTATTGTCAGTTAATTTGAAGAGTCCAAGATATTTTGTTCGACTCCATCCCCAATCAGCTTGCTGACCGAAGTACAGAATCTCATCCAACGTTACGGATCCAGTAACGATGTCATCTGATCCTTCAGAGTCATTGAGAAAGTCGTCGTAGGAAGACATATACAAGAATTAAGTACTCTTACGATGGTTCAAATTGAACACCTTGTCAAATGCGTAGCAAAAACTACAATTTTTTCCACTGAATAGTTCATTCCCAGCATGTGGCCCACTCACAGCTTGATCTGACCGAGAAAGCTCCGATTGCGCTCTTCCCTGGCGCTAGTGAAGAAGCTTTGGGGATCAGAGCTTTTCACGACCTGACCTGAGCCATAAACATCACTCGATCTCTCAGGCACGGGCAAAGCCCAGTGCATGGGTGATCACTACCTTCGTGATTCCCTGCTGTAAAGCCATCAAACATCACTTTGAAATTCCTTTATGGATTGAGAAAAGAATCTGATGGATCATCCCTCAAAGGGCTATCGACTTATTGGCAAGAAGTTGGTAGTCGACAAAGCCTTTCGAGTTGAGCAACAGCACCGACAGCATCGCAGCTACAACCCTCTAAAAGCTTAGGTGTTAGGAGTTCCACTCGATCAACCACCGTTTACTCTCTTGGGTATCAGAGAAGCCCCCTAAGAGGCAGTGAGCATCAAGCACTAGCGAACTTTTTGCTTGAGATCGATCTCTTCGAGTGCAGACCTCAAGCGAACCCGAAAATCCTTCTGAGCAAGGTGCTGGATGACGTCATCCAAAACATTGATCTCAAACCAGTTCGTTGCGGTTTTAAGTAACCATCATTTGTCCACAAATTTCTCCAGATCGACAAAAATAACGATTATTCTTGCGAAAATAATTAACTTCCAAATGTTAAGGATTTACATCACCAACGGGTCAATGGGTTGATGCCGATACCCAACTATCTGTAGTCTTTATTTGATCCTAATATGATGTCAAAGGTCCTGAGGACTCTATTGCGGCGTGACAAACCCAAGAGCTGCCTAGAGGCTGGGAGACACCGAGGTACACATGTCCTGACCTCTTGCAAGTGTTGACCAAATGCATCTTGTCGACTGCACAAAGCGCTCAACTATTTTCCTAATGGGACTCTAGTCTTGTTGGGGCATGGCATGGCGGCCAACAATCAAGGGGTAAAAGTTAAACGAAATTGTTCGTTGATAACCCACACTGCAATTACTATGTCTCTAAGGCCGGGATCAGCATCCATTAAAACTCCAAATCATTATAGAGCGCCTATGAAACAACTGATCAGCCTATGATCCGAAGCATGACGCATGACGATTGGGACTCGTATCATTGGGCCTAATAAACTGCTGAAAACCCAGAAGCTGAAACCCTATAACATTTTAATCACAATTTAGGCACTGCAGGATTCAACATCAAGCGATGCAAATTATGGCTAATACCAACAGTCAAACCTCTGGATTGATCCACTAAGGTAATACTTATATCTTGATGAAACCGTCGTCCAATCGACGATCTGCAGGGCGGACTAAAACTTGTCGAAAATTTTGGCCGCCCAGGTCGCCCAAGTCGAGCTGCATCTCACAGAACGAAAGCACGATCAGCAAGTCTTGAAACGATCCACATACCCCGGGCGACCTATTAGACCTCAATGTCTATACAACCTTGCTCAATCAACAAAACGTTTGTAAAGCCAGCGCACAAATCCACCCACAAGAGGAACAGGTCCAAATGTCGGACCAACAAAATCGAAATAATCGCGATGGTCGCAAACTTTTCCCTCCTCGTTGAAATTGAGCCGACTTGTTCCGGGGTAGACAAACTCAATGCCCTTGATTTTGAGGCCCATTTCCCACTCCACAAAAGCAGTGCTCCCCTCAATCGCGATAGCTCCGGGTAGGAGATAAACATCATCACAGCGGCGAACAAGTCCCTCCTGGGCATCGATATAAGCCTTGATCCCCTCACGCTTCTGGGTGGGATCTTCGAAATGGACATTTTCGTCGTACAACTCTCTCCATTGCGCTTCGGTAGGCGCCTCCATTCCGTAAGGCTTGGTGAACAGTGCACGTAGGCGCTCAGCGTTCAAAGCGATTTCAATTGAAGATCGTTCAACGATATGCAGAGCCGGATCGCTTCCGCTGGGATCGTCCCATCCGCAAGGGCCTGTTGTTTTCCCTTGGTGCCTGAACCGGCAGCTGACGCTTGAAGCGTCAGCCCCTACCTGCTGCAACTGAAAACCGCAGATTTAGCTGAGTTCAACTCTTCTTTGCCACAACTCCTAAGGAGGCGTTCAGGGCACTGAAACGAATCCGTTTTTGCGGAGGTAATTGAGACCACGATATTTCTCTGAATGAATCGCGTCCGCTGCTGTGAACGCTGTTTCAAGACGAAGGACAGAGGCCTCTCTTTTTGCATCTGCCTGATTGACTGGCGCAAATGCTGAACCGTTCCAGTACAGGGAAGTCATCACAGCTCTTAGATAAGCCCAAGCCCCCGTTCCCTGGCTTAGATCGAGCTGCGCCCTGCAGATGCAAGGTGAACGTTTAGTAGCTGTAGCTACATTTCAGTTTTACTTCCGCAGCCATGCACCTGTCCACTTCCGCCAGGAAATCAACATTTCTAGTGATGTAGCGATTTTCGTACCTTTTTTGAAGTCACCGATGACAAGCGTTGCAATCGAAGCCGCATACGGCTTAATCACCTGAACCTTCATTCAGCACGCTCGCTGCGGCAAAAATCAGCCACCGTCAGAGCCCTGCCAGGCCCATTTTTTTGGTCTTTTTTACACCATTTGATCCCACCAGCCCGCGCCTGTTCTTTGCCCTTGGTGCCTGCGTCGTCAGCTGACAAATGACGCGTCAAAACCCATCGGTCCCGACCGTGGTGTCCAGAACAGGAAGCCATCGGACCTGCTGCCGCGACAGTGGTAAACGCACAAGCGCCAAAACCATGCGAACTGGATAAGGCTGATAGTCAGCGTGTTGTGATAGCCAGCAGGTAAAGGTCCTCTTCAAACAACGGCGTTTCCTGTCTTCCAGCGATGCCGCTCCCCAAGCGTCAAAACCGGCCTGCCGTCTTGCTTTCACCTCAACCAGCAAGAGCCTGCCTGGCTTGCTCATGAGCAAATCAAGTTCACCCCAGCGGTACTGCAAGGAGGCGACTTATTTTTTCAGCCACTATAGCCACAGCAAACGCATTGCAAAAACTTGGGTCTGCGGTCAAAACCATCCCCGATCACCTCATGCTGGACTCAGACACTGTCCGCTAAGCCTTTGCCGCCTTCGGTCTCCTGAGAAAGTAGAGAGGATTAAAAACCTTCTCTGACGCCTCTCAAGGCATCTCGTCAGACTCTGAGGAATATTGTGCTCGGACTATCCGGAGCCAAGCGGCCTGCTCGATGGTGTTGACGACATCCTGACCCGCTACTTCGACCTCGAAAAATTCACCCGCGACGCTCTGTTCGATTCGATCTGAGAAGTCCCGACCCGTAATGGTCAGGTGCTCGTGTTCAGCAGTATCTGATGCGTAATAATGAAAAGAGCAACAGAGTCAGAATTTCATTTGACCTGTTATGAGGCAGGGCTGAGCGGCGTCATGATCGACGGAATCGCCAAAACCGTTCGGGGTCACTGGTCGTTAGGCCTCAAAATTCTTGCCAGCAAGACACCCGGCGAATTGCGAGAGCTAGTCGAAAGTCACTCCAGACCACTGCAGCTCGACCAGGCCTTGGATAAATGAGCAAAGGTCTGTTGTTCTGTAAATTTACTTGTTGAACAAGATGGAATTGAACTCTCTGCTAAAGCTTGGCTTTTATTTATTGGCAACAGTATTGAGAATACCTGCACAAATAAGTTTGCAGTTGCCAAAATGACAATATATAATGCATTAACTTGGGAAGTTTTATGCTTATTCCATCCGCTATAAGCCTCTTAAAGAAGCATCGGAAAATTCTGCCTCCAACAGGATCAATAGCAGATCTTGGCGATCAATTGTTATATTCTCGCGAGCATGCTGCTCAAGCGTTTCCAGAAATTTCTAATCAAATCCTTGACGAGGATATTGATAGTTTCAAGTGTGTTTCACTTATTTATCAGAATATGGGTCTTTGCAATAGAATATGTATTGATTATTCAGAAAATGCTGACATTCGAATTAATCTAAATTATTCTGCTTTGTCGCTTCCTGAAATAGAGGCCAAATTCGACATGGTTACAAATCATGGATTTTCTGAACATGTATTCAATCAAATGTCTGTTTTCGAGTGTATGCACTATATTTGTAAAAGCGGTGGCATAATGTTTCACACTGTTCCTTGTCAAGGATGGGCAGATGGAAATGGATGGGGTCATGGCTTCTATCAATATCAACCTAATTTCTTTAGAAATTTAGCGTCCTCAAATAATTATAAAATAATAGATCTTCAAATATCTCCATTCACCCAAAGTGGAACTTTACATACATTTGATTCAAAGCTTTATCCTATTTTTGCAAATCCACACCTTCTCAAGGAAGAAGCACGCGAAAAACTTGAGATTAATAAAGGCCAATTTGTTAGTATATTAGCTATCATGAAAAAATCCGCAGATCAAAGAAGATTTTTATGTCCCCATGAGTAGGATAAAGATTTTTATTTCTTATGTTTCGTAGTATCATATTCAAAATGCTTACTGAACAGTAACATGTTCGTGTTCACGAAGTGCGGTAAGTACGGAAACAACAGGAAAAAATGAAAAATATCGCTCAACCTGAAATTGATAAACTAAGCATTCATTTGCCAATCGAACCGTCAAGGCAGCAACGAATTATGCTCGCTGAAGATCAAGCCTTGAATCCAGATGCTCTGCTGATCGCTAACAATGCGTACAAATTTCTCGGGAACAACAAACGAACGAAACCACAAACAATGTCTAAAAAATTCGACCGCATCACAGGCTTTTGGCTAGCCGAACCCATCACCGCTCAGTCCTCAGTGATTGCTGTTGACATAAGTATTGGCGGTACTTATCACTACAAGGGCAAGAACCCTGCTCAACACCAACCAACAGGGGGGCATCGAGGGTCCGGTTAAACCAAATTTAAATGTTTTCTCTAAAGTAAGAATCGGCGAACGTGGTTGGGAACATTCGTACGAAATACCTCAGGCAAGACGGAAGAAAGAATCCTTACGTGCAAAGAAGAACGAAATAATTATCCAACGCTGGACGATCATGAAAAACAACGCCCTGTTTGAAAAATTATCGCCAACAAAACAGTAGCGCTGTAAATCCGAAGCAGGTGTACTAAATTTTCTCTACGAGACCTATGGAATTGATGCAATCTCGCTGCTGCAAGAGTCGACAGATTGACTCTCTAGTAAGCCGACTGACTGATGCAAAGTAAGCTCTCAATATATACCCTTGAGAGGCCCTATTAGCCCCTGAAATGGGACGCTCAGCAGGATCGGTACGCCTTACAGAGCCTTCTAGGCGAAACTCACAGGCGACTAATGATGACACTTCATCAATCATTGACCTCAGATAGCGGCGATGTTGTGGGGAAGTTTCTGTCAATGCTTAAATCCCCTCTTCATCTACCTGCCCAATCTTTCACGGATTGGCAAACACCACATGCACTATATGGGGGGGGTATCTTAGGATTGCCGAATGGCTTAAACCCAATAAAAGAAATCGATCTTGGCGGGCCAGATATTCGTTTGAGCTTTGTCAATAAATTAATAGCGACAATCACAACGTCCATTGATGCAGTACCTTGCTCAAACCAAAGCTGACGAGGCAGGGTAAAATCAAACGACAGATCAAAACAAAAACCGATAGTGTTGAACATCGATGTTGTTGCGCAGCTTTTGGATCGAAGCCATTGACTGCACAGTTCATAACCGTTGTGGCGACCCCTCGAGAATCGCCAATGCGAACGGCGGCGTCCTGGGTGACCCATGAGAGTTGACCTGCTTTCCAATGAGTCGTCCCACGCCCCGAAGACCAAAGCAGGCGAGCTACAGCCCGTCGACGGTTAGACAAGCGCTTGACAGGTGAAAAAGGGATAATGGACGTCACAACACCCAGCCCCCTTCTCAATACTCAATCAACAAAGCGTTTGTAAAGCAATCGCACCAATCCACCAACAACGGGAACGGGTTCAAATGTCGAACCGACAAAATCGAAATAGTCGCGATGATCGCAAACTTTACCCTCCTCGTTAAAACATAGACGGCTGGTACCAGGATAAATAAACTCAATCCCCTTAATTTTTAAACCCATCTCCCACTCCACAAAAGCAGTTCTCCTCTCAATCGCGATAGCTCCGGGTAGGAGATAAACATCATTACAGCGGCTAACAAGTCCCTCCTGGGCTTCGATATAAGCCCTGATCCCCTCACGCTTCTGAGTGGGATCTTCGAAATGGACGTTTTCGTCGAAAAACTCTCTACATTGCGCTTCGGTAGGCGCCTCCATTCCGTACGGCTTAGTGAACAGTGCTCGTAGGCGCTCAGCGTTCAAAACAATATCAACAATAACGAAACCTTAAACAACGTCGCATCGTGTCTGCGGTGATCCTCGATTCCTCAAAGGCCTTGATCCATGCAAGGTCCACAGTTCAGCATCTCTCCTTGGTTGTGCATGGTCATGTCGTGACTTGGTGTCGGCATCAGCCGTTCATGCCGCAAGCGTTAACGATCCTGCCTGAGGAGCGAGGTTTCCAGGATGTTGATCCACCGAACCTGGCCAGCTGAGACCGGTAATCGCACAAGCGCCAAAACCATGCGAACTGGATAAGGCTGATAGTCAGCGTGTTGTGATAGCCAGCAGGTAAAGGTCCTCTTCAAACAACGGCGTTTCCTGTCATCCAGCGATGCCGCTCCCCAAGCGTCAAAACCGGCCTGCCGTCTTGCTTTCACCTCAACCAGCAAGAGCATGCCTGGCTTGCTCATGAGCAAATCAAGTTCACCCCAGCGGCAGCGCCAGTTGCGATCCAGCAATCTCCAGCCGGATTGCCCGAGAAGCGCAGCAACACGGTCCTCCGCAAAACGTCCTGTCTCACGCGTGTGAGTCATCGCACATTTCCAGGTCAACTGGCCAGAAGTGTTCCCCGCTGCTGGCGATGTTCGCCATTGTTGACGGGGTGGATTGTGTGAGGTTTTGTCGGGAGATGGATAGTGACATTCAGGGCTTATAGCTATTACCGCAATAACCATTGATCAGCGATGCTATATAGCCTCGTGGTGAAAGTGTTGAAGTAAAGTAGTTTGTATGTTGATCGGGGCCACAAATCACAACAACATACTCCTTCTGACCGGTGAAACCTTCAAAGACAAGGTGATCTTAATCGGTTTCTTTATTGTCAAGGATTGAGATCCAAACACCACCAATTTTGACTTGGTCCGCCACGGGATACTCTCTGCCCTGATACTCAACAGTCCTCGGAGTTGAAACAGCGGGCACTGCAGAAATAAGAAGTGGAGGAGCAGCGAAAACCAGGGATGAGCCAGCAGGAGGTTTTGCTACGGGTGAGATGAAGTTGGCCTGCTTGGTAGCTACGAACATAAGGGAAGTCAGTTCAGCGATCAGGACGAGCAACAACCCCGCCTTGAGGGCGAGGTTGAACTAGACCGGAATCAATTCGCGAGCATCTTTTCGCCATCATCAATCCAGAACAAGCCTTTAAAACCGTATTAATAACAAATTCTTTGCTTTCTTGCAAGAAGAGCTATGGTAATGGTTCAATTATAATTTCTGATGAAATTACGCAATTTAGAAGGAATTTTTCATGGAAAAGATTTTTCCTACTTCCCGCCCGAGAGTACATGTCCCCCCGATCTACCAGATACATGTTGGGAGCCATGGGAGAATCCTAATGATCCTCCAGAAAATGTATGGGGGGAAATTCATGAATATGAGTTAATAGCAATTTATGAGCCAACCGAACATCCTGCCTTCTTTAATTACATTAACTGGTTTAGAGGGGGGTCTGGGAATTGGCATCGACAAACTGGAAGTGCTTTAATTAGAGATCATGAATATATCAATAAAAAACCTAACGAAGATATTACATTTTTTTCTTCCAATATTAGCCCTCAGTCTTCTATTGAGGCCGAAGGTGACGGAATACAGTATGTCGAAGGGTTTACGGAAGGGATAATGCGGAAGAAAAATTTAATCACATTGGATTACGTAGGTTTAGAGCAGAAAACTAAAAGTACTTCCAAGCTCAAACGAGCGAAAACAATGACCACGATAGATGGGACAACATTTATAACCACGATTTCTGACTTGGACTACATCATTGATCCTGGCGGATATCCCGAGTCAACCAATATTGAGACACTTAACCGCCCTAAAAGGTTTAATAAAAACCACGCAGACAAAATTACTGGTTTTAATTCCTCGGCCGGAGCCGTAATCATTAATATTGAAGGCTTTGGCTTGGATAATTCAGCGAGCTTTAAGTCTGCAAAAAATAAATCTAAATTAAGCGAGCTCTCAACTAAAGAATACGATTTTATTTACGATCTTAGCAGCGGAATGTTCTATTTTAATGAAAATTCAAAAGAGGATGGCTTTGGCGAAGGTGGCGTTGTGGCTGAATTTAAAGGTGCTCCCAGTATCCATTCAGGAATGGTTCACTTTCTGTAAATCGCTAGATGAGAAGAGCGCAGAGCGCGCTCAAAATTCACCAGTCAATATAATTCAAGCAGGCTAATATTCCTCCCGCCACGATTCTTTATTGGAGATTTGGCCGCATAAATGACAGCATTTCGGCCAAAATAATAATGTTTTAAAGCATGGTTCTTAGTGTTGTCGCCAAATGTTTTGATATATATTTACTGTGCTGGAAAATTGAGTATCAAGTCGTCAGCTTGCTAATATTTCAATAATAGGAACTCGGATTGCTGGATCAATGGCTTTAAAGCTTCTCGAAAATGGTCTTAATTTCAAAGTTCGTAAAACCTAAAGGGCTTTAAAAAGTATATGACGAAACGTGCCCTTGTCCAAAACAAAGGGTTCTACCTGGACATGTCCAACGATAATCCTCTTGAAGAAATATTTGGTTTGGGTGACCATACACTTTTGTCGGTAAAAACTACTCCATTTGAGCCGCTATCTCCTCGTTTTTTTGTCAATTATTGGATTGCTGCTCCGCAGGAAAGTACCGACATCTGGGTCATGGCTGGTTGGGAAGGTGATGATTTTATTCAAGGCACAGATGCTGCAGTGAATGAAATTCATGGTTTTGGTGGTGACGATTACCTGCATGGATCCGCGAACCATAATGACAATATAATAGGTGGTGATGGTAACGATAAAATCTATAGTTATGAAGGCGATGACCTCATCCATGGAGATAATGGATCTGATCTTTTAAGTGGTGGCCGTGGAGGTGACTCCTTGTTTGGAGGTAATGGTAATGACAGCCTTTACGGTGCCATCGGTAACGACAGTCTTGAAGGAGGAGCAGGTGATGATCTTTTGATGGCTGGCCCTGGTTTCAATACTTTATCGGGTGGTTCAGGTGCAGACCGTTTCGCTTTGTTGAAAAGTTCTGATAACCACATTATGGATTTCGATCCTTCAGAAGGCGATCGTCTATTAATTCGTCGTAAGCATATGTCGACTGTTGAGGTTATTCTAAAAAAGCGTGATCCTCTCGGCCCAATCTTTGATCTTGAAGGCAAGATGGGAATTACGACTCTTGACTCAGACGCAGGTACCACCGTTGACGATATTATTGATTCGATTATTATATGAAGATAATTTGTTTCGCTTATGAAAGGGAGCCTACGGAATAGATAAGAGATTGGGAGTCTTTCTAACCGCATGGGCGGCACTCTTACGCCGCCGAGTTGATCACTGAAGTTTCGAAGCTCTCATCCTTGATGCTTGCCAACATTCGGCGTTGCAGGTGGAGGATCAAGACGGTGACGTTGTCGGTCTGGCCTTTATCCGAAATTCTCAGATAACCCACTCTCATTGATCTCAGACTTTCCGTAGGCTAGGGGATTGCCCTTGATGAAAAGTTGAACCTATAAGCGGATTAGTGCCAGCACCAGTTCTGCGCAATCATTCGCCAGCCCCGGAGCTGCAACAACGTCAAAACCAGTTGTTCTGCATCAACTCCTGATGCCGCACATCGATCCATTTTTTGGCTGTGGAGCTCAGAGAAAGACTTCCCCGTGCGCCGACGAAAAAGGCAACAGGTTGCGGCGATCAGCAGAGTTGCTGATCACCATGGAACTGGCATCCTTAGCCGAACGTTGTGATCTCTGGGATGCGCTGGCGATTGCAATCCTCCGAAATCAACGCTGCAGCGCAAACGGCAGTTGCCGCTGTACTTGCATTGCTTTTGGCACGATTGTTCCAACTTCCAGAATCTTTCTGGGCACCTATCTCTGCCATTGTCTGCAGTCTCGATGCCTTGGATGGCGCGCTCCGGGTGGGACGACGGCGGCTTCTCGGAACGGCCCTGGGAGTGACCATCGGAGCTCTTCAGATGTCGTTCACCACCCACAGCCTGCCGAGCTACGCCTTGGTGATCGCCGTGCTGGGCCTTGTCTGCAGCGCACTCTCGTTACATCCGAGTGCATTTCGGTTTGGTGCGATCGCACTGACCGTTGTGGTCACGGACACCTCGAATCCGAACATCTGGATCACGGCCGCAACCCGATTCATTGACGTCTCATTGGGAATTCTTGTCGCCCTCGTTGTGGTGAAGGCGTGGCCATGCAAACCGCCCGGCACGACGCCCACAGGTCAGTAACAACTCCGGCTTGTTCAGGCAGAGGGTCGCGGGACCACAAACAGACATGCAGACCAACCGAAACCGGGCATGCCTCTGAGCCACTGACACGCGAACTAGGCTCATTGGGTTGAACAGCGCTGCCATGACCCGACGACTGCTGGCCTTCCTCGGCGCTGTTTTGCTTGTGTTGCCTCTGCTGTTGGTTAACCCCTCCAAAACCAATGCCGCCATGGATGTGGCAAAACAAGTCCTGATTGGCGCCGATTACTCCAACAAGGACCTTCGCGGCGCAACGTTCAACCTCAGCAATCTGCGTGAAGCCAATCTGTCGGGCTCTGATCTGCGTGGGGCAAGCCTCTATGGCGCCAAGCTCCAGGATGCGGATCTCAGCGGTACGGATTTGCGCGAAGCGACCCTCGATTCAGCTGTACTGACTGGAACCGATCTGAGCGACGCAGTTCTTGAAGGCGCCTTCGCTTTCAACACACGCTTCAAGGACGTCACGATTCAGGGGGCGGATTTCACCGATGTCCCCATGCGTGGAGACCAGCTCAAAAGTCTCTGCCTCGTTGCCGCAGGCACAAATTCCCAGACAGGCCGCGACACCCGCGCCAGCCTGGGGTGCAGTTGAGCTGACGATCCGATGAGTTTCGACGCCCGCAGTCTCGAACGACTCCGCGATCTTGGTCGGCAGCTCCCTCAGAAGCTGGAGGAACCCAAGGCTGAGGTTCAAAGCCCAACCCCTGCGAAGCAGAAACGGCATAAGATTGAAACAGAGGACGACCCCCAGGCTCTGTTCCGCGAGCTGATGCATGTCAGTCGGGATGGGTCCGTTCCCGAGCACATGTTGGCGCGTCTGAAGTCGCTGGAAGCCCGACGCTCCCCTGCCTCTGAATCTTCTCTGGCAGCACCGGAGGCTCCGAATCCACTGGCAGCGGGTGCGGCCTCATCCCCTTCCAAGGGCAAGACAACACAACCGAGCCGTCCCACGGTGACACCCGGCAGTGAGGAGGAACGTCTTTATGTGGCGTTCGGTCAACTTCTGCTTGAAGACGACGAGGACAACGGTTGAATCCCTCCCGCTGCCGAATCATTGCCGTTGGCAAGATTCGCCGTGCCTGGGTTAAGGATGGAATCAATTTGTATTTGAAACGTCTGAAGGGTTTGCGCATCATCGAACTTCGCGACAGCTCTCCTGAGAAAGAAGCCGATGCAATCTGCGCTTCGCTTCAGCCCAATGAACGTCTGGTTGCTCTGATGGAACAGGCGCCACCTCTATCTTCAATCGCTTTTGCGCAGCGTCTCGAGCAGTTCGGCATGGAGCGACTTGCTTTTGTGGTGGGTGGTGCAGATGGACTGAGTGATGCGTTGAAAGCGAAGGCCGAATGGCAACTGAGTTTGTCCTCAATGACCTTCCCCCATGAAATGGCGCGTCTCATGCTGATCGAACAGTTGTTTCGCGCTCAGACAATCCTGCAAGGACGTCCGTACCACCGCGCCTGAATAGATGTTGCATGTGATTGATGATCTTGTGCCCATGGAGCACTTGCCAGCATTGAGCAAGCTCTGTGAGAGCCATGGCGTTCTTAAGGATCGGCGGGATGGAGATAGTTTGTTCAGCTGGTACGCAACCGACGCCGAAACCATGCGCTCGGTTCACACCACAGCAAATCAAGAACTGATGGGGAGCTATCTGAACGACTATCTGCTTCCTGTGATCACGTCATTTGCTTCTGAGCACACGGGAATCGAATGGTGGTGCAATACAAACAACGATCTGGATTGGCATATCGATAAAGATGAAAGCGTTTACAGATCCACAGGTCGCCATGATTTACCGCTGCTCTCCACCGTGTTTTATCCCCATATCAGCTGTGCAGGAGGAGAACTGCTGCTCGCACACCACCCAGCTGTTGCGCAAGGCAGCAGGCAACCGTT
The DNA here is from genome assembly GCA_003211515.1 of Synechococcus sp. AG-670-F04. Classification (GTDB taxonomy): domain Bacteria; phylum Cyanobacteriota; class Cyanobacteriia; order PCC-6307; family Cyanobiaceae; genus Parasynechococcus. The sequence continues at coordinate 15,450 of QCSN01000013.1, forward strand.
GCCGACCTTCCAGTCCGTGATCTCCATCCCCCCCGTCATCAACCGACTGGTGTTGTTTTCACCCGGACTGCTTCATAGGATCAATCCTTTTGAGGGGGATCGTTACTCAATCGCCGCCAATATCTGGGGACATGCCCTGCAGAATTGAATCAGTACGCTGTTGATTAAGCCACCTGACGCATCAATACCCGCGAATCGCTTGGCTGGCGCGATTGATGGGCCATGTGCTCGGCATAACGACGTCCAGCCCGATGCGCGTCTGTGAGCGACTTGAAATTGCCAACAAAGTCATAATCAGCGCCATTCTTTGTTGCTGCAACAGCATAAAGATGAGCAGCAACTCTCGTTACAGTCCACCGCAGATGACAGGCTGGAGCTTGGATCAGGACATTCATTCCCAACTCCTGACTTGAATGAAAGCAAACTAGTGGCTTTGCTCCAACAAGGAACAAGAACTTATTATTTCGCAAATAAGTATTCCTGGCTCTGCTCAGCCCTTGTCAATTTAATGACTCAAATGGCACGCATCCTGAGCACTTTCTCCTAGGTACTTAGCCCACCTTCATCGATTGCTTTGAAATTCTCATCACCAGTGATAAATACATTCACCATCCACAAACCCAGTGATTATGGAGACGTTCCAACGCGAAACATCATCATCACAAGTTGATCGCTGGGATGCCGTCGACAACTATCTCGTATGCATTTCTGAATGCAGTCTTGATGACGGAGCCTGCGTAACCCGCTGCATGGAGGTTCACCTCAAACCCGAAGACAACGAGCTCGGCGCCGGCTGATATCAGCAGGGCGTCGCACCCGTCCCCTGACGCCTCCCTCTCACCAAATCGATGTCAGGGTGACGGGTTTGAATTTCTCGACACCAACCGTCCATGCCCGAGGACTAATCAAGCGCAATCCCTCCATCAACGCGTCCGTATCACCACTGTTCAGCCAATTCGCCTTCAGCACGGGCAACTGTTCCGGCAAACACTCCATCGGCAGCTCCACCAGAAGCAGACTCCTTGAATCGGCTGCCCGTTTCAATACCCCAGCATCACTCCGCTGCCAGACCCTCAACAGAAGCTCTAGCGCGAGTGTGTGCCCAAGCTCGTTTGGCTCCCCTCCCTTCGGCGCCACAGCGGACTGCGATCGACCTGCCAACGGCAAAGCCCGTTGCCCTTGCTGCTCGATCAGGGCCAAGGCCACCAGATACGGCTGATCCGCCATGACGCCATTCCTGAAACCCACAGGGACTCATCCTGCCGCGTCACCCCGCTTTCAGACCGGGCTCAATCCCATCCCGACGTCCCCTGTCGACCGAGTGATCAACCCAATCCAAGCCACAAAGACCATCCTTGAATCAGAACTGAGCACCCAAGTCGTGTCTCCCCTTGCCCCTGGCGGCGAAGACGACGCGCCGACTTCAACCTGATTCGAAGCGCTCTGATCACAGAATCAACCGATCAATCCTGATCACCAAAGCCAAGGAATCGTTCTCAGCCCTCTTACCAGCCCTTGGGTTTGGACGACGAATCCCCTGCATCGCGTTCCGCTTCGCCCCTGCCGGCCGGCTGCAGAACGTCTCAGGCCTGATTACAGTACAGATGTACTACATCAGACACGATGGATCCTGGCCAGCTGACCAGCCCACAGCCCCTGCAACAGAAGCGATTGCGAGTGGAGCTGCCATTGGCTGGTGAACGGGTCGCGGCTGGCTTCCCGTCGCCAGCCGATGACTACGTGGACGTGGGAATCGACCTCAATGAACAGCTGATTCGCCATCCCACCAGCACTTTTTTCCTGCGCGTCAGCGGTCATTCGATGAGCGGCGCAGGCATTCATGACGGTGACCTTCTGGTGGTGGACCGAAGCCTGGATCCCCGACCGGGCCGGATTGTGATCGCCATTCTTGACGGGGCCTTCACGCTCAAGCGACTGACACTCCATCGCAATCGGCTCCGGCTTGAGGCTGCGCATCCGGACTATCCCGTCATCGAGCTGCATCGCTGCGGCGACGTTCAGATCTGGGGCGTCGCCATCCACGTCATCCATTCGCTCTAAACGCCATGGCCCAGGCAACGGTGTTGATCGACGGCAACAATTTCTACGCCTCTTGTGAACAGAGTCTCGATCCAGCGCTGATTGGTCGTCCCGTGGTTGTGCTGTCCAACAACGACGGCTGCATCGTGGCCAGAAGCGCTGAAGCCAGGGCGCTCGGATTTGCCATGGGAACGCCTTATTTCAAGGCCCGCCGGGAACTGGAACAGCACAACGTTGTTGTGCGGAGCTCGAACTACGCCCTCTACGCAGACATGAGTCAGCGCATGATGAGCCTGTTGGAAGCCCACACCGAAAACCTCGAGGTGTATTCCATCGATGAAGCATTCGCGAAACTGCATCGGCCAACCCATGAGAGCCTGCGTCCCTGGGCGATGCGCTTGCGCGCCAGACTTAAACAGGATCTTGGGCTGCCCATCGCCATCGGACTGGGCGCCAGCAAAGCGCAGGCGAAATTGGCCAACCGCCTGGCCAAACAAATCCCCAACCATGCCGGAATCTTTGATCTCGGTCAGTGCGATCAACCGGAACGATGGCTAGAGAGCATCGCCATCGAAGATGTTTGGGGTATTGGTCGCAAGCTGGCCCACTGGTGTCGTTTGCGGGGGGTCACCAATGCCCGCTTGCTGCGCGATATGCCCAGTGGAGAACTGAAGATGAAATGTGGCGTGGTTGGCCTGCGCCTGCAACGGGAACTCCGTGGCGAGGCGTGTCTTCCACTCGATCTGACACCCGCACCGAAGCAGGAAACCTGTGTGAGCCGCAGCTTCAGTAGACCGATCACCAACATTGATGATCTGCGCCAGGCGATTGCAAACTATGTGGTGCGTGCGGCCGAAAAACTTCGCAAGCAACAACAACGGGCTGGTGCATTGACCGTGTACACCAGAACCAGCCCGTTCATTTCAACGTTCTACAGCCAAACAGCAAGCATCCGACTCGATCTGCCAAGCAATGACACCAGCGTGCTGCTGAAAGCCGCCATTCCGCTTGTTGAGCACATTTTCAGGCCCAACCGGGACCTTGCCAAGGCAGGTGTTCTGATGCAAAACCTGCAAGGGACGGACATCCTGCAGGCGCACCTGATGGTGCCGATGACAGATGCGCAGCATCACAAACGGGAAGGCCTGATGCAAACCGTTGATCAGCTCAACCGTCGCTACGGCAATGGCACAATTCAATGGGCCGCCACCGGTCTGAAGCCGAGCTGGACGATGCGCCGCGAACGCCTCAGCCGAGCAGCGACGACCCGTCTCAGTGATATTCCTGTGGTGCACACCGATCAGAGACGTCCTCCTGCCATCCAGTCCAGACAGGCGCAACATTCAGCGCCGACGGAAGGCAGTGGTTAGTGACCCACTAAATGCCAAAAGAAAGATAACGAGCAAAAGCCAAGAATGAATCAATGGCAATTCTTGACATCAAAAAGCAACAAAAGGCTGGTCAGATTGAACACTATTGAGAGGAAGATTCCTTCACGTCAAGAACGGTACAGCTGAAGAAAACGGGATGCAAACTCAATCGTCGCAACGGCTTGACGAGAAGCATCAATGCTTCCAATTAAATCCGTTTATGAATACACAAATACTCCAAAATTCGCACCTAATAAGGTGACCCGTTGGCATCGTGCTATTAAACAGCTTGTTGTAGAAGTTGCACCAGTTTCTCTCTTGTGCTCAAGAGTAAAACCATCCGCTCACCATGGGCATTCAGCCCGATCTGCTCACGAATCAGATCTGTGCTCGCCAGCGCTGAACCACAGGTTTCCACCACCAACACAGGCAGGGTGCTGGAGTTTCCATGAATCGACTGAACATCAAGCGCCTGTCGAACAGCTCGCTGCGCTCGATCGCTGCCAAGACGTTCAACAAACTGCGGCCAGAGGTGGTTCACAGGGCTACAGCCGGCAAAATCAACGCGAGAATCACTCATGAACCGGGTAGAAGCGATATAGCATCCGAAATCATCTGAGCAGAAACTGGAATCCGTTCCAGCGGATCTGCATTGTCGAGATACGCATCAAAAGAGGCAAAACGTTCAACATAGGGCTGAGATGCATGGGCAGCACAGGCCGCGATCCAATCGCCATCCTCTGGTTTAACCAGCACATAAGCCTGGAGAACCTCCTCCAGGTCAGCGCCATCACCAATTCCCTGACCGTTCCAGATCGCTTCAAAAAACTCGGACATGCACAGCAGGCATGATTCACCACTCTAGGAAACACACCAAGACGATTCTCGCAACAGCCAACAGATCTCACATAGAGCCTACGGAGCGAAGCAACACAAAAAACATTGCCAACAGAGAGGCGCTGCTACCCGCGTCTTGTATGAGTCACAACGACGAGGGAAGCAAGAAACAGATCAAAAGGTGTTGGTCCAATTAATCACTGAACCCCCTGAACCACCCTGCAGGTGAACTTGCCATCACCAGAGGGTTTAAAAACACAACATCAGTCCGTGTTCGCGACAACACTCGTATAACCAGCGCAACGCTGGTTATCCAGATGATGAATATGTTGCCGTTCGCTGTAGTACAGCTCCTGGTAGCGCAAAGCATCACGATTCAATTCGTCAAACAACTGCTGAATTTTCGATTCCATATCCGTCTCCGACTCCGCTTCATTCCTTTCACGCTCAATCAATACAGCAATGCACCGCTCAAGGGTTTGCAGACGTTGTCCTCCCCATGCCTCCAGCAGGTGCCTGCAACGCTTCAGGCTTTTCTGCCGTTCCAGCAACGCCGTGGTGCCACGCAACTGCACAAGCGGTTCCGCCAAGGAGACCCGCTGGAGTTCTCCGGGTTCAAGCAGCGGGGTGAGTCGGCTGACAAGGGCGCTGTTCTCCAGAAGCAGCTGATCAGTCAAAAGACGGGGCAGATCCAGATCCGCCAGTTCATCTCCTGCGTCGTCGCCGCGACTGATGCCTTCGAGACGACCGGCTCCGAGATTGGTTTCCTCCAGTTCTGTAATCGTGGCCCAGAGAAGACGGTGATGTTGCAGGGCGAAATCTTCGAGCTCCCGCCGCCGCAACTCCTGGCGTATGGCTGAGCGGTGTCTGGGACAGTGCAAATAGAGACGCAACAGATCAGCCTCGCAACGTTCCCGTTGCCCGGCCTCTCCAGGCTGTTCATGGCGACTGGAGCGACCATGCCAGCGTTGTCCTTTGACTTGCTTGCGAAGATCCTCCTCGAGCTGAAGGGCGAGTCGGGCCTGGCCACCGCTCAATCGTTCGGCAACACGCTGCAGGTAATGGGTGCGAACAGCGGACTGAGGAAGTTTCCCCAACAGGGCAACGAGATCCGTAACGGCCTGCTGGAATTGATCGGCACGGTTGAGATCACGACCTTCCAGGGACTGCTCGATCTGCCAGTCCAACCAGAGCGGAGCCTGATCGAGAAGAGCGCGGTAGTCACCCGGTCCATGCGCCTGGAGAAATTCGTCGGGGTCCTTTCCGGAAGGGAGGTGGAGGACCCGTAACTCCAACTGCCCCTGCAAGGCCAGCTGCTCCACTTCACCGATGGCCCGATTGGCAGCACGAACGCCAGCACCATCGGCATCAAAGTTGAGAACGAGCCGTTTGCCGTCGCAACAACGGCACAGCTGCGTGATCTGCTGGCTGCTGAGCGCTGTGCCCAACGAAGCAACAGCATTGGTGATGCCTGCGGCATGCAGTGCGATGACATCGAAATAACCCTCCACCACCACAGCGCGGTCATCTTTTCGAATGGCGTTGGCGGCCTTGTCGAGACCAAACAGATGCTTGCCCTTCTCAAACAGTTCGGTCTCAGGTGAATTGAGATACTTCGGCTCCGCCCCATCAAGACTGCGACCACCGAAGCCGATGACCCGTCCCTGGCGGTCGTGAATCGGCACCATCACCCGATGACGAAACCGGTCGTAAAAACCGTTCCCACCCTTGCGCGGAACCACCAGACCAGCGGCATCCAGCACCTCGGCGGAAAGACCCTCCACCTGTTGAAGATGCTTGAGCAAACCATCCCACTGATCCGGTGCGTAGCCCAGAGAGAAGGACTCCTGGGTTGCAGGACTCAGGCCACGGTCTGATGTCAGGTATTGGAGAGCCTGTTGACCTGCGGGAGAGCGCAACTGGGAACGGAACCAACCGCTCGCCAGAGCCATCGCCCGTTGAAGGGTCTCGCGCCGGGACAACTGCTGACGCAGACGCTCCTGCTGTGGCCCATCGACCGTTTCAACGGGAAGCTGATACTTCCGGGCCAGCTCCAGAACCACATCACTGAAGCTCTGACGCTGGAACTCCATCAGAAATTTGATGGAATTGCCGCCAGCACCACAGGAGAAGCAGTAGTAAAACTGCTTGGCTGGCGACACCGTCATCGACGGCTTGCTGTCGTCGTGAAACGGACAGATACCGACGAATTCACGTCCCTTTTTCTTGAGGACGACGTGCTCCCCGACCACGTCAACAATGTCTGCCCGCTCCTTGACGGCCTCGATCGTGCGCGGGTGCAGACGTGCATTCAGCATGGGGACATTCTGCAAAGCCAGCCCACCTGCCGCAGCGATTGACGGGGAATTCAGCTCCTCAGCCAACGCTCAGGGAATCACCAGTGAATCCACCCATCGCTCGCCGTCCCACCGACAACAGTGATGAAAGAGGCAGACAGCGTGATGGTGCGAAGCCAGATCAGATTTCTGAAGGCACTTGTGGTGACATCCTTGGCCGGACTGATGGTCAGTCTTGTGACAAGCGTGGATCAATCCAGCAATCGACGACCAGCGACCCAAAAATTTCCGCAATCGATTTCAGCCCATGACACCTATCGCGTGACCTATACACCGGCCGATTTCCTCTGAAACGCCAAAAATATTTAGGCACCACACACTGAAAAAGGAACGATTTAAAACGAACAACAGTGGCATTACTGTTGAATTCGTCGAGGCACGAGACGATTAAGAGGACGATTAAGAGGACAATCTAAATATGATTAGCAAGACAAGCAAAGGCAATAACAAACTCCTGGGAAGAACAACAAAGAACTGAAAGCCAATATTTCTGAACCGGAGAAGCACCACAGATCCGAACGACCTGGAATCTGCATGGGGACAACTCGAGCCAAGCTGGGGCAACACACAAGCTGATGGATCAAGCTTCAGACTGCTGCTCTCTAACGGGTTCAATCTGAATTGACGCAAGGTGTGAACTGGTCGACCTGGAAAAACAATCTGGCTCTGGGCATGCCCTGCGTGCTGAGTTCGCTTGCCTTCAGCCTGATGACGATCTGCGTCAAACAGCTGGGTGATCGTCTGCCGGTCGCCGAAATCGTCTTCTTCCGGGCACTGATCAGCATTGTCCTCACCCTGATTGGCCTACGCGTCGCCAAGGTCTCGCCATGGGGTCAACATCACGGGCTCCTGATGTTGCGAGGCCTGTGCGGAAGTATTGCTCTGCTGTGTTTCTTTGAAGCAATCGCAAATCTGCCTCTGGCATCGGCCACGGTGTTGCAATACACCTATCCAACATTCACAGCGCTGGCTGCCTGGCTGATGTTGGGAGAAAGGCTGCGAAAACGGATCATGCTTGCTGTCCTGATCGGCTGGATTGGAATCACGCTTGTGGTTCGTCCGAGCTGGCTCGACGCAGGAGTTGGGCCTCTGCCGATCACAGCCGTGATGATTGGGTTGGGCGGTGCACTGTTCACGGCACTGGCTTACGTCTGCGTTCGACGATTGTCGGCCGATGAACATCCACTGGTGATCATCTTTTACTTTCCGCTGCTTTCGGTTCCGATCACATTGCCAACCATGCTGCAAAAGGGTTTATGGCCCCAAGGAATGGAATGGCTGTGGTTGATCGGAATTGGTGTGTTAACGCAACTGGGGCAGATCTGGGTGACGCAAGCCTTAAGCGGCTTACCGGCCGCAAGAGCAACATCGATCAATTACGTGCAGGTGTTATTTGCTGCAATCTGGGGCTGGTTGTTTTTTTCAGAGCAAATGAACCTATGGATCATCACTGGAGCAGCATTGATTCTGATCGCGACATTAATCAGTTTATCGGCACGGATTGAGAACCAAGCCATCGGCAAAATCGGGGCAACGTAAAACCCTGGAAGCAAAGATTGACAATCACAACAATAAAAATAAGCGTTTTAATATAATCTTGCAGGTTCAATAACTCAACGCCGGCCAATCCCGTCACAGATGGTAGTTGGCGCGCCAACTCGTAGGTTAGAGCCAAAGGCACAGCCCCTCTGAGGCCACACCAACATATCAATGCGACATTCTGATCAGACAAGGGAGAGAGACGTCGGAAGGCAAGCACACTCAGAGGACGAACAACAATCATCAATCCGAAGGCAATGCATACACCCGGCACGGCATACATCAGAACATTAGATGGGTCAAAAAGAAGCCCGAACAAGAGAAAGATTGTCAATTCCATCATCGAACTAAATGACTCCAAACTGTCTTCTAATAATTCATGGGTTATATGAGGATTATTGTAAATATTATTCGACAGAAATAAGCCTGTAACAAAACAAGCAACATACCCAGATCCCCCAATCAATGTTGTAAATCCAAACGAAGCCATCGCAATTGAAAGACCAAGTACCAGAACCTGATCACGGCTTGTCAACACACTTTTCAAAATATATTGAGAGAGATAGGAGAGAATAAGCCCACAGAGAATACCGCTACCCAAATTTCTCAGAAAAACCTGAATTTCCATGGCAACGGGCACAAACTTATCAACGTTACTGTTGTTCAAGGCAGTAAAAATTCCAGCCGAAAGGGTTAAAAACAAGATCGCAGCCGGATCATTCAGTGATGATTCAAATTGAAGAACGGACCGAACTCTTTTTGGGACAAATTTTTCGACATTCTTCAACATGCTGATGGTGGCCCCGGCATCTGTAGAAGCCAGACAGGCGGCCATCAAAAAACAGGCTGATATGGGCAAGGATGGAATTGAAGGAAGCACATGGTGAACACCAACAACCACCAGCCAAATCAACAGGGCAAGCAAACACGAAGAGAGAATTACTCCACCAGCAGCGAGAAGAACTCCGAATAAAACCAATCCACGCAAAGAGAAAAAATTGGTAGACAATCCTGAATAGAACAACAAAAGTGATAGGGACGAGGCATGCAGAACCTCAACCATTGTCTCACTCAACAGAGAATCAAAAAGCGGGATATTGACCATTATCCCCAAGAGCAATACTCCAAGAATTGCTGGTAATCCAAGACGAATAGAAAGCTTCGTTGCCAGCAGAGCTCCCAGGAAGAAAACAGCAACCAAGGCAACAATTCCAGCCACGGGAATCTGTAGATGCGGCTCCATAGCAACGGATTCCGACACGGAGAACAAATTCAACAAAGCAAGATCAACCATCAGCCTGAAGATGCACCCTTGATCAGGGAGTCATGATCGATCCGCTCAAATCCTGATCGCATAAATCGGAAAATAGTGGATGAAAAGATTAACAGTCCGAGCAAATTTGGCATGCAGGCAAGGGAAACAATAATGGTGTTAGTTTGCATAGAAATTTGAGTAGGCAGAAAATGAAAAACCATAATCATCAACACCCAAAACGAACGGAACAACCATCGATGCGCTGTCCCAAAAAGGAAATCAAAGCAACGTTCCCCAATCACATAATATGCAATAATCGTCGTGAAACCCATTGAAAAGCCAACCAACAAAAAAAGCAGGCCAGATCCCTCCCAACCCCAATCCAAAGCTGCCCATATCAATTGAACAGGTGAATTTACGTCCAGATAACTTCCACTCATCACGATGAGCAGTGCAATCATTATTACAAAAATGAGCTCAAAAAAACTGATTGCGACAGCCGTAAAGGCCTGAGACAGGGGATCTGCAGGTTCAGAGGCTGTTTGAAGCATCACCTCACGGCCCAGCCCTGCTCCATTGGTCAACACTCCAAGCCTGACGCCATGACCGATCACGGCTGCCAGAGATCCAGCCATGATCGCTTTCAAACTCAAGGCATCACGAAGGATCAATGTCGCGGCCGTTGGAATGTCTGAGGCGTGCATCAGCAACGTTGATGTACACATCACAACACTCAAACCCAATGCTAGTGGTGAGAGAAAAATACATGCTTTGACAATGCGCCTCAAACCACCAGAGATAATTAGTGCGCTTAAAACTGAAATCAATACACATGTCCATAACTCAGGGATGCCAACCCAATGCTGAAATGCGACGCCGATGACTTTGGCCTGAAAAAAATTACCTGAATAAAGTGTTGACAGTAATGTGAAAAATGCAAAAACAATTGCAAACCACTTCAACCCCTTGGGCATTTTAGCCTGAAGGTAATACATAGGTCCACCAACCCATTCACCACAATCGTTCTTCAAGCGGTAAGTGAATGAGAGATAGGCCTCCGCAAACCGAGGTGCAAAACCAAGCATGATGGACACACACGCCCAAAACACAACGCCTGGACCACCTATGTAAATCGCTAAAGCTGTACCAACGAAATTGCCAACACCAATGATGGCTGAGCTATTCAAAATAACAGATTGCCATGCTGGCAATACATCCAAGCGTCGCGACGATGGTGTCCGCAGACTTCGTTTAAAAAAATGCAAAATCTTCGGCAACTTCCAGATTGTCTGGAAATCAATCGCCAGAGTCATGAAGAGGCCGACGAACAGAATCCAATCCCCCAATACACCCCAAATGAAAGTATTTATTCCGTAAAATAAATAGTGGATTTCCATTCACTACTACGAGCACATCTCCCTAGCTTGAAGGATGGACGCTCAAAAAACAAATCCTTGAAGCAATCGAACGCGCAACAGCCCCACGCTCAAGCAACGCGATCACTCAACTCAGTGGAAGTGGGAAGGTCAACCAATCCTGAGACAAACCGTCTTGGGAACCAGTTGGTCGAGCCAATCGCCAACTTTCACCCAGGTCGCCCCGTTCCAGGTAGATCTCAAAAGGGCTATCCACTTGAAACGTGTCACCTGGAAGTTGCCAGTCGAAGCGTCCTTTGATTTTCATACCACTTTGTTCCCCGATCAGGACCGTTTGCTGATCTTCTATCCGAACACGGCTCACCGTTGGATTCTCTGCTGGCTCTGGCAGGTCAAGGGTCCGTGAAATCGAACGCTGCGTTAATTGAATCTGCAGAGATAACGCCTTCAGCACAGCTGAACGCGGCGGCTCCGCACCACCGCTGCAGGCGGTCAGGACCAGCACCAATCCAAAACTGATCACCTTGCAGATCAGTGCATTCCATCTCAGCTGCACAAAATCGGGCAACATGGTTGTCATCGACAGCTCATTCATGATCGCGTGGTTGCAAGGTCAGCCCATGGGGTGCTGGACACAGGGCAACCGAAAGGGAATTCTGCTGGTGTGTGGACATGTGGGCTACGAGGTTCAGATCACGTCTCGCCACCAGAACCAACTGAAGGGCAACGAAGAGACCGCGATCTGGATTCATCAGATTCAAAGGGATGACGGCTCAAGCCTGTTTGGTTTTCCAGAACAACAGGAACGTGACCTGTTTCGCCATTTGATCAGCGTGAATGGGGTGGGACCACAGGCGGGGATGGCACTCCTACAGGACGGGTCTGTTTCCGAACTGATTGATGCCATCTGTTCAGGAGATCTGCGCCGGCTCTGTCGAGCCCAGGGAATCGGGAAACGAATCGCCGAGCGCCTGGCCGTGGAATTGCGCACAAAACTGGCTGACCTGGATGGCCGTCAAGCCGAGCCCTCCCTTGTGGATGGGGGAGCAGCTTCGGAATCGCTTCCGGTGAGCCCCGAGCTTGAGGAAACACTCGCTGCACTCGGCTACGAAGACCTCGAGATTCGACGAGCGATCCGAGCCGTCCGGGACAGCCAGCAACATCCGGAATGCGGGGATACCGAAGGTTGGATTAGAGCCTGTTTGCAGTGGCTTAGCCGTGAATCAGCCTGAGAGTGATGGCGTAAAGCTAGGATTGCTGTTTGCACCTCAAGGGTCAGTCCCCCGCGCATGACGCTCGACACCGCCGACAAGCAGAAGCTGATCAATACCCATCAGACGCACGGCACAGACACCGGCTCCCCTGAGGTGCAAGTGGCCATGTTGACTGAGCGCATTTCGAGGCTGAGCAGCCATCTCCAGCAGAACAACCATGATTTCTCTTCAAGGCAGGGGCTGCTGAAGATGATCGGTCGTCGTAAGCGCCTGCTTGGCTACATGCGCAGCAAGAGTGAGCAGCGCTATAGCGAGATCATCAGCAAACTCGGCATTCGCGGCTGATCCGAATCATCAGCAGATTTCTGATCCAACGATCACGCCATGGGCGACAAACGCACGCCGCTTCCCTTTGAACCGGACAAGCGAGCCGAATCAGCATCCAGCAGGGAAGCTGGAAGTCGCCCGGCGTCAGAAGCCATTCCGAAAGTTGTAGCCAACAGGATGGCAAGACGGGTTGCCGTGTTCACAGGCCTGCCAACAATGGCCAGCATGGGAGTTTTTGTTGGAAGCTATGTGTTGATTACACAGGGCATTGCTGATATTCCAACGGGAACAACTCTTGGCGTCTCAGGTTTGTTTTTTTTGCTGGGGTTGGCTGGCTTGAGCTACGGAGTTCTTTCAGCCAGTTGGGATCCCCAGCCGGGAACTTTGCTGGGGATCGAAAATATCAGCACAAATCTTCAAAGGCTGCGAACCTCAATTCGGTCTCAGAAAGGCAGCAAGAAATAAGCCATTTACAACAACTGGTTATCGGAATGGATTAAAATAATCGAAAAAAATTCGCACCATGCATATCGCACAATGATTCAATTGACTGACTGATTCATAAGTCAATATCGAAGCATCAACATCATTTTCCAAGACATCAGGCCAAGAGATGTTTGCGCCGGTTTCTCATCAACCCAGAACAAGTTGGCCGCTGGTTCGTGCGGAAAAAGCTTGGGCTTTCAATGAAGACTGGGCAAGCCCCACGTCCCTAACGCAAAACTGTGGACCAAGACGAACATAACGAACGTGATGATCTTGACGAACTTCTGCGATCACAGGAACTTTGACGCCAAGCTCTTCACGATCAGGTCGGTGTTGCTGGAGACATTCACGCAATTTATGCTGTACAGCGATATCACATGCCTGTTCAGGGGACAATTCAACAAGCAGTAGTTCAACATTATCGATTGCCCGACAATCATCAATAATGAGTTGAACGCGATCGTCACGGCGATCCACACCAGCCCAAATCAATAATCTCGCCTCAGCCATAAGATGATCCGAAAGGCGCGCGTAGCTCTTCGGGAACACCACTGCTTCACAACTTCCGGTTAAATCCTCCAGCTGCAGGATGGCCATCCGGTCACCTTTGCGTGTGGTGACCTGGCGATACTCACTGATCATGGCAATGGCACTGACCTTGCTTTTGTCTGCCTGCTCCTCTAAAGCGCCAAGACCAATCGGTGCCAGAAGACGTGCTGGCGGTGCTAACTGTTTGAGCGGATGATCGGAAAGATAAAAACCAACTAAATCCTTCTCAAGGCGTAATTTCTCGGTGGGTGGATAGTCGGCAACCGGCGATGCTTTAGGGGCAAGACTGAGATCCGCAGGTCCTTCCTCTTCGGTGGGAGATGCCATCAGATCAAACAAACTGCCCTGACCACTTTCACGATCCTTCGCTCGTGAAGAAGCCCAATCAATCAAAAGATCAAGGTCAGCCATCAGCTGCGCACGATTACTTTCAGGATCCAAAGCATCCAGTGCACCGCAATGAACCAAGGATTCAAGACTGCGACGGTTCAGCACCGACGAAGGCAGGCGATCGCAGAGATCGGCGAGTGAGCGGAATGGCCCTTCGCGTTCTCGTTCATGAATCAGGTGACGGATGGCCCCATCACCAAGGTTACGAACAGCGGAGAGACCGAAAAGGATCTTATTTTCTGTTGGGGTGAAATCGGTGCGGGAGGCATTGACATCCGGGGGTAGAACCTCGATCCCCATGGCATTGCAATTGGAGATGTAGCGTTGAACCTTGTCAGCTGAGCTTGCATTAACCGTTAACAGAGCGGCCATGTAAGCCACCGGATAATGGGCTTTTAGGTAGGCGGTTTGATAGGTCACTGCACCATATGCAGTGGAGTGGCTCTTGTTGAAGCAATATTCAGCGAAGAGCACCATTTGGTCGAAGAGCTCATCGGAAACTCTTTCATCAACACCACGTTCAGCAGCACCTTTGACAAAAATTCCACGATGTTTCTGCATCTCAGAAACCTTTTTCTTTCCCATGGCTCGGCGCAGCAAATCAGCCTGACCAAGGGAATAACCCGCCAGATCCTGGGCGATTCGCATGATCTGCTCCTGGTACACCATGATTCCGTAGGTTTCACTCAGAATCGGTTTAAGAATGTTGTGAGCAAAATCAATGGCCTCACGGCCATGTTTACGGTTAATGAATTTGGGGATCAGGCCTGCATCGAGTGGGCCGGGGCGATAAAGAGCCAGGATCGATGAAATATCTTCCAGAGATGAAGGTTTGAGATCCCGCACGATCTGGCGCATTCCACTCGATTCCAGCTGGAAGATGCCTTCAAGATCACCCCGGGCCAGAAGAGCGAAGGTATCGGGGTCCTGGGGTGGCAATTTGTCGGGATCAACACGGGTGCCGCTGCTGACTTCAACAAGCTCAAGGGTCTTGTCGATCATCGTGAGGTTTTTCAGGCCCAGAAAATCCATCTTCAACAGACCCATGGACTCCACGTCTTCCATGAAGTACTGGGTGATGACCTGACCATCGTTGTTGCGCTGCAATGGAACAAGCTGATCGAGCGGGTCAGCAGCAATCACAACACCAGCGGCGTGCACACCAAACGTCTTGTTGGTGCCTTCAATACGCATCGCCATATCCACCCAGCGCTTGACAACAGGATCAGCTTCGTACTTCTCTCGAAACTCGGGATTGGGTGATTCAGCGCCAATCATCGCCTTGAGTTTGGCGGGTTTACCCCGCACAACAGGAATCAACTTGGCGAGACGATCTGCGTCGCCGTAAGGAATGTCGAGAACACGGGCCACATCCTTGAGCACCGCCTTCGATGTCATTCGATTGAAGGTGATGATCTGGGCAACCTTGTCGTCTCCATATCGCTCAGTGACGTAATCAATCACCTCACCCCTGCGCTCAATGCAGAAGTCGGTGTCAATATCCGGCATCGACTTGCGTTCTGGATTCAGAAAACGTTCAAACAGCAAGCCATTGCTCACGGGATCGATATTGGTGATCCCCAGGGCATAGGCCACGAGGGATCCAGCCGCAGATCCACGACCGGGGCCGACAGGGATGTGCTGCTCACGGGCGAATCGGATGTAGTCCCAGACCACGAGGAAATAGGTAGGAAACCCCATCTGCTCCATGATCTTCAGTTCATGAACCATGCGTTCGGAGTAGTTCTCCGCGATCGCATCGTTCTGCCCCAGCTCAAGCCGGGCTCGCAGACCCTGCTCAGTGACTTCCCGGAGGTACGTGACTGGTGTGTGGCCCTCCGGGATCGGGAAGCGAGGCATCTGGTAGTTGCCGAGAATGTCGTAAGCCTCAACCTTCTCGGCCACCTTCACTGTGTTTGCGATGGCCTCCAGCACCACTTCCGGTTCAAGGTGATCCGCAAAGAGGCGAGCCATCTCCTCTTCTGTTTTGATGTATTCCGTGCCGGTATAACGCAAACGCTTTTCATCCGTGATCAGCTTTCCGGTCAACACACACAACAGGGCATCATGCGCTTCAACGTCCTGCTTTGTCAGATAGTGAGCATCATTGGTTGCAACCAGGGAAATCCCAAGTTCCTTGGCAATCCTGACGATTTCCACATTGACAATTCGATCTTCTGGTGAACCATGATCCTGAATCTCGAGATAGAAATCGTCTCCAAAAACCTCCTGATACCAGAGCGCTACATCGCGTGCCACCTCCGGCCGACCCCGGAGAATTGCCTGTGGAATCTCCCCCCCCAGACAAGCTGTAGCCACGATCAAACCTTCGCTGTATTGCTTCAGTAATTCCTTATCGATGCAAGCTCTAGAGAAAATGCCGCGGCCTCGCATTCCTCTCAGATGACTGATGCTGGTGAGCTTGACCAGATTGCGATAGCCAGTGGCATTTTTCGCTAAAACAACAAGGTGATAACGCTTCTCTTTTTTTCTCTGGGGATCATCGATTGATCCGTTGATTACGTACATCTCATTGCCGATGATCGGTTTGAGATCCGATCCCTGACAAAGCTTGAGGAGCTCAATCGCTCCGTACATCACGCCGTGATCGGTGAGGGCAATCGCAGGCATCCCAAGCGCTTTGGCCCGCTCCACCATCGCCGGTAACTGCGATGCACCATCCAGAAGGCTGTAATCGCTGTGGTTGTGGAGGGGAACGAAAGCCATGCTTCCATCCTAGGTCGAGACTCAAGATGTGGGGGTTCACAAATCACCGAGCACTACTGGTGGAGGAACGGGAAGGAAGCGCCACAACAGCCAAATACGCGTTATGACGATCCGAGATCACCCCTCGTGCCGAAGCACTCTGTTGGGGCGTCTCAAAAATCCAGCTCAGGCCGATTGGCCATCACATCTGCAGCCTGTTCGTACTGATGGGCGACCTGCAGCAATCTGGCCTCGTCCAAGACATTGCCGATGAGCTGAACACCGATTGGAAGGCCCGCCTTGCTGAAACCACAGGGCACGCTGATCGCAGGAAGCCCAGCCAGATTCGCTGGAATCGTGAGCAGATCACCGAGGTACATCGCCAGGGGATCATCAGCGTGGGCGCCTGCCCGAAACGCCGTTGAAGGGGCTGTCGGTGTCAGCAGAACGTCGACAGCCTGAAACGCTGCATCGAAGTCGCGCCGGATCAACGTGCGCACCTGTTGGGCTTTTTTGTAATACGCATCGACGTAACCGGCGGAGAGGGCGTAGGTGCCGATCAAAATGCGACGTTGCACTTCGGCTCCAAACCCCTCGGCGCGACTGCGGGAGGTCATCGCTGCGAGGCTCTCAGCATCCTCGGCGCGAAAACCATATTTCACTCCGTCGTAGCGGGCCAGATTGGCGGAGGCCTCCGAGGGAGCAATCACGTAATACGTGGCGATCCCGTCGGTGAAGCGTGGACAGCTGACCTCCACCACCTCAGCGCCGAGCGCCGCAAGCTGTTGAGCCGCCGATTGAACCGAGGCTTTCACCTCGGGATCAAGTCCATCGGCGTCGAAGCATTCGCGGATCACTCCGACCCGCAGACCCGCAATCGATTCAGTCAGGCCAGCTGTGTAGTCAGGAACATCCACGTTCAAACAGGTGGAATCCCTCGGATCAGGACCGGCGATGACTTGCAAGATTTCAGCGGCATCCGCCACGTTGTTGGCGAAGGGGCCCACCTGATCGAGTGAGCTGGCGAACGCCACCAGCCCCCAGCGGCTGACCCGCCCATAGGTGGGCTTCAGACCCACCACTCCACAGAACGAGGCGGGTTGGCGAATCGACCCGCCGGTGTCGGAACCAAGGGATGCAAGACAGCTGCCGGAGGCGACAGCGGCAGCACTGCCTCCCGAACTGCCCCCTGGAACATGATCTTTGTTCCAGGGGTTCCGGGTTGCACCGAATGCGGAGGTTTCCGTGGACCCCCCCATCGCAAATTCATCGAGGTTGGTCTTGCCGACCAGCACTCCGCCGGCTTTCCACAAGCGTTCGGTCACCGTGGATTCGTAGGGGGGGACGAAGTGCTCGAGCATCCGGCTAGAGCAGGTGGTCCGCACACCCTTGGTGCAAAGGTTGTCTTTGATCGCCAGAGGAAGGCCGGCGAGGGGGCCAAGACTCTCACCAGCGGCTCGCAGCGCGTCGACGCGATCGGCTTCGAGCCTGGCCCGTTCCGCTGTCACCTCGACATAAACGTTGAGTGCCGGGTCAGAAGCGGCAAGCCGCTTCAGGTGCTGGTCGACCAGTTCCCGGGCGGAAATCTCGCCGCTCTGCAGTTGCTGACGCCACGCGCTGATCGTCATCGACCTGCGATTCATGCAGGAGCGACGCTATCAGCCGCGAGATCAACCATCCGTGGAAATGGTGAACGGCTCGCTCCGCCGCGTGCGCAGCATGGTGTGAGTCAGGGACTCTGGGTTTTCGGAACCGAGATCGTCGACGAAGGTCTTCAGTTCGGCTTTGAGACTGGATTTGCTGATGAAAGGTCCGAACCAATAGGTGACATCCGGGCCCGTGGTTTCCACCCGAGCCCACCAGGCAACACCAAGACCATTGGCAAGACTGCGCAGTGGCCGGATCAGGCGACTCATGCTGGGGAGAAAACTTGTTGGCATTTTGACCTGATCACGTCGAAATGCGATGCCAGATCAGGGAGAAAGCTGGATGCTCTGATCAAATTGGATGCCCTGGTTCTGATCTGTGGGGGTGAGATCCAGCTGGATCCGCTCGGTTTCAACGGCCTCAGCCATGGTCTCTGCTGGAGATTCAGGCTGAGGAGACGCCGCTGGCTGATGGTCGGATGGATCGACCTGTTCCAAGCTCCCGAACTCTGCAGCAGCTGTTTTGGGGCGTGCGATCGGCGGTGAAGGCGACTGACCGTGGATGTCCTTCATCCAGCTACGCCTCGCCACTTCGTACACACAAAGGGCTGTCGCCACAGACGCATTGAGACTTGGTGTGATGCCCCGGAGAGGAATGCGAACAAGTTGATCGCAGTGACGTCGGGTCAGCAACGAGAGTCCCTGTCCCTCCGAACCGGTGACCAAAACCAGCGGGCCATCGAGATCTGCATCGATGAGGGTCGTGTCACCTTCGGACGCCAAACCGATGACGCGATATCCCGAATCCTTCAACTTTTCCAGGGAGCGGTTGAGATTCACCACCCGAGCCACCGGCATGTGCTCGAGGGCACCCGCGGCAACCTTGGCCACGGATCCGGTGAGGCCAGCGCTGCGGCGCTGGGGGAGCACCACACCGTGGGCACCCATCGCCTCGGCAGAACGGACCACAGCACCCAGATTGTGCGGATCAGTCACCCCATCCAGCGCCAGAAGCAGAGGTGCTTCACCGAGATCAGAGCACCCTTCAATCAGTGTGTCGAGATCGAGGGTCTCTGCCGCGGCAACCTGCAGAGCGATCCCCTGATGAACCGAACCTCCGGTGATCTGGCCAAGGCGCGCCCAAGTGACTTCCTCCACCAGAACGCCGGAGGCTTTGGCATCGCGAAGAAGTTGCAAAAACTTGGCTGCACTGCGCATCTCGGGTGTGCACCAGATGCGATGAATCGGACGACCAGCCTCCAACGCCGCCTGGGTGGAATGACGGCCCCAGATCAGATCATCCGAAGGCGGAGTCGCCGCTGCTGCGGTCGGTTCGACCTCACGCTGTGAGCGCATGGCAGGAGGCCGCCCCCGCTCGGGGAAACGGCGGCGGCTTCCCTCTCTGACAGGGAAGGAACCATTGCGATCAGGGGAACGCCCGCGGTCACCCGGACCTGATCGGGTTGCCCCCCGGCCAGAACGGGGGATCGAACCAGGACGACTGACAGGCCGCGAACGACCGGAAGGGCCAGACCGCTCGTCCGATCCCATACGGCCGGATGATCCCACCCTGGAGCGCCCCTCAGCTCCATAGCGATCGGCTCCGTAGCGATCGGCTGCGCCACGGCGTCCCTGGTCTCGTTCGCCAAATCGTTCACCATCCCGTTTCCAGTCCCGCCGGTCGCGACGATCATTCTCCGGACGGGAACTGCGCTGGGGGGCACGACGCCGGTCCGACCCAACCCGTCCTTCACGGGCTGGACGCCCATCACGGGCTGGACGCCCGTCACGGGATGGTCCACCGGAACGGCGGTCGTAGCGAGGAGCCATGAATTAATGAACGTGTTATCGAAGGTTCCGGCGTTCTCCAGCGTCAGCTGCAGCCAGTCATCAAGTCTCTCAAACGCCTCACCCCAGAGCTGAAAAGATCACGATCAGCCGCGCTGTGGGATTCCTTCAAAATTGATCGAGGTGGTCCAGGAGTTCCTTGAGGCGAACAGGGTTGTTCAGAAACAGCCAGCCCAGCAGTGTTTCGAAGCCTGTGGCCTGGCCGTAGATCGCGGCATCACTTCGCCGGGGTCCGCGACCGGCCCGATTGCGACCCCGGCGCACAAGCTCCTGCTCCTGGGGCTCCAAAAGTGGTTCAAGCTTCTGGAGGAGCTTCGCCTGGGCATCCGCTCGAACCTCCGCAACCACAGCCCGGTGCAGATCATCGGCACGGCCTGGGTGCCGACAATGCTTCAAACGTTGGTGCAACTCCCAGACGGCATCACCCAGCCAGGCCAATTGCAGAGGACCAAGATCAGCGGTTTTCGCTCCGGAACACTGTCCCGAAATCCAGTTGCTCAAGCTGCTAGCTGACTGAGGGCTGTCGGGAGGTCATTCACAAGGTGCAGAAAGTCCTCGAGGCGGACCAATTTCACAGTTTGGGTCACACGAGAATTGCCAACCAACAGAAAATCCCGCTTGGCATCGGTGCAGTGTTTGGCCAACTGCACGAGAGCTCCCAGCCCAGAGGAATCAAGGAAATCAATTTTGCTTAGGTCGATCACTGCCGGCAGAGCAATCGCTTTCAATACGTCCTGGACGTACTCCATGAACTGTTTTTCGGAGTAGGCATCGAGCTGTCCAGTGAAATGAAACACAAGGCAGCGTTCTTTCTGCTCAAAGCCGCCTCTGAGGGAGACGGTCAGTCGCTGCAATTCGCTGATGGGACCAACCCCTCCATTACATTCACGCGACAATTTTAGGGATTCCGGCCGATTTCAACCACGTGATGACCTGCGATCGCGCATCAGAGACACGAAGCGTGAAAAGTGGTGGTCAGCGTCGTGCGGGCCTGGGCTCGCTTCAGGGTGGTACTGAACCCCAAAGACGGGCTGCTCACGGTGAGCAAAGGCAGCGACTGTGCGGTCGTTCAGATTCAGATGCGTGACGTCGATGCAAGCCGTGGACAAGGAATCAGCATCCAGCGCAAAACCATGGTTCTGACTCGTGATCTCCACCTGACCAGTCGTTCCACAGGGATGATTGAGTCCGCGATGGCCGTAGGTCAGTTTGAAGGTGCTGCCCCCGAGAGCGAGGCCGAGGATCTGATGCCCGAGGCAGATTCCAAACAAAGGAAGTTCCGGCTGATCGAGGAGGGCACGTGCAAGCGCAATTCCGCCGGTCACTGCAGCGGGATCCCCAGGCCCGTTTGAGAGGAAAACACCATCTGGATTTTCGCTCAGAACACTGGCCAAGTCGGAATCTGCCGGCATCACCTTGACCTCACAGCCATGGGCCACGAGGCGATCAAGGATGGCGCGCTTGATTCCGAAATCGATCGCAACGACCCGATAAGAGGGATCCCGACTCGGCTTGAGACGTTGATCAAACACGGCCGAGCAGGGTTCGGCCCAGCGGTAAGCCGAGCGGGTGCTCACCTGATCAGCAAGGTTGAGCCCCTGCATCGAGGGGGCGTCACGGACTTGTGCAAGCAGGTCAGTAGGCGATCGGCCATCACTGCTGATGACGCCATTCATCGCACCCACCTCGCGAAGGTGTCGGACCAGGGCGCGGGTGTCGACGTCGTGAATCCCCACCACACCATGCTCTGCCATCCAGTTTTCGAGGGTCTGCTGACATCTCCAACTGCTAGGCCGAATGGCCAGTTCGCGCGCAATCACTCCTCGGGCGTGTGGGCAGTCCGCTTCCTGGTCTTGATCATTCACACCGGTGTTGCCAAGTTCCGGATAGGTGAAGGTGACGAGCTGCCCGGCGTAACTGGGATCGGTCAGGACCTCCTGATAACCGGTCATTCCGGTGTTGAACACCACTTCGCCGATCACCGTGCCTCGATGACCGAAGCAACGACCGGTGAGGACGGTTCCATCAGCCAACACCAGATGAGCTGCTGCGGATGGGGAGTCAGTCATCGCAAGAGAGCAGAACAGGGCTCAGCCATTCATTCTCCATTTCCATCGTCAAGAGCAGCTTTGAGCGCCTCAAGCCTTGCCCAGGGCAAACCAGCGGAGATCACCTGCGTCGCCTTCACAGCCGCCTTTGTGAGGTCTTGTTCAGCACCAGACGCCCAGAGAACGAGAGCCGTATTCAGCGACACGACATCAGTCTGAGCCTGCGTTCCTCGGCCTTGGAGCACCTCCTGAAGGATTCCCTGATTGGTCTGCAGATCACCGCCAATGAGGCTGTCGAGGGGTGCGGCCGTCAAACCGAGCTCCTCAGCAGAAACGGTTCGGGACGTCATTGTTCCCGCCTCAATCAATCGCAACTGATTGGGGCCCGCCAGAGAGGCCTCATCCAATCCCCCAGCACCATGGACCACCACAGCTCGGTCAAGACCGAGCTGTTGGAGTGCGCCGGCCATCGGGTCCAACAGATCAGCCCGCGCCACACCGAGAACCTGGGCTTGCGGACGTAACGGGTTCACCAGAGGACCCAGAAGATTGAAGACGGTGCGGATCCCGAGACTGCGACGCAGGGGGGCAAGATTGACCAGAGCCGGATGCCAGGCAGGGGCGAACAGAAACGTGATTCCGGTGCTGGTCACCGCGTCTACGACGGTTTTGAGGGGAGCTTTCAAGTGGAGACCAAGGCCTTCCAAGACATCGGCCGAACCCACCTTGCCGCTTGCGCTGCGATTGCCATGTTTGGCCACGGCCACCCCACAGGCCGCAGCGGTGAAGGCAACAGCTGTCGAAATATTGAACGTGTCTGCTCCATCTCCACCTGTTCCACAGGTATCGACCATGGCCAACCCAGGCCGTTCACAGGGAAGGGGGCAAGCGTCACGCAAAACCATCGCCATGGCTGCGAGTTCAGCCGCCACCATGCCTTTGGCGCGCATCGCCGCCAGGAAGGCACCGGTCTGGACAGGGGTCAGCTCCTCAGCGAGCCAGGCTTGCATCAGCCCCTTCGCCTGATCCGCAGAGAGATCGTCGCCCTGAAGAACGGTCTCAAGCAGGGCGGACCATGAAGGAATTGCAGATGTCATCTCGACAGACCGTGACAGCAAAAAACCCGGGTGACATGCACACCGGGCCGGATGATGGGGACTACTCCACTATCCCTCACTCGTCGATCGGTACACCAGGACGAGCCACGATTCGTCAACCCCCATCCGATTGAGAGGTATCAAAACCTGATCCAACCGCCTCCTCCACGGCAGGGCCTGGGCGATATCCCGATGCCCAGATCTTGCGGGCCCTCGCGTTTAACTCCTCCCGGCTGATCTTCCAAATCGTCAGCAGCCGTTCCATGTCCAGCTGAAGCGACTCAGACCCGGGGAAGCCGTCGTAACGGATGAACAACCGGGCAAGTTCGGCCAGATCGCCATCCTGAGGTGATTCGCGCGCCAGCAGACGGTCGATGTGGTCCCGATCGGTCGCTTCCAGTGGATGGGTCTGGTTGACGGAGCCGGAGGGTTCGGACATGGACGGAATGGAGAGACCGTTGCACCCCAGCTTGCTGGAGCTGGCTGTTTAGGTTGACGGCCTTCTGTGAAGAATGCATGGCCGCGATGCGGTTGGATTTGATCGGCCGTTATCTCCGGCCCCATCGACGCACTGTGTTGATCGGGGCTGTGGCGCTGGTTGTGGTCAACATCCTCAAGATGACAATCCCTCTCGAGGTCAGTCGCGTTGTCGACGAACTTCAGGAGGGATTTGCCTACAGCAACGTGCTGCGCCAGGCCGGCTGGATTGTGATGTTGGCCACTGTCATGGCCGTTGTGAGGCTGCTGTCGCGTCAACTGGTGTTCGGCGTAGGTCGGCAGGTGGAGGTGGAGCTGCGGCAGCGGCTGTTTGACCACATGCTTCGTCAGGAACCGGCCTGGGTGCAAACCACCGGCAGTGGTGAGGTGATCTCTCGGGCGACCAGTGATGTGGAAAACATCAGGAGGCTGCTGGGTTTCGCGATCCTCAGCCTCACCAACACACTTCTGGCCTACAGCCTGACCCTGCCAGCGATGCTGGCGATCGACCCATGGTTGACGCTCGCAGCCGTTGGCTTGTATCCGCTGATGCTCGGCACGGTTCGACTGTTCGGCGGGCAGATGATGCGCCAGCAAAGACGTCAACAGGAAAATCTGGCCGGTTTGAATGAATTGATTCAGGAGGATCTCTCCGGAATCAGCGCCATCAAGATCTACGGCCAGGAGGAGGCCGAACTCACGGCGTTCAGCCAACGCAACAGGCTCTATCGGGACAGTGCCATTCGCCTGGCTCGGACACGCAGCACCCTGTTTCCCTTGCTGGAGGGAATTTCATCGATTTCCCTACTGCTTTTGCTGTCTTTCGGGAGCGGAAAACTGGCAGAGGGATCGCTGAGCATCGGCGGGCTGGTGGCCTTGATCCTCTATGTGGAAGGGCTTGTTTTCCCAACGGCCCTGCTCGGTTTCACACTCAATACGTTCCAGATCGGCCAGGTGAGCCTCGAGAGGGTTGAGGAACTGCTGCAGAGGGTGCCTTTGATCCGCGACAGCAACGTGGGAACTGCACAACCGGATCGGAGTGCTGGAAAGGGCCCCGGGCATCTCGAAGCCCGCAATTTGCACGTGCGTTACGAGGGAGCGGATCGGGACACACTCACTGGCGTGACCTTCTCGATCAAACCTGGTGAGCTTGTCGCTGTTGTGGGCCCGGTGGGTTGCGGGAAGACCACTCTGGCCAGAGCCTTTGGTCGGATGGTTCCCGTCGCGGGAGGCCAGTTGTTCCTTGATGGCTGCGACATCACCGAACTCCCGCTTCAAACCCTGCGGGGTGAGGTGGCCATGGTGCCGCAGGAGGGTTATCTATTCACGAGCAGCCTGGCGGACAATCTGCGATTTGGTGAACCGGAGGCCACATCGGAGCAGGTGGTTCATGCGGCGGAGCAAGCCCGTCTAGCTGACGATGTTCGCGGTTTCCCCGATGGCTTTGAAACCCTTGTCGGTGAGCGTGGCATCACCCTGAGTGGTGGACAACGCCAGCGCACCGCACTGGGCCGCGCATTGCTGGTATCGACCCCGGTGCTGGTGCTCGATGACGCTCTGGCAAGCGTTGATAACAACACCGCTGCTGCGATCCTTGACTCAATCCGCCGTCAGGACGGACGCACCATTGTGATGATCAGTCATCAACTTTCGGCCGCTGCGGCCTGCGATCGAATCCTTGTGATGGAAAACGGCCGCATTGTTCAGGAAGGGCATCACAGTGAACTGATTCACACCCACGGTGTTTATCAACGGCTCTGGGAACGCCAGCAGGCTGTGGAGCAGATGGATGCACTGGCATCCTGAAAGAGTTCATAACAGTGACGGACAACTGGCCGCCGAGGGGCTTAGCTGTTGAGAAGTCCTTCAAGGCCATGACCAGCAGCAACCCGTTCGCCGTGCGCTGCACACTCACATTCGGAGACATTTACGGTCAGGTTCTGGCCTGGATGGCTGTGATTTTTGTCAGCCTCGCTGCCGGACTCGCGTTAATGGGGTCGTCCCGCCCCTTATTCGCCCTGGTTGGTGTCGGATTGATTCTTGTGTTGAGCCTGCCGTTTCTCCTGTTCGCCTTCGTCACAACATTGCTAAACCACATCCAGGTCGAACCGGCGGGGGAAGGAGCGGAACCAACGCCTTGATCCCGATCGCGGGATCCAACTAAAAATCGGGTCCTAACCGTTCTGCCTAGGCTTAAAGCAGACACCGTTCGGGCATGTTTCCCTCCTGGCTGACTTCAAAGGAACCCTCTACGGATTCAGCCAACGAACGCCATGCCGTTCTCGGCACCGCTCTGCGAGCACCTCTGCTGAGCGATCAGGAAGAAGCGATTTTTGCGTGTGGCTGCTTCTGGGGAGCCGAGAAGGGCTTCTGGAGACTGCCCGGGGTCGTCAGTACTGCTGTCGGTTATGCCGGAGGGCAGAATCAACATCCTTCTTATCAAGAAGTGTGTTCTGGAAGAACAGGCCACACCGAAGTGGTTCGAGTGGTGTGGAGTACCCCAGCCATTGACTTCTCCGATCTTCTGAAGCTGTTCTGGGAATGTCACGATCCAACGCAAGGGGATCGGCAGGGAAATGACACCGGCAGTCAATACCGCTCCGCTGTTTACACAACAACAGCGCAACAGATGACGCTGGCTCTGGCCAGCAAGGAGAGCTACCAAAACGGGCTTGCTGCAAAAGGTTTCGGGCCGATCACAACCGAAATCAAGGCCGATCAGCCCTTTTACTTCGCTGAGACCTACCACCAGCAATACCTCGCCAAGCCAGGCAGCCGTCCTTACTGCTCCGCCATGCCGACCCAGGTCGTCCTCGAGGGTTTTGAAGGTGCCAATCTCAAACTTCCCAGCCATGTTTGGGCTCAATACAACTGGGAGGTGAGCCACTGCGTCCTGCGCAGCGACAACCAACCGATCAGCCTCGCCTGATGCCGGACAAGCTGTCCGATCGAACCGTGATTCTGGCGATCGCTCTGACGATCCTGCTGCTTTTCGGGCTGATTTTTTCAACCCGTCCGCCAGGGGGAACCCGAGAATCCCCCTTGTTGTGGCGGGATTCGGGACCAGCAGATCCATCCCCCAGCCGACCAACAGGAACCTTGCAGATTTGACCACCAACAGAAACATCTGAACTGTTAAGTGCCAAGGTGTGGTGAATCGAGCGTTGTTTGGGTGGCGTGAACGCTCCGCAGGAGAGAGACGAACGTCGCCGGCTGCACCCGCTGCCCAGGGGCCTCGTTGAGCTGTATGGATTGATTGCCGTGGTGGTTGTGCTGATCCCCGAATGGTTGGCAGAAGGCACGATCACGCTTGGAAATGCAGCACGAGCAAGCGACTTACCGATGCGTGCGAGGGCGTGGCGAATGCTTCCCGAACTCCGGCTGGCATCCATGAGCCTGGCTGAACTGCGTCAACTCGCTCGTCAGCTGAGGTTGTATGGCTATTCATCGGAGAGCCGAGACAAGCTCACCACTCGATTACTAAGACGGGCAAGACGCCGTAAAGCACTGTGATAGCTTGAATTTGACGGGGCGTAGCGCAGCTTGGTAGCGCACCACTTTGGGGTAGTGGGGGTCGTGGGTTCAAATCCCGCCGCTCCGATTGCTTGAATTCCTGTCACCCCAGAGACGAAGGGCGTACTCAGTGATGGGTCGCCCTTTTTTTTCGCCCAACCTCTTAAGCCAGAGAGTGGCGACAAGGGATGGAAACGAGGATTGGACAAACGGATTCGAGCAAGGCCTAAGGGATCAGCTTGTAAGCACGAAGAACCGCCAAACGGAGGCCGCCAAGTTTCGACCAAGCCGCAATCGCTTCGTCTTTGGTTCGGTAAGGCCGCCAATCGTTGTCGTTCAAACGCCGCTCAATGTGTGCAGCCACTCGCCGAACAACGACAGCATCACTTTTAAATCGAACCGATATGACCTCGCCATTGATCAGAATGTCCATACAACAGATAACCTTCTTGGATGCAACAACATTTGCCACCATAATTTTGCCATAAAAACCATGCACGACCTGAAGCTGCACTACGGAAGAGCAAGCATCACCCTTTTGAAGAACAATGGACAAACAAGAGTGACTTCACAATCAATGAACAATCAACGATAGAGGAGATCTAGCATGAGGATAATGCTTGATTCTATCAACAATGACGGGTAAGAAGCGCTGGTGTGCCTAGCCGCCAGAATTGATCTTCCCGATGCCGGAGCGACACCTCGCCTCAAAGACATCACGAAAACAGGAAAATCAGAAAATACAGAAGGGCCAGACAAGCCAGGTAAAATTGATCAGCAGAAAGAAATATTCAGCAGACCAAAACCGCAGAGATCACCAGCACCCATCCGTCCTAGGACAACGAGAGGACTGGTGACTGACATCTCAACCAAGCAGGGTTTGACGGATCAAGTCCGTTGCGCGTTGACGGGAGTAGCGCGCCGCCATTGCACTGGTAAAGGGAAGTGCATCCCTGATTTTTCAGCAGACTCGCATCGAAAAAACAATCCATTCCGTTGGAATTTGTGGACATCGAAAATTCGAGCCGATCGTGCAGCACGATCGGAGCTTCAGGACCAAAGTTGGCTGGCCAGAGCCTTAACCCTGGAAGAAGAGGTGAGCGATCCTCAACGAGTGAAGCCGTTTTGCTTCCCTCCAGATTGAAGGCTGGCAAGGCAGATCTTCTTAAGAAATTAAGTTGGTGTGATGTTTAATCGTTCGTTCGGCATCATTCTCTATTGGTGGTCGAATCGCTCCGGTGGTGTACCGCCGTCGGCCACACAAATTTCCTCGAAGACGTCGCTTCTTAACAGCTGCTTCTCAACAGGTGATCTGTTCTGTCGTGCTGAAAATAATTCCTCTAGGAGAATCGCCCATGATCTGAATCCTGAAATTGATCACCCTGTCCGATTCGGTTTCGATTTCTGAATTGGGAGGCGCAGTTGAACAATCAGAAAAAACAAAACCCCCGCCGAAGGCAGGGGTTTTGAAACATTTCCAGGGAGTGTTGCCTTGTTTCCACCCCTCGAGACGCTTTTTCCTCACAACCAAATAATAGTCAGTGAACTGGCACTGTGCCAGTATCTCTGGGTCGGATCGCGGACTGGCACCGTATTGATGCTACAAAAGGGTTGTTGGCCTCCTCACACAAGGAACCAACACCTCACACACCCCGAAGGCCCACTCATTGAGTGGCCTTTTTTTTGGCTGATTGGAGATGTCCACCAAAATGGTTCCCGCAAAGAAGATCTGACAAAAGAGCCACGCACACCGCCCAAGGCGAGGATTAACCAACAAGAATTTTTATGGCAAAAATGATTCGGCCAATAAGAAGAATCAACCATCAAAAAGCCCCCACTGAAGGGGGCTAGTGAATCTTTTAAAATATAAGCAAGAGATTTGTTTGATATCAGAACTTGAATGTAGTCTGTACTAAACCGCCAAAGACTCCAAGAGACTTATAGTCGCCATTCCAATTACGGGTATTGTCTCCCCAGGGGCGTGACAACCAATAAACAGACGGAGTGACAGAAATGTTATCGGTGACTTGATATTTGTACCAGAATTCCATTGCATATCCTCCATCCGCAATAAAATCACTATCATCATTTTTGCGATCAACGTTATACGTGAACTGAGGCTGACCAACAGCGAAGCCCATGGCGTTGTCATCCATGAACACATCGCTCCAAGTCAAACCAATCATCCAACTTGCATAAGATCGCTTAATCACCTGGTGTTCCCAATGACGATTACCTGTCAAATAAGATGCTCCAACACCACCGCTGACCGATGGAATCCAACTTGAATCATCTGGACGCCAGAAGGCGTTAAAAGACCAGCTATTACTGTAAGCACCGGAACGAACAGATTCACCCTTTTTATTATCTACGGTACAGGGTGTACCAAATTTATCATCTACTGTAAACATTGTGGCAGTACGGAACTTAGCCTCACACTGGCCTTTGCGATAACCAAGAGCCATGCCCCATTTTTTATTACCATATGCAATCTGGCTTGTTATGTTTCCTTCCGAATTATCAGTCATAAAACCTCCGCTCGAAGGGTTGCCATCATTGGCTTCTCCACTATCCGCTACATAATTGGCTGCAACAGTAAAATAGGGATTGCCCTTCGAAACGTTATTCTTGTTGGTGTATATAGCGCCAAAACCACCTCCAGTTTCCTTATTCCATACGCCTGGAACCCCCAAAGATCCACCGAAAAAGTCAAGAACCTTCGTGCCCCCTTTGGCATAAGCCGTCGCTTTGTATCCCATCATCTCGGTATTACGAGTTAACGGGCCAGCTTGAATGATGACATTTGATCCAACTGGGAATCGATAATACAAACGGTCAACTTCGACCCCATTCCCACCAGGAGCTGCCGTATCTAATTTGTTGAGTGAGACTCCGTTGCCATCCCATGGGCTTGTATCGCCCATATTGCCTGCGCGAAGCCGAGTAAATAGAAGGTCTTTTCCAGTGAATGAAGTCTTCAACTCAAGGCGCAAATCATAGGAGAAGTTGAATGCACCCCAGTCTTGATTGTACTGATTACGGGCACCAGGGCGATCCACCAAATTACCATCATCATCTCTCGTTCCAGGAGCAATGACCCTGAAATTGTCGCCCTTGGCACGCGTTGCACCCGCAACCCAGACCGTTTTGCCTTTGAGCTTGGTGGTGGTGGAGAACTGGGTGGCTTCCAGTTCGCCGACGCGGGCTTCCAGACCGTCAACGCGGCCGCGGATGATCGCCAGCTCACGCTCGAATTCCTTGATCAGA